>DATDOV010000046.1:0-48229 GCA_035293105.1 Blastocatellia bacterium
TCGGGATAGCCGCGGAAGATCGTGATCGCGTATTGGCCGGTCGCCTCCCCGCTCGCGTCGTAGTAGATGATGGCGCCTCTCGCGACCGAGTCGAGGACCGAGCCGCTCCATCGGTGGGCCGCGCGGGCTCGTTGCTCGACGACTCGCGTGCTGGAGAAGAGGCCGCTCCACTGCGCGGCTATTCCGGCTGCTGTCAGGAGGCTCAAGAGGATTCCGGCTGCGATGATCACCTTGCGCCGATGATGGGAGCGAGTTGCGGCCTCTTGCCTTCGCCTTCGAGTTTTCCTGTTTCTCATCGTCGCTTTCGACATCGCCTCTCCTCCTGTCGATTACGGTCTCGCTCGCGAACACGCCCGCGTACGCGGATTGACATACCTCATCTCGGGCACTTCACCTCGCGGACCTCAGCCTCGCGTTTTCTTCTGACACACGTCACCCTGACGGCGCAGCCCTCTGCCTCGCTGTTCTTTGGCTTGCAGCGGTCACCGAAGCAACCCGCCTCACGCGCGCAGTCGCGCTTCGCGCGATGGAAGCGCGTGCGCTCCCAAGTTACTTCGTGCTATTCGATTACCCTCTTGTCATTACCCGGATGCACGGGCGTGTTCGCTCGACCTGGTAACCCTTGAGTGATTGCTCGACCGACCGATTGTCGGTCCCGGGCGCATATAGGAGCGCGTCAGGACCGGCGGCGTTGCGAGATTTTTCACGCGGGCCGCGTACGCTGGTAGATCGTCTACCGAGTTCATTTATTCGTCTTCATTCCGGCGCTCTGCACAACCTTACTGAGCTTGAGTCTTGTGAAGGCGGGCGCGAGTATACGTCCGGCGGGGGGGGGGCATGTCAAGAACTTTTTAACGTAGGTCACCAACTTTTTATTTGTCTCTCTCACCATGCACTTCACCATCGTTGCTAACGCGGTGACGGGGACGCTCATACCGCCGTTTGTTCCACGGGTTACGTATTCGCTGCGGTGAGAGCCTGCCGTACGCACGACCGGCCTGCGAGGGTACGCCCTTCGAGTTCCGCTTGTTCCCTCGAGGGCTGCGGGTGTCACCCGGCTTGTGCCGAGCGCGCGCCCGCTTGTAGACTTCACCGCTCGAATCATGGCCAGTCCGACCGTCACAACTAACGACGCTGAAGAAGAACTACTGCTCGACAGGTACTTCTCCGCCGTGTGGCGCGCTAAGTGGTTCATCATCATCTTGACGCTCGCCGCGGCAGGGGTCACCGCCTTCATTGGACGCAATCAGCCTGGCGTCCACACCGCGACGGGACTCATCGAAATCGGAAAGGTCTGGAAGGAGCCGCTCGAAGACCCTTACACAACGACCGAGATCATCAACAGTGCAGCGTTCGCTCACGAACTCGGCGAGAGGACGGGAAACAGGCCGGCGCGCCTTCACCGGGGCGTCCGCGGCGAAACCGTCACCGGCGGATCGAGGCGCGGTTCTTACCCGATTCTCGTCCGCATCACCGCCAACAGCGTCAGCGCCCTCGACAGCGAGGACTACGTGATGCACCTGGCGCAGGCGGTTGCCGATGCGCTCGTCGAAAGGCACGCGAAACTCTTTGATGACGCGATGGCTCCGCACCTGGAGCGGCAGCAGCGAATCGAGCGGCACATCAAGGAACTCAAGTCGCAGCCCGGCCTCGTCAATCGCGATACGCTATTCAAGCTCGAGAGCGAGCTGGACGAGGTGAAGGCTAACAACGTCTCGCCGACGTTGACCCAGAAGACTCACCTCGTCGGGCCCATCGTAGCCGACACCGCGCAGCCGCCGTCGTACTGGCGCAGCACCGCGACCGCCGCCCTGATCGCAGCAATCGCCGGCCTCGCGTTGGCTGTACTCCTCGGCCACTTCAGGGCCCTCGACCCCGGCCGAACGACGGGCAAACAAGAGCCGAACGATGCTCCGAATAATTAACGTCGCCGGCGCACGGCCGAACTTCGTCAAGATCGCGCCTCTTATCGAGGAGATGCGACGGCGGCCGAAGCTGATTCAGCCGTGGCTCGTGCATACGGGTCAGCACTACGACGAGTCGATGAGCGATGCGTTCTTCGACGACCTCCAGATTCCACGGCCCGACATCAACCTCGACATTGGCTCAAGCTCGCACGCAGAGCAGACCGCGCGAATCATGCTCGCCTTCGAGCGCGTCGTCGAAGATGTGCGCCCCGACTGGGTCGTCGTAGTCGGTGACGTCAACACAACCCTGGCCGCGAGCCTCGTCGCCGTAAAGTTGGGAGTCAGGGTCGCGCACGTCGAGGCGGGCTTGCGAAGCCGCGATCGCATGATGCCCGAAGAGATCAATCGTCTGGTCACCGACGCCATAGCCGATCTGCTGCTGACCCCGTCGCGCGACGCGGATGAGAATCTCCTTCGCGAAGGAGTTGCTCCCGCGAAGATACGCTTCGTCGGCAACGTGATGATCGACGCGCTCCATCGCAATCTGGACCGCGCGCGCGGATCGCAAGTGCTCGAGCGGTTCGGACTCGCGCCGAAGCAGTTTGCCGCAATGACGCTGCATCGGCCTTCGAACGTCGATGACAGACAGACCTTCGAAGGGGTAATCGGCGCGCTCGAAGCGGTGACGGAACGCGCCCCGCTCATTTTTCCGGTTCATCCCCGAACGCGGCGTCGCATTGAAGAATTCGGACTTGATGAACGACTGGCGCGAATGCCGAACCTCATCCTCACCGAGCCGCTTGGCTACCTGGATTTCCTTCAGCTCTACAGCAACAGCCGGCTGGTGTTGACCGACAGCGGCGGAATTCAGGAAGAGACCACGGTGCTGGGAATCCCCTGCCTGACGCTGCGGCACAACACCGAGCGCCCTATCACAGTCACCGAAGGCACGAACGTCGTAGTGGGCAATGATCCCGAAGCGATCAGGCGAGAAGCGATGGCCGCGCTAGATGGACCCGCGCGCGCCCGTCGAGTTCCCGAGCTGTGGGATGGCAAGACGGCGCCGCGAATCGTCGATGCTGTTCTCGAGGCGAGTTCCTGACGGCGTGCCCGAGAAGACAAGACTCCGCCACTCAGGCACCAGGACACGAAGTGGCCCGATCAATAACAACGCGAGGTTACGGCTGGCGATCCCTTCATGACTTCGTGTCTTTGTGGCGAGAACGGATTCTTGCGCTTTCACCCCGCGTATCGGTCGAGGGTCTGCTCATCGTTTGGTTCGCCACGACTCCGCTCGCTTCGGTCTATGTTCGGGTCCCTGCCGATAGGGCACTCATCACATACGATCGCGCATTCTTCGCAATGCTCGCGCTCGTGTCGATCTGGAAATGGCGGCAAGCGCACCGAAGAGTGGCGGACGAGACCGGTCGAAGCTCCTCTCTGGCCTTCTGCCCGCCGGGCGCTCTGCAGGCTTTCTCGCGCGCCATGAAGTTCCATCTCGCCTGGGCGCTGTTGTCCACGCTTGCAATCGTCAGCGTCGTGCTGGTGTCGGACAACGTCGGTTACGCCCTGCGCCTGGCCGTCGATAGCTTCTGGCTGCCGCTGGTGGCTTTCTATCTCGTGCGCAAACATTTCGATATAGCCGGCCGCGCACGCGCGGTGATGCTCGCGGCAGTTGCGATCGCGCTGTTCTTGTTTGCGACTGGAGCTTTCGAGCTCGCGACCCGCGCTGATGTGTTTCCGTTCAAAGGTTCCGATTTGATCCGCGAAGGCGAGCTGCGCGTCAACGGGCCATTCGCGTCGGACTCCTCATACGCGATCATCTGCGGGCTGGTCTTCCTGTTCTTGCGCGCGGCGCCCCGGCTCCTGAAGCTGCGACTCGACAGCAGCGCGCGGCTCGTGTGGTGGATCGCAATGGCAGCGAGCCTCGCCGGTTCGGTGCTGTCGCTGTTTCGCGCGGTAGCCGTCGCGGTCGTCGTGGGGTGGGTGATTGTTGAGCTGCTGAACAGGTCAGGAAACCGTGACGCGCCTCGCTCGCTCACGCGTTCCCGCAGGCTCCGCATTGTTGGCTTGATGGCGGTCGCTGCGGCGCTATTAGTCGCGCTCGCCCTGCTCTCGCCGTTCCTCGGTTCGAGACTTACGAGCGGCCACAGTGTCTACGGCAGGCTTGCAACGTGGAAGGCGGCCCTCAAGATGACGCTCGACCGTCCGGTGACGGGGGTGGGGCTCGCGAACTACACCGACTACTTCCGCGAAAAGTACTCCCCGGAAGGTGAAGTTCAGGAGTCCGTCCAGGACACGCGAGCCGCCGCCGCGCCGCATAACAATCTGCTGTGGGTTGCCGCCGAACTGGGCCTTGCGGGCCTTGCGCTGTACGCATTCGCGCACTTTCAGATTGCGATGATGGGATATCGCCTCTTGCGAAGGGCGGGCTCGCCGGGCCGGCGAATGGCGGCAGCGTGTTACATCGCCCTGTTCATTGCGTACTGGATACCGGGGCTGACCCTCACCAGCGGCGCATACTCGGACCTCAATCTGTATTTGTTTTTCATGCTCGGCCTGCTGTTGAATGTCGGCGGCGAGAGGACCGCGACTTGTGTCCGATGAAGCAGAGCGACGGTTTGAATCCATTCTCGAACTTGCGAGACAAGCTCCGGGGAATGACGCCGCGCGAGATCGCGGCCGAGTCCCTCTTGCGCGGCAGGCGACGGCTAATGCGAGCCGCACGACGACTGCTCGATCATCCGAACCGCACTCGCGTAGGCGACGAAGAGTTGATCCGCGCGCTTGATGGGAAACGGCTCGCCGACGTGGCGGCGTCGTTCCGGCGCGCAGATCACGTGCAACTCACCGCCGGGCTTGATGACCTCACTGAGACAGCCGAAGCCATCAAACAACTCCATCCGGAATCGATCGAACGAACCACGCGCGAGGCCGGCGACATCCTGGCCCACCGCATCCCGGTCTTCGATGACGACTACGAGTTGGGTCCTCTTATCGACTGGCATGCGGACCCCGCGACGGGAGTGCGATGGCCGGTGACACACTTTTCCCGCGTTCACTTCGTTCGAGCCGAAGACTCCGACGTGCGGCGTGTATGGGAATTGAACCGGCTCCATCACCTAACGACGCTCGGCCGCGCCTACGTGCTGACCGGTGACGAGCAGTACGCCCGCGAGCTCATCGCTCAATTCACGTCGTGGTGCGCCGCGAACCCGCCGCGGTACGGGGTCAACTGGAGCGTCGCGATGGAAGCCGGGATTCGAGCGGTGAATCTCGTCGCGGCGTTCCAGATGTGTCGCGCTTCGCGGTTGATGACGGACGAGGTGGTTGCCCTGGTGCTGAAGTGCCTGCTCGCGCACGGACGCTTCATCAGTGAGAACATCGAGTACTCCCATCGCGCGACGAGCAATCACTACCTTTCTGACTTGATCGGCCTTTTAGCGATCGGGGCGACGGCGCCGGAATTCAACGAGTCACGCAAGTGGATGAGCTACGCCGCCCGAGCTTTGATCGAAGAGATGCACAAGCAAGTTCTCGCGGACGGCGTGGACTATGAGGGGACGACCAACTATCACCGGTTGGTGCTGGAGATCTTCACACTGCACTTCACGCTGGGCGATAGGATGGGGCTGGAATTCCCACCTTCTTACCGCGAACGCCTCAAAGCGATGTTCGACTTCGTGCTGCACTATCTGAAGCCTGACGGCACAGCGCCGGCGATCGGGGATTCCGATGATGGGACGCTGTGGAAGTTCACACGGCAAAAGGCGGCTGATCATTCCCACCTGCTGTCGCTCGGCGCGGCGATCTTTGACGATCCCTCGTTCAAACGAACCTACGTAGATGAAGAGGCCGTGTGGTGGTTCGGCGCGCGCGAGGCGCCGGCGTCATCGTCACTCGGCAAAGCTCCGACCGGATCGAAAGCCTTCTCTGTCAGCCAGGTCTTCATCCAGCGAGAGGGACCGCTGTACGCGATCATCGACTGCGGCGATCACGGGGCGCGGGGCCGCGGCTCGCATGCACATTCGGATGCCCTGTCGATTGAGGTGTTCGCCTATGACCGAACCTTTCTTCGCGATCCGGGAACGTATCTTTACACGGGCAACGAGCGATTGCGGAATCTCTTTCGCTCGACGGAATCTCACAACACCGTTCGCGTCGACGGTCGAGACATAAGCCTGATAAGCCGTGGCTCGCTGTTCTCGCTCGGTCCGAACGTCACACCGAAGGTTAATAGCTGGGAGAGCACCCCGGAGCGCGACGTGCTGGACGCCGAGCACGACGGCTACGCGAATCTCGCTGAGCCGGTCATCCATCGCCGAATCGTGACCTTCGAGAAGCGCGAAGGTTACTGGGTCATCGAAGACATCTTCACCGGCAGCGGCTCGCATCAATTCGAGTTTTTCTTCAACTTCGACGCGGGGCTCGAGGTTACCATCGAAGAAGGCCGACGCGTCCTCGCTCGCGGCGAGCAGTCGGCGCTTGCGATAGTGCCGATGCGGGACGATCTCGAAGCAACGATCGTCGAACGATGGGTCTCGCCGAGCTTCGGCAAGCGAGTCCGCTCTTCTGGTATCATCTACCGCGTGCGCAAGTCAGTTCCTTTTAGGCTCACCGTGTTGCTGGTGCCCTGCCGCGCCGGCGAGGAAGCACGAATCGAAAGAACAGTCGCGCTCGCGGCAACGAGGTCAGCAGTCTGAGTTCAACCCGTCCGGCAGCGCAGGACGGACAGTCATGTGGAGGCAATCATGAACAAGAGAAGATTCGCCCTGATCCCTGCGGTAGTGCTCTTAATCGCTCTTCCCGTGACCGCGCTCGCCGCCAGTGTGAAGAAGAAGAACGGCGAGGTCGTGGAAGGAAAGATTCAGGCTAGGATCGTTCAGCGGCAAGCCAAAGAGGGCTCCGTCAGTTATGTCATCCGCAAGGGCTCCGACATCACAGCGATCGATGAACAAGGAGTCCACTTCAAGAAGGGAAGCAAGGTCGACGACCTGACGATCTTCATGGAGGGGAAGTCGGCGACCGAGATCGAAGCCCTCGGAGGAAAGGGCGGGTTCGTTCTGCACATCACCGGCGAAACCAAAGAGGCCGCGACCGACTCGAATCCGCTCCTGGGTGAGTATCGTGGCGACGCCAGCAGGAAAGAGATCAAGGGGGTCATATTCTCGGTGATAAACATTCAGACGAAGACCGGCATCGTCACTATCCCTGTCGAAGAGATCGTGGAGTTTGCCAAGCAGCCCTGAATTGACATGTGTGGTATCTGCGGAGTCTATGAGTATGGCCTGAGCGCCGGCTCGGTCAGCGAAGAGCTGATCGTTTCGATGCGCGACACGATGCAGCACCGCGGGCCGGATGACGCCGGCGTCTACGTCACTGAAGACCGCCGCGTCGGTCTCGGACATCGCCGCCTCTCCATCGTCGACCTGTCGCCGGCCGGCCACAATCCCATGCCGAATGAAGACCGCCGCGTGTGGATAACGTTCAACGGCGAGATCTACAACCACGTCGCGCTGAGAAAGTGCCTGATCGACAGCGGGCACGAATACCGCTCGCGCACCGACACCGAGACGATCATTCATCTTTATGAGGAGCGCAGTCTGGAATTCGTTCACGCGCTCGAAGGCGACTTCGCCATCGCGCTGTGGGACCAGAATGAGCAACGCCTCGTGCTCGCGCGCGACCGAATCGGAGTCAAGCCTCTCTACTACACGATTGCCGGCGGACGGCTGATCTTCGCTTCGGAGATCAAAGCGATTCTCGCCCACCCGGCGATCGTTCGCGACGTCGACGAGGAGGCGCTCTACCACTACCTGACGTTTCTCACCGCGCCCGCGCCGCAAACTCTCTTCGCCGGGATCAACAAGCTCCCCGCCGGTTGCATGCTGACGTGCGACGCGCGCGGCGACGTGAAGATCGTCCGTTACTGGGACGCGATAGTTCCCGCGCGTGAGATCGACGAGCGCGAGTGCACGGCTGAGGTGTTGCGTCTTCTGACCGAGTCAATCGAGAAACGGATGATGAGCGACGTTCCGTTCGGAGTGTTCCTGTCGGGCGGTATCGATTCGACGGCGAACGTGGCGCTGATGTCGAAGCTGATGAGCCAGCCGGTGCGCACGTTCACGGTGGGCTTCCGCGACGATCCGAAGTACAACGAGCTCGAGGAAGCGCGCGCGGTGGCTCGCGAGTTCAAGACCGATCATCACGAAGTCGTAATCAGTCAAGAAGAGCTGATCGAGTTCCTGCCGGGCTTGATCTTCCATCAAGACGAGCCCATAGCCGATCCGGTCTGCGTGCCGCTCTATTACGTGTCGAAGCTCGCGCGCGAATCGGGCACGATCGTCGTGCAGGTAGGCGAAGGCTCGGATGAGTTGTTCTGCGGCTACGACAACTACGCGGTCTATCTGGCGCTTCACGACTACGGCTGGCGTTACCTGAAACGGCTGCCGGCGCCAGTTCGGAGGGCGCTGGCTGCAGCGGGGCGCGCGTTTCATCACGCGGGCGGCGCGCGGTTGATGCCCAAGTACGGCAAGTTCGTGCCTGATCTGTTGCGCAGGCTCGGCGGCGGAGAGGAGTTGTTTTGGACCGGCGCGTTTGTCTTCGATGAATTCCACAAGCAGCAACTCCTGACGGCTCACGCACGGGAACGGGTGAACGGGGGAAGTGGAGGCGACGGCTCGCGTTTCTCTTCCCATTCCGTCGTACGTGAGAACCTCGACCGCTTGCTTGCGGCCAAGCCGGACGCCGATCAACTGGAGCGAATGATCTACCAGGAACTCAAGCTGAGGCTCGCGGAGTTGTTGCTGATGCGCGTCGACAAGATAACGATGGCGACGTCGGTGGAAGCGCGAGTTCCGTTTCTCGATCACAAGCTGGTCGAGCTGGCGATGGCGATTCCGCAGCGGCTGAAGTACAGGGGCCGGGAGAAGAAACACATTCTGAAGCAGGCGCTGCGGGGGGTGATTCCCGATCGCGTGATCGATCGCAAGAAGAAGGGCTTCGCCGCGCCGATCAATGAGTGGATGCTGGACCGGCTGGGCGGTTTCGTGGAGGACGCGTTGATGGGTTCGGCGTTGCGCGAGCGGGCGTTGTTCGACTACGACTTCGTCGGGCGATTGTTGAAGGAGCAGCGCGCCGGCCGAGTCAACTACTCGCTGTTTCTGTGGAGCCTGTTGAATCTGAGTCTCTGGTACGATCACTGGATTGCAGGCAGCGGCACACGCGCGAACGGGCCGGCGAGCACCGGAGTGCCTGAGAGGTTAGCTTCCTAGCGCTTGGACACTTTGTCCGGAGGTCGTTGCGATGATCACGCGGGGAATCACTCGCACAGGTCCGGTTTGCGGCGCGATCTGCTTGATTCTTCCTGCGGCCCTATCGGTTGGATTTCCATCGGGTTTGGTGGTTATACTCTCGCGGCCCTGAAGCGAGTGCTTCAGCTTGTGTTCCATCCGGTATCGATCACTCGCGGTACTGCGTGCCAGGCAATACTTCAGTCTTGGAGGATAAGAGTGATGAACAAGCCGCTCCGGATGCTCCCTGCGGCCTCGGCCATACTGTTTCTTGCTGGCGTTCTCTTCGCAACGACCTCGGCGCCGGCCTCGATGTACGACGACAAGATGAAACCCGAAGATCTGATCGCAAAGCACCTCGAATCGATCGGCTCGGCGCAGGCGAGGGCCGCCGCTGTCACGCGCGAGATAACCGGCAAGGCGGTCGTCACCTTCCGTCAGGGCGGCCGCGGCCAGCTCTACGGCGACGCCCGGCTCCTGTCCGACCACGCCAGCACCCTCACGAGCATGATTTTCGATAACATCGACTACCCTCATGAGAAGATGGGCTACGACGGCAAGCGGCTGACGGTTACTCAAGTGAAGCCCGGAGTCCGCTCGCTCTTCGGGAGGTACCTATTGACCAACCAGGTCCCCTTCTCCGAGGGACTCATCGGCGGAACGTTGTCACCGGGCTGGGCGCTGCTCGACGTTGCGCGGAAGGCGCCGAAGTTGAAGTATGACGGTATCAAGAAGATCGACAAACGCGAGCTTCATCAACTCAAGTACGCTCCGCGCAAGAATGAAGACCTTGTGATCACGCTCTTCTTCGATCCTCAGACCTTTCAGCACGTTCGTACGCGCTACCATCAGCTCATCGATCCGAAGATCGGCTCGAACCGCCCCGCTGATTCCCTCGAAGAGCAGGAAACGCGGATCGACATCGTTGAGGAATTCTCCGACTTTAGAACCGAAGCCGGTCTCACGCTTCCGCACACCTACAAGATCACGCTGGCAATCGAGGGCCGGAGCACAGTGGTGTACGACTGGGTCCTCACGCTGACCCAGTTCACCTTTGGCCAGGCGATCGACCCAAGAGAGTTCAACGTCGATGCTGAGTGAGCGAGCCGCACACCACAGAGATTGAAGAGTCGAAGAAGGGCTACTGAGCGTTTTTCTTATGTGATAGGATTCGGCAGAGGAACCCCGTATGACTCTCACACTAGAGCTTGAGCAAGAGGACGATGGACGATGGTTATCGGAGGTCCTGGAACTGCCGGGCGCGCTGGCTTACGGAGAGACGTCCGAAGAAGCTGCTGCTAAGGCCCAGGCGCTCGCGTTACGCGTGCTGGCAGACCGTCTTGAGCATGGGGAGAGCACTCACGAGCTTATCAACATCTCTTTTGCAGCCGCATGAGTCAATGGTCGTCGGGCCAAGGCTAAGCGCGTTTTCGCAGCGCTGCTCCGAATCGGGTGGAGCGTGAAGCGAGGGTCAGGCTCACACAAGGTACTCACGCGTTCCGGTTGGCCCGACGTCGTATTCGCGTTTCACGACCGGGAGGAAATCGGGCCAAAGATGCTAGCCAGGGTCGCGAAGAACACAGGACTCAAACCAGAAGATTTGTAGCAGTCATTCTAGTTGGCTCAAAGCCCAGCCAATCCGGCGCGAGAGAGCGCCCAGGACTGCTGGTGTTGACGTTTTAATCGCGCGCAACGCGGGAGTGATTCAAGCTGAAAGCCCAGACCCAACCACCTCCGACCGGCGACACCCAACACCGGACCTCGGACCCCGAGCACAAGACGCCGGCCCTTTCTCCCCTTCAGGCTGCTTTCGCGTGGCTGCCTCTGGGCGAGACGCCGCGTCAGGCCGGCATGCTGTTCACCGCGCATAGCGGCGCGACAGCGATGGGATTCCTCGCCAGCCTCGTGCAAGCGAACTGGATGGCGCCCGCCGAAGTCGGACGATTCGCGTTCTGTCTGGCAATAGTGATGATCGGTGGATTGTTCTTCGAGTTCGGCGTCTTCTCCGCGGGCGCGCGTGTGCTCGCTCTGTCCAAGGATGATCAGCGAGAGCGACAGGTGCTCGGAGCGCTCGTATTGATGGGCCTGGCGATCGGCGGGGCATTCGCGCTGTTCATCGCCGCTGCTGCCGTGCCGATCGATCTGATCTTCAAGAAGGACGTTCGGGGCATGCTATTGGCGGCCTCAGGGTTTGCGTTCTTTCAGCCGCTTCAATGGCTCGTCGAGCAAAGCTGTCAGGGCCTCAACCGGGTTCGAAGGCTTTCGGAGTTCCATCTCTTGAGGTCGGCGGCGAACCTCGCGACGCTGTTCGCTCTCGCTGTGAGCGGCCGGCTTACCTCCACATCGGCTCTGGTGGCCTACTTGACCGGACTCGGGATTGCCGCTACATGGACGCTTGCCTACTTGCGGCCGCGCTTTTCGGGGACGCGGCAGTACATGAGGCTTACACTGCGCGACACACGCAGCTACGGTCTGAACACGTATCTCGCGCGAATCACGGGGGCGGTGTCGGCGCGATTCGACAACCTCGTGATCGGTTACTTCGCCGAGTTTGCGCCGCTCGGTCTGTACTCGATAGCTCAGCGGCTGTCGGCGCCGATCGTGACGATCTCGCGCGCGGTGGCAGTCTCGCGGTATCGCGCGTTTTCCAACTTGAACCGGGTGCCGGCCCGAATCACGAGGTGGAACGCCGCAGTCCTGCTGTTGTCGGCGGCGGCGCTGGTCATCGGCGGCCCGTTGGTTCTCAAGCTCGCGTTTCCGAAGTACGTTGACGCCGCGCCCCTGCTGATTCCGCTCGCTATCTTCGGTCTCTTCGCCGGGCTGTTTCAACCTTACAACCTTTTCCTCGCGTCGCACGGTCGGGGAACGGAACTTCGCAACACAGCGGGGGTCGTCAGCGTCGCGAGCCTGGCCGGCCTTTTTCTGCTCGTGCCGCGCTATGGAATTGCCGGCGCCGCGTGGAGCGGAGCGATGGCCATGGCGCTGGACTACCTGTTACACCTCTACTACTATCGACAATTCAGGCGAACGCTGACGAGTGAGTCGTGATGCGTCATCCGTCAGCGAGTGCGGGGACCCATATGGCGAGCCACGAGCGCTGGACCAATGAGAACGCCGAAGGAATGTTGGCGAGAAACTTCAGCGGCGCGACCTGCGCAGCCGCGACCCCGGCTTCCGTCGAGCAACGCTCAGCTTACGAATCTCCGATCGTGCATCACACCGGAAGGGACATCGCTCTCCAGAGTCCGAACGACGAGTCCAAACGCCGCGCCCGCGAGCAGTGGGGCGAGAACCCATGCGGCGCGCACGTCGCTCGCGGCCTGCCCGCCGGAAGCCGTGAGTACTTCGAAGCCATCGAAGAGTACCGTTACGCCATCTATGCGCCGTGGATGAAGGACGCGATCCGGTTCGGAGATCATTCGGGTAAGCGTGTCCTCGAAGTCGGCTGCGGTACGGGCACTGACCTTCTCCAGTTTGCCCGCGCCGGGGCAAGCGTGACGGGCGTCGACCTCACACCCCGCAGCATCGAGATCGCAAGCCGGAGGTTCGCGGTCTACGGCGAAGAAGCGAGCTTCGCAATCGGCGATGCCGAGCGCCTCGCCTTTCCCGACGAGAGTTTCGACCTCGTCTACTCATTCGGCGTCATCCACCACACGCCCGGCACCGCGAAAGCCGTGGATGAAATGCGCCGCGTGCTTCGACGGGGCGGCCGAGCCGTCGTGATGATCTACAACCGCGCGTCCCTTTATTACTGGGGCTCGATCATTCTCAAGCACGGATTGGCGCGCGGCGAGTTGTTCAAACGAAGCGCCGCGGAAATCATGAGCCGCCACGTCGAGCACACCGAGACCGGCGGCCGCCCGCTCGTGAAGGCGTACACGCCCAGAGAAGCGCGGCGTCTGTTTCGCGACTTCAGTGAATGCGAGGTCCGCGTCCATCAGCTCACGCGCGCCGAGCTGGCGCCCATCGGCCGCGTGCTGCCCGAATCCTTGTTCCAATGGCTCGCGCGCACATTGGGCTGGAACTTACTCATAACGGCAACCAAGTGACGGCTCCGAACCTCCCCACTCACACCAAGCTCGACGGCGACGGCGCGCCCACGCACCAGAAAGCAGGCGAGACACCTTCGGCTCAGCAGGAGGACCGCTCGGTTGCGGTGTTGCTGGACCTGGCAGCAGACCGAGCTTCCTCGCTTGAATGGGCCGAACGTGAATTGGCGGGTGCTAGCGTCCGGGTGATCGACAAGTCCGACTTGAAGTGGAAATCGAAGCGCGAGGCGTTGCGCAGAATGCGATCGCTCTCGCCGGACGTGTTCGCGGTGTTCGCGCCGGACCTTGAAGTGCAGAGCGCCCGCGTCTCGCTCACCGTGTTTGGCGCGCTCTGCGGAGCCGGGCGCGTAGTGTTAGGCGACCGCCTGGGAAGGACCGTTGTACGGTCCCGTTTCGGGGCGCTGCTCATAGACGCGCCGCGCCTGGCGGTCGAGCTCGCGATCGGCTACGGCCTACTCGTTCCGATTTCGTGGCTCGCGACTTTTATTCTCTTCGCCCTTACCGCCCTCCAAAGCACGGCCCAGCGGATGAGCGGCCACTCCTCGGACAGCGTCCCCGCGTCGCCGCGTCTCCGTGTCTCCGTGTCGCCCCCTCTCCCCGTTCCCCTCACATGCCTTTTCCTGCGCGCCACGCTCGCGGCTTCTAACGAAGGTGGAATGGCGACTCACGCGGCTGGATTCATGAGCGGCGCGTCGGAGCTGGGCCATCAAGTGAAGATGGTCACCGCCGGCGCGGGCGGTTCCGGAGATCGAACAGCGCTGAAACCTTCGCGCCTGTTCACCGCGAACCGTGCGCTATTCGAGCTTTGGAACAACCTGGTCTTCACGATCAAGACACTCGGTCTGTGCGCCGACGCGACGAACAGCCTCGGACACTTTGACTTCATCTACCAGCGGTACAGCAGATTCAACTGGACGGGCGTCGCGCTCAAGATTGCGTCGGGGCGGCGGCTCGCGCTGGAATACAACGGCTCAGAGGTCTGGGTCAGCCGGTGGTGGGATCCGATAGGCCAGTTGCGCCTGCTCGCCCGTTTCGAGCGGCTCAACCTGCACGCGGCCGATCTGATCTTTGTCGTGTCGGAGGTCGAACGCCGCAACCTGACCGCCGCCGGTGTTGACTCCGCGAAGATTATCGTCAACCCAAACGGCGTCGACCCGGAGCGATTCAAGCCGGGCTGCGGCGGGGACGAGATTCGGCGAAGACTCGGTATCGAGAATAAGATCGTCGTCGGGTTCCTCGGGACATTCGGGCCGTGGCACGGCGCGCCGGTACTCGCACAGGCCGCTGTGCGAGTCCACGACGCTTCCCGATTTCATTTCTTGTTTATCGGCGATGGGGATGAGAGAGCGATGGCCGAGTCGATCATAAGCGGCTCGGGCAGACAAGCCGACGCGTCGTTTGTCGGGCGGATTCGGCACGACGAGGCGCCGGCTTATCTGGACGCGTGCGACATCCTGGTGTCTCCGCACGTTTCGTCGCCGGACGGCAGCGAGTTCTTCGGCTCGCCGACGAAACTGTTCGAGTACATGTCGATGGCAAAGCCGGTCGTTGCGAGCCGGCTTGGACAGATAGGTGAGGTGATAGTCGATGGAGTGAACGGCTTGTTGGTCGGGGCGGCGGATGCTGAAGCGCTCGCTCGAACTATCGGGGGGCTTGGCAGCGACCGAGAACTGCGCGCGCGGCTCGGCGTCGCGGCTCGCGAGACGATAGTTGAACGGCACACGTGGCGGCACAACGCGGCGCGAGTGTTTGATTCGGCGCTTCTTTCCTTGTGACCTGCTTGTACGCTGGCGTATTCTAACGCCGAGACAAATCCTCGAAGAGTGAGCAAAGAGCGCTCGCTTAGGAGGTCACCCAGTGGGTCAACTAACCAACCCTTTCTGCAACCGTGGAGTAATCACCGACCCGGATGATTTTTTCGGGCGCGAAGACCAGATTGCAGAGATCATCACCCGGCTCGCCACCTTGCAAAGCACCTCGGTAGTCGGAGAACGGCGAATCGGGAAGTCTTCGCTGCTCTACCATCTTTGCCAGACGGGCGTGCGGCGGCTCAACGACACAAGCTATCGCTTCTTTTACGTAGACCTCCTGGACGCGCATTATCACACGGCCCTCGGCTTCTTTCAGACGGTGCTAGACAAATTGGGGGCGTCTGGGGGTGCGGTCAAACCGGAAAACTCGCTCAATGGGAACCTCGTTGCATTCAGCGACCAGATCGAGGCGCTGGAGCGCGATGGTCAGCGGCTCGTGCTCTGTCTCGATGAATTCGAGAACACGTTCAAGCATCGCGAGCAGTTCACCGAAGACTTCTTCGATCATATGCGAGCGCAGCTCAACACGCGAAAGATGGCGTTCGTCACGTCGACCCAACGCAGTCTGCAGAACCTGTCTCTTGAGGGGAAGTTGACCTCGCCTTTTTACAACTTGTTCACCGTGGTTGAGCTTGAAGAATTCACTGCGGCAGAGGCGCAAGGGTTCCTCGCCGCTTATGATCAGAGGGTGGGCTTCAGCGACGAGGAGTTGATGTTCATTCTCTCGAATCTTGAGACTCATCCGCTCAAGTTGCAGATCCTTTGCGACTGGGTGGTCAAGAACCGTCAGCGCGGGCTCGACGAGGATGCCCTAACTGAAGAGATTGCGCGCGAATACGGCAACTTTCTTGTTGGCAGATTTGATCCGAAAAACTTTCGGAAGGCGAAGAGGCTAATCAGCCTGGACAACATCAAGAAGTTGCTGGACACAATCAAGTCGTTGCGAGGCAAGTAGCGCGACCGACGGTAAGGAATGATGCGGAAGTATCTTAAAGAATCGTTGCACTGGCTTCACCTTGCGCTATTCAAGCCGATTACTCTCGAGTCGGAATCGCGCGGGTTGTCCAAGAGGCAAGCACTGCGAGTCTATTTGAAAGTCCTTCCGGCACAACTGGCGATCGTTCTGACCCTTGTATCGTTTGTTGGCATCCTGGCGGAGATTGCCGGGTATCCGTTCAACTGGTCCGTAGCTCTCGCTATGTCGCTGGGCGTCGGGCTGGTCTTCGGGCTGGTCTTCGGGCTGGTCGGCGGGCTGGGCGGCGGGCTGGTCGTCGGGCTGGTCGGCGATCCCACGGTCGAAATCATGCATTTCGGAATCGCATACTCGATCTCTTTCTTGTTCGCGTACCTGCGCCCCTTCCATCTCGTTGCCTATGCCTTTCAGGTCTGGCGCTCAAGAAGGCGTTCAGATCCCTTTCAGTTGTTCCGAAACTCACCGGTCTACTGGGACGAAGCCATGGCGATGCCGCTGCCGTTTCTGACGGCCTGGCTCGTTAGACTGGCACGGCTCGATCTTGAGCGCGGGCTTGCTGAAATCACGCATGTCGCCACGCTTCCATACCAACGCCGTGCGGCACAACGGGCTTTCATCTCGCTGCTGATTCAGGAGTTGGAGCGTGCCGACAGCCTTGAGGAGATGGCGCGCGGAGCGAGGCTTTTTGGGATTCTGCCTTCAGAAGCTGAGTACGTTCCGACGGGATTGGGAGATGCCGGGCATTACATTGTCAGAATCGGCGACTTGGCAAGGGACTACCTCACCCGGATGACGCCAACCGGTCAGATGAAGGTGCTGGAAGAACTCCGGCAGGCGCTTGAGGACTTCCGCGTTGTCATGACGCTCGTCAAACCACCGGTCGGGCCGGCCTTTCAAGCCCTCGCCTCTCGGTGGCTGGACATCGTCACTTCGGAAGCAGCGCAGTGCCGTAAACAAATCGCCTTTGAGCCGATCCCCAATCCCTTCGTTGCGGGTCAACCGCTGAAGGCCAGAGACCACGACCTGTTCAAGGGGCGGAAAGACATCATCGTCGCGATCGAGGAGAACATCATCAATCCGGGCCAGCGCCCCGCCCTTCTTCTCTACGGGCGTCGGCGCATTGGGAAGACTTCCACTCTTCTAAGCCTGCCTCGTCTCCTGAGCAGCCAGTTCGTCCCTGTCTTCATCGATTGCCAGGACGCGAAGTGGCGTGATGGCGACGGACCTTTCTGCTATCACCTCGCGGCATCGGTCTACGCTGCGCTGCAGCAACGCGACTTGGCGGGGACGGCTCGCAGGCCTCAACTCGAACAGTTCGAGAGATACGCCTTCACCCGGCTCGGCGAGTACCTCGACGAGATTGAGGATCTCTCGCGCCGGGCGTATTGGCAGGTACTGCTGACCCTCGATGAGTATGAAAAACTGGAGGAAGGGATCAGCGCCCGGAAGATAACAACGGAAGTCCTCAATCAACTGCGGAACATCGTCCAGCACCGCGAGCGCATAGTTGTGCTCTTCTCCGGGAGCCACCGGTTTGAAGAGAAGAAGACTGTCAACTGGTCCGATTATCTGATTAACGTAAAGACGCTCGAGCTGAGCTTCCTCGCCCCGGAAGACGCGCGCGAACTGATCACCGAGCCCGTACCCGTTCTTCAGTACGAGTCGGGTGTGGTCGAGCGGATTCTGGAGCTGACGCACTGCCAGCCGTACCTGCTGCAAGCGGTTGCCTCCGACTTGGTCAATTACCTGAACTCCCAAGGGCGGATGTTGGCGACTGCCGATGACCTGGAGATCGCAGTCGAAAAGGTGCTGGTCACCGCTCAGGCGTATTTCTTCTACACTTGGACCGAGGACTGCTCGGAAGCCGAGCGCGAGGTCTTGCGCATCATCGCGACGGGTGAGACCAAGCGTCTCACCGTGGCGGAGCATCAGGCAGCTCTCCAGAGCCTCTGCCATAAGGAAATCATAGAGAGAAGAGGCGACGACTACCGCTTGACCTTAGAGCTGTTCTGCCGCTGGATTCTGAAGAACCAGATGGACCATGCTCTCCCCGCCGGCGATCTTTCCGTCCCCGACGAGCTCGTGGGCGCGACGATCTCCTGACGCTCCTCCCTTAGCGTTCGCGAATGAAGAATCTCTCAATCCTCTACTGAGGAGACTGCGTCGAGCCTGCGAAAACCCCAGCGCGGCACGGGTCTGGTGGACAATGTCGTGCTGTCTATCGACCACTTTTCCGCTCCCGTCTGTCTGGGCCAAACCCGATAGCAACGGTAGACATCGGAGAGATCTCAGCTTGGGAAGAGGCACTTGTGCCCGCTTGCTTTTCGACCCGCGTCCTCGACGTTTAGTAGCAGGGTAAGCAAGCGGGCACAAGTGCCTCTTCCC
Source organism: Blastocatellia bacterium (assembly GCA_035293105.1). Lineage (GTDB taxonomy): Bacteria > Acidobacteriota > Blastocatellia > UBA7656 > UBA7656 > DATDOV01. The sequence goes on from DATDOV010000046.1 coordinate 18,418, forward strand.
AACCTGTCAATTAACCCGCGTTGATTCGGCCGTTTGAATTCGCGCGATCTCTCGTTGTTGCAGGTCCGCTCGCGCTTACGCTACGGTAACACTCGTGATTCGGGACCAATCAATAATCTGTTTCGCCGGAGAGGACTGGTGGTATCACCATCCCCACTCGAAGAACCACATCATGCGCAGGCTCGCGCGCGCGGGCAACCGGGTGATCTTCGTCAACTCGATCTCGATGGGGCTGCCGTCAGTCGCCAGCCGTGATCTGTTCGGCAAGATAAGGCGAAAGCTCCGAAGCTACGCGCGGTTCGTGCGGCGCACCGACGAAGGGATCATCGTCGTCTCGCCGCTCGTCCCGCCGTTCTACTCGACCCGCGCCGGTCGCGCCGTCGCCGGTTGGTTGCTTCGCGCCCAGATCAAACTGTTGATGACGGCCTACGGCTTGGATCGACCGATTCTCTGGGTCGCGATTCCGACTGCCGCAAGCGTGGTTGGACGGCTGGGCGAGCGAGCGCTCATCTATCAGGTCTCCGACAAGTACGAGGCCAACCAGATGGATCACGCGACGGCGGGCGGCGTGATTGCGGGAATGCATCGCGACATGCTCAATCGAGCCGATTTGATTTACTACTCCGGCAAGAAGCTCTTTGAGGAAGAGACCGCGGCGCATCCCGAATTGCGCGGCAAAGCGAAGATGCTCGAGCAAGCCGTCGACTTCGATCACTTCGCTTCGGCGACGGCTCGCGAGTGGACGACGCCCGATGACATCGATCGAATTCCAATGCCGCGGCTCGGCTACTTTGGCGCGGTCGATTCGTGGCTTCTGGATCAGAAGCTGATTCGCTACGTCAGCGAGAGACGGCCCGAGTGGCACTGGGTGCTGATCGGCTTGAAGGCCGCGCGGCTCGACGTCGAGGACCTGCCCAACGTTCATCATCTCGAGTCGAAGCCTTACGAAGACATTCCGCGCTATGCGTCTCAGTTTCAGGTGTGTGTGCTGCCGTGGGTTACCGACAACGAGTTCGTGAGTTACGGCAGCGCGATCAAGGTCCGCGAGTACCTGGCGACGGGCAAGCCGGTTGTCATCACCGCGCTTTACGAATACGAGCGGCTCGATGGTATACTGCGCATTTCTCGCGGCTACGATGACTTCATCGCGAAGGTCGAATCGGCGCTTTCGAACGACGGTGAGGCGGAACGCAACGCCAGGCAGGACGCGGTAAGAGGGTCGACGTGGGACGTTCGCGCAGGAGAGGTGAGTCGAGACATCGCGCGCCTCATCAGTTCTTAGCACGCACTGGGGGGGCTGCGACTGGCGAAGAGCTTGGACATTTTTCGATTGGCCTTTGGGAACATGCCGAATCGATATTGTCGCCAGACATCAGAAAATTCACAGGTTGGGAAGAGGGGCTTGCCCCCGCTGCCCTTGCTCTTGCTCGCAGTTGCGACAAAGACGGCGGGGGCAAGCCCCTCCCAACCTGTCAAATAGCTGAGATTGAGCGAGCGATTAGTATTTGGTGCGGATCGAAGTGACCGGCCTCGAGCCACCATCTAAGCCGATGCTGTGTGGAGCCCCATAAATGAACCGAAAAGGAATCTTTCTCGGCGTCTCGCTGATCACGCTGTCCGTCCTGATGCTTGAGCTCTCGCTCACCCGTCTGTTCTCGGCGACGATGTACTACCACTTTGCTTTTATGGCGATCTCAGTGGCGCTGTTCGGGTCGGGCGCGAGCGGCGTATTCGTCTATCTCATCCAGCACCGGCTCGATCCCTCGCGCACCGGCGGATGGTTGAGTCTCGCGGCCGTAGCCTTCGCGGTCACCACGGTGTTCGCGCTGTATGTGATCCTGTCGTATCCCCTGACGACTGAGCCCGGTTCCGGGAATTATTATCGATTGGCCAAGGTCTACTCGGCGACGGCGGTGCCGTTCTTCTTCGCCGGCTGTGTAGTGACACTCGCGATCACACGACTGGCCAAGGAGATCAGCCGGCTGTACCTGTTTGACCTAGCGGGCGCGGCGCTCGGGTGCTTGCTGTTGATTCCGGTTCTCAATTCGATCGGCGCAATTAACACGGTGCTTCTCGTTGCGGCCATCGCGGGGGTTGGGGCCGTGCTGTTCAGCGCGTCGCCGGGCGCGCGGCGTGCTCATGTTGTAGTCGCGCTCGTGGTTGCCGCCGGGCTGGGCGCTCTGGTGATCCATAACAGTCTCACCCATCAATTCGACGTGCGCTCCTCCAAAGGCCGGAAGGAGGAGAGGGTGTTGTTCTCGAAATGGAATTCATTCTCCCGCATCACGGTTCAAGGCGATCCCCGCTGGCATCTTGAGATCAAGATCGACGCCGACGCGGCGACGGGAATAACTCGAGACGGTGATGATCTCGGGCGGCATCAGGACCAGCGCGGAAGGATCGAAGCGCTTGCCTACAACCTCAAGCGCGACGCCAACGCGCTCATCATCGGGCCGGGCGGAGGCATGGACGTGGTTGCCGCCCGCGTATTCGGCGCCCGGCAGGTCACTGCGGTCGAGATCAACCCGATCATCGCGCGGGACGTGATGTCGTCCGAGCCATTCAAGAGCTACTCCGGATCGATCTATCAGCAGGACGGCGTGCGGCTGGTTGTGGATGAAGGCCGCAGCTTCATCCGGGGATCGAGCGAGCGGTACGACGTCATTCAAGCGACGATGGTCGATACGTGGGCGGCGACCTCGGCAGGAGCCTTCGCGCTGACTGAAAACAACCTCTACACGGTCGAGGCGTTCAAGGACTACGCTGACCACCTCACCGACGACGGTATGCTGACGATGACGCGGTGGTACTTCGAGCCGCCCGACCAGTTGTTGAGGCTCATCTCGCTTACGCGATCGATGATGGCCGAGCTCGGGATCGGCAACCCCGCGCGGCATGTGATCCTGGTGCGTGATGCGTCGCAGGGGAGTGATCGAACTCCAGCCACCTACATATTCAAGAGGAGCGAGTTCACCGACGAGGAGGTAAAGGCCATCGAGGGCGTCGCCACGATCAACCACTTTCAGTTGCTCTACACGCCGCTGACCCGCCCCCCGAACGTGTTCACCCAAATGATCGAAGCCCGCGACCCGGCCGCCGTGTGGGAGTCGTTCGAGACCGACGTCGCGCCGACGTGGGACAACAATCCGTTCTTCTTCAACTCGATTCGCCTGTCCAACCTTGGCCGGGCGCTTGGCGGCGCCAACGAGTGGCAGAAGACGAACCTCGGAACGTTCGTGCTCTTCGCGCTCCTCGTGTTCACGACCCTGCTGGTGATTGTGTTCATACTGGGTCCGCTGGTGCTGGTTCGCCGCCGGGTGTTTTCGGCCGGGAAACGGGGCAATTTTTCGTTCGTTGTTTATTTCGCGTGCCTGGGCGCCGGGTTCATCATCGTCGAGGTGGCGATGATTCAGAAGTTCATCCTGTTTCTGGGCCACCCCGTGTACGCGCTCGCGGTGGTGTTGTTCTCGCTGCTGACGTTCAGCGCAGTGGGCAGCTACATGAGCGGACGATTCGATGACGGCCGGCTTGCGAACGTGCTGTGGAAGCTGCTTGTGGGGCTCGCTGCGTTAGTCCTCGTCTATATCGTCGCGCTGCCGCCGATCTTCTATGGGCTGGTGCACCTGGCGCTCGCGGTGAGGATAGTCATCGCCGTATTGTTGATGGCCCCGCTGGCGATGATGATGGGGATGCCGATGCCGACTGGGATACGGATACTCGCGCGGCGCGCGCCAGAAGTAATCCCGTGGGCGTGGGGCGTGAACGGTGCGACTTCGGTGATGGGATCGGTCGCGGCGCTGGTCATCGCGATCCTGACCGGATTCAATCAGGCGCTCATCATCGGCGCAGCACTTTATCTCGCGGCCGGTATGTTCATCACCCGCAAGGCGGTCCACGCTGAGGCGTCAGCTTCAGTGGCCACAGTCGAAGAACGCGCGAGCGCCTGACCCGGGAAGGCGGTGCTTGCGCGGAGTAGCATTGTTCATGAGTGTAAAAGGCGCGGTTAGGTCGATTCTCAAGCCGGTCTTCTATCGCCTCCCGCCCAACGTATGCTACGGTCCGCAGTTTTCGCCTGCGCTGAAGCTGCTGGAGGAGTCGCAGCATTGGAGCGAGAGTAGGCTGGCCGAGCATCAGCTTTCGAAGTTGCGTGTGATGCTCCGTCACTGCGCGAAGAACGTACCGTACTATCGGCGGCTGTTTCGCGAGGTGGGCTTCGATCCCGCGTCATTTCGTGAGTTGTCGGACCTCGGCAAGCTCCCGCTCCTCGATAAGGAAACGGTTCGACTCAACATACACGACCTGCTCGCCGAGAACATCAAGCCGCGCGACATGCTCTACTTCACGACCGGCGGCACGTCGGGGACTCCGTTGGGCGTGTACAACCTGCGCCATTCAGGCGGGCGCGAGCGCGCCTTCATGCTAATGCAGTGGGCGCGAGTCGGCTTCAACTATGCTCAGCGGCGCGCGATGTTAAGAGGCTGGCCGGTGAAGAATCGCCGCCACTGGCAATATGATGCCTCGGAGCGCGCGTATATCTTTTCGAACTTCCACGTCACGCGAGGGAACGTAGCCGCCTATGCACGGGTGATGCGCGACAAGGAGTTGCGGTTCTTACACTCTTATCCTTCGGCGGTGATCGATCTCGCGCGGCACCTGAACGACCTGGGCGAGGAACCTCCGAAGTTTCACGCGATTCTTGCGTCGTCGGAAAACCTCTATCCAGGTCAGCGGGAGTTCATAGAGAGGTTCTACGGCACGCGGCTGTTCTCCTGGTACGGACACACCGAAGACCTGATCCTTGCCGCCGAGTGCGAGGTCAGCAACTGCTACCATATCATGCCCGAATACGGCGTCGCAGAAGTAATCGGAGACGACGGCTCGGCACTGGAGGGAGAAGGTAGGATGGGCGAACTGATCGGCACTACTCTGGACAATTTCGCGATGCCGCTCATCAGGTATCGAACGGATGACTGGGCGGTTGTGGGGCCGCGCTCCTGCGCCTGCGGGCGCAACTACCGGCTGCTCAGGGAGACTCGTGGTCGTTGGCATCAGGAGGTGCTGGTCGGAAGACTCGAGAACCTGATATCCGTTACAGCTCTCAACGTTCACACCGAGGTGTTCGACAGGGTCCAGCAGATTCAGTTCTATCAGCGCGAACGTGGCAAGGTCGAATTGCGAATAAAGCCAAGGTTCGATTACTCGGAGCGCGACAGCCGCAGTATCCTTGCCGCATTGAATAAGAAAATCGGAGACACGATGGAAGTGTCGCTGAGCTTCCCTGATCACATTCCGCTATCGCCCCGCGGGAAGTTTAGGCTCGTGATTCAAGACCTGAAGATTCCCAGGTTCGCCCCGGGCGAAGCGGGCGCCGACTCGTCTCCCTCATCATCTGAGTCAAACCAAGTTCCCGCCGTGTAGTCTCCCGCGCGACTGGAGAGATTCGCGCTGCCCGTTAGTTCAACCGCTCACTCAGCAGAACTCGCACTCCCGCGCGCCAGTTCTCGTTTATCCCGACGCGATAGACCGGCACGCGATCGGAGATCGACTCCGCAATCAGCTTAGTTGTCGCGTGGAAGCGGAAAAGCGGAGCAACCAGATACAGCAGCGGCGGCGCGTCGGCGATCTCCAGACCCGCGAAGTACCCGCGCCGCTTGAAGTCCCCGCGTTGCCGGTGCCACTCGACGCGAAGCCAGTAATCAAGGCCCTGAAACGGGAACTCCGGGTCTTCGGAGACCTTCAACTCGATGACGGCCAAACGTCCCCCGCGCGTCGCCGTGAGCAGGTCGATGAACGTCCGCTGCTCGCCCCGGTAGGTCGGCACTTGCGCGTACACGTAGCGCGTGTCGAGCGTCGGATCAATTGCCGTCACGTCGCGCCGGATCATCCATTCGAGCCAGCGCTCGGCTTGAGCGCGATAGATCGATTCATCGCGGCGGGGTGCGGCTGCATCGCGATAGGCCACGATGTCGGCGACCCAATGCTCGAGCTCGCGCCGCGTTTCGCCGTCGAGTCGCCTCCTCCATTCACCCGACCCGAACTGAGCGTTGCCGGTTCGGTTCGACACGCGCGCGAATTCAAACCCGCGAATCGAGAGATTCACCCATCCTCCGATCTTTCGCGCTTCGATCAGGTCGGGCGCGAGGCCGACGATCTGATCCACCTGCCGGGCAATCGGCGCCTCCAGCGGTTGCTCGCGCGGCCACAGCGCACGCCTGGCGGCCCGGCGCTGCCGGTCGGTTAGGTCGCCCTGGTCGTAAGCCGCGACGGGCTCGATGCTCTCGCTGGCCTCGTCCACTTCAAACAAAGTGACCATCGCGCCGGCGAGATTCACAGCCGTCAGCCGCGTGGCGATCGTCGTCGATCTTCCCTGCGGAACGAATATAATCAGCCGCTCGATCATCGAGCCGCCTCGGCGCAGCTCGTGAAGCCAGATGATCCCGGCCGAGAGCGCGGCGTCAGTGGCCGATTGCATCTCACGCTCGCTTGTTCCAATCCCGGCCACGGTCTTCTCGTGATCTCTCAGAATGAGCCTGACGTGGACGCCCGAGAGGTGCCGCTGATCGTGTCGCGCAACGATCGCGCGCACGACGCGCAGGCTTGTGAGGTTCGACTCGATCAAGGCACTGAGCTTCGCGGCGAATTCAGCGCGCGTGGGAGCCGCGTCGTCCTCGGTGTCGCCGCGCCTCAGCTCTAGCAGACAGTTTGTGCGGCCCATCTGCTTTGTGCATTGCAGGAGCAACCGGCCCGATTTCATCTCGATTGCAACGACCCGCCAGGAGCGGGACCACTCGTCGCCCCAGCAGGAGAGGATGAGCTTGCCGTAGGAGACGTCAGCCGAGGTGTGTTTGGGATCGACCGGGCCGAGGAAGCGGTGGTCTTCGTAGAGGTCGAATTCGCCGGCGAGCAGGAACAGCTCCAACTCGTACTTCGCGCGGCTGAGGTCGTCGGCGACGGTGAGGGGAGCGGTCACACGCGGGTTCTAACAGCCACACTGCACGCGGTCAAGTTGAAGCGTGAAGCAGTGAATCGGTTGCGGCGCCGGGATGCGCGCCTATATGCAATTCAAGACACGCGTTCACGGAAGGAGGTCCAGCGGCATCTGCCATCGGGGGAAGTAACCATCCCCGATCGCGGCAGCGAGCGGCCTTCCCGTTCGGCGGCTGAATCCCGGAACGGGATGCCGGAGTAAAGCCACGGGTGAGTCCGCGAACCCGTGGGCGACGCCAACCCGTAGCACGCGAACCCGTAGCACGCCAACCCGTAGCACGCGAACCCTCGGAGAGGGTGACGCCCACGGTCAAGTAACCAGACAGGGGTCCCGACATTGTCGACGGCGGCTTTTGCTGCCTCGTGGGTTCGTCGGGCATGCGGCGCCACCCGCTTCGCGGGTTACACATGCGCCTTGCCCCTCTCTCCACGGGTTCGCGGACTCACCCGTGGCTATATGCCTGCACCCTTTCAGGGTTAGGTTGCAGCGCACGGAACCGTTGAAGGATCAAGCAAGTTACTTTGACGCTACACCGGGCCAAAAAGAGGTGACGCACACCCCGCATCGTCAACCGCCGCTGTTCTTTCGATCTGCGCACCGCGAGAGATTGCAGACCCCATTTCAATGCCCATATAGTCCCACCGTGGTCTAGTCCAACGGGTTCTTTGCGTGGTGTCCGCCGCCCAATCACGCGCCCGATTTGAATCCTGTGCTCGGCGGCGGCGGAACCAGGAAAAGAACGTTATTCGTTAGCCCGCTTTCCCATATGGGAAGCAACCTATATTTCGACGTTCCGACATGGCGGCAAATCCAAAGGTTTGGAGACATCCGCAATCTCTGTGATCACAACAAGGAAAGAGAACCAACGCCGCAGGAAGTGGAGGAGTTGCTGAATGGCGCCGATAGAGTAACAAAGTCCATACTCTAAAGCGGCTAACAAACACATCCAGCGGAGTATCAGCCCCTTTACGTTGCCAAGCATCGACACGAAGCGCGCGAACCAGGTTTCGCATCGTTTCTTGAGTGCTAGCTAGGCGCGCGCCCGCTGATGTGGGGTGTTGCTCGGGCAAGACCTCAGCGGAGCGGACTAATGTCAGGCCTTGGCCTGACGCCGCGCCGCAAGCTGACCGCACGCCGCCGAGATGTCCTGACCTCTCGGGCGGCGAATGAATGTCGGCACGCCGGCGTCGGTCAGAATCTTCTGAAACGCGAGTATCCGCTCCATAGATGACGCGCGGTACGGAAGCTCGGGCGCGGGATTGTGCGGGATCAGGTTCACCCTCGCGCGTATGCCCGACAACAATCGCACCAACTCGCGCGCATCGCGGTCGCTGTCATTCACCTCCGCGAGCATCACGTACTCGAAGGTCAATCGCTCGCGCTCGCCAAGCGGATACCGGCGGCACGCTTCCATCAACTCCGAGAGCGGGTACTTTCGATTGATCGGAAAGAGCCGGTTGCGAAGTTCGTCGTTAGCCGCGCTGAGCGAGATCGCCAGCCCTGGCCGAATCTCTTCTCTCGCGAGATCGTAGATGCGCGGGACTATGCCGGCGGTCGACAGCGTCACGCGGCGGGGCGCAATCGACAGTCCCTCTTCATCGGCCATAACGCGAATGGCTTTCATCACCTCATCGTAGTTCAGCAGCGGCTCGCCCATTCCCATCATCACGATGTTCGTCCCGTGAGGAGTCTCGACTCCCGCGCCGTAGACGTCGTTCAAGACGATGATGACCTGCGAGACGATTTCGCCGGCAGTCATGTTTCGCTTGAGTCCGATCACTCCGGTCATGCAGAAGTCGCATGCGAGCGGGCAGCCGACCTGGCTCGATATGCAGATCGTGTCGCGGCGCTCTTCGGGCATGAAGACCGCTTCGACCTCGCGCCCGTCGCAAAGCGCCAGCAGGAATCGCCGCGTCCCATCCGCCGACACGAACACGTTCTCAATTCGAGTGTGGGTAACGACAGCGCGTGCTTCGAGAATACGACGCAGCGACTTCGGCAACTCGGTCATCTGGTCGAAGCTCGTGGCGCGCCGATTATGAATCGCGGCAAAGAGCTGGCGCGCGCGATAGGGCTTTTCACCCATCGCGGTCATGAAATCGGTCAACTCGGCTTGAGTGAGGCCGACGAGTTCAGCGCGGTTGTCCATCGCGAGTTAGGATAAGACGGCCAAAGGTGCGCAGCAAGCGGGTAACACGGCGCCGTTGGCATTGATTGGATTTGGTATTCGTTGGCAGATGACAGGTGGTTAGGCCCGTAGGGCTTGCCGACACCTGACTTACACTCCTGGTGGCTAGACGAATGCGAAACGGTGAGGTGGCCGAAGCGTGGCTTGGGGGCGGGGCGAACGGGCGAGGGCGATCGGGTTGGCGTTAAACTGCCAAACGATTCGAATTGGGGTTCTCCCACACCGGGAAGCTGCGGCCGGCTGCGTCCAATGGACTTTTGCGTTCTCGCCGACCGTGATATTCTCACGCCTCGACGTGGCATCTTCTTTGATTCTGTGATGGAGTTGCTGCCACCCGGTCGACGGTGGGTTCGTCAGAGGTAGCAACTGCCGCGCGTCGTAGCGGCGGCGTTTCGCAATTCAAGCTGATTCAGGCAGACATCGAAATGAACGTTGGCACCGAGTGGTTTGTTGATGCGGCGGGTTGCTCTGAGGGACTCCTTGGCGACGAACTCACCATCCGCCGTGTGTGCGAGCGGATCATCACTGATCTCGACCTCCACGTCGTGGGCGAAGGCCTCTTTCACACGTTTCCACCTCCGGCAGGCGTGACCGGTTTGTTCCTGCTCACCGAATCACACCTGGCTTGTCATACGTATCCTGAAATCGGACTGGCGACGTTCAATCTCTACTGTTGCAACCCGCGCCCAGAGTGGCCGTGGCGAGAGCGGCTGGCAAACATGCTTGGAGCCCAGACCGTCATCGTGCAACGAGTGATGCGTGGAGCGGCGGGCGACGCGGACGAACTCGTATTCGAAGCCGCGGCGATCGAGGCTCGCGCGCTTGCAGGGGAGGAGCGGCGGTGAGTTTTCTCGAAGCATCCTGTCCCGCGTGTGGCGCGACGGTCACGTTCAAGACCGGCTCGTCGGTCGTCATCGTGTGTGACTACTGTCAGTCGGTCGTCGCCCGCACCGACCGCGGGCTCGAGGACCTCGGCAAAGTCGCCGACGTCATGGAGACCGGCTCGATCCTGCAAGTCGGCCTGGCAGGTGTCTACCAGGGCGTGCCGTTTCAGTTGACCGGGCGTGCGCAACTCGGTCACCCGGCGGGCGGGGTCTGGGATGAGTGGTACGCCGCGTTCGCCGATGGCAAATGGGGATGGCTTGCGGAAGCGCAGGGGCGGTTCTATCTCACGTTTCAGCAGTGGCTGCCCGAGCAGAGCTTGATCCCGCCGTTCGATGCGCTGCAGTTAGGCCAGCCGGTCGCCGCGATCCCAAGCTCGGTTCCGTTGCTGGTCGCCGAAAAAGCTGAAGCGCAATCGCTCAGCGCTGAAGGCGAGATCCCATACCGGCTCGTTCCGGGCGCGAGTCACGCTTACGCCGATCTCTCAGGCCCGAGCGGCGAGTTCGGCACGATCGACTATTCCGAAGAGCAGCCGCTGGTATTCATCGGCCGCGAGGTCACGACTGCTGAGTTAGGATTCCCTGAAACCGCGCGCCCGCCCGAGCGAGAAGCTCGCCCGGTCGAAGCGGCTCAGCTCTCGTGTCCGCAGTGCGCCGGGCCGCTCGAGCTTCGCGCGCCCGACATCACCGAGCGGGTCACGTGTCCGAATTGCGGGTCGCTGCTCGATGTGAATCAAGGCCGGCTCGAATTCCTCAAGGCGCTTGGGCCGCCGCCGGTTCGCCCGGTGATTCCTCTTGGCGCGGTCGGCGAGTTCGACGGCGGCAAGCTGACCGTCATCGGCTTCGTGCAACGCAGCGTCGAGTACGAGGGCATCAAGTACTACTGGGAAGAGTACCTGCTATACAATCCGCAGATCGGGTTCCGCTGGCTTGTTCGCAGCGACGACAACTGGTCGTTCGTTCAATCAGTGCCACCCGGCGAAGTCTATGATGCCGGCGGCACGGTAGTGTTCCACGGCAAACGCTTCAAGCTCTATCAGAAGGCGTTCGGCCGAGTCGAACACGTCATCGGCGAGTTCTATTGGAAGGTGACCGTCGATGAGATGGTCGAGATGGGTGACTACATTCGCCCGCCCGAAATGCTCTCACGGGAGGTATCGACGCTCGATTCGGTTGAGGTTCAGGTCGACGTCGGGCCGAAGGGCAAGAAGAAGCGCGGCCGCAAACAGGCGAAGTTCGCAGGCGGCGAGATCAACTGGTCGCTTGGGACTTATGTGAAGCCGCGAGAAGTCGAGAAGGCGTTCGGTGTCAGCGGGCTGCCCCGACCGTCGAAGATCGGTTGGAATCAACCCTTCCCACACAAGGCAATATACAAATACTGGGGGCTGCTGCTGGTTGTGTCGCTTGTGGTTGGCATCGGACTGATTGCTACGGGCGCTCACCGGGAGGTGTTCCAAGCGACCTATGCGCTTCAGCCAATGACTAACGCTCAGGAGCCACAGGTAGTATTCACCGAGCCGTTCGAGTTGAAGGCACGTCAGAACATCAAGGTGCAAGCCCGGTCGAGCATCGATAACACGTGGCTCTATGTGGACGGCGCGCTCTTCAATGAAGGCGCGGATTATTACCAGCCGTTCGCGCTGCCCGTCGAGTATTACCATGGGGTCGAAGACGGCGAGTCGTGGAGCGAGGGAGACCTAGCCCCGGCGGTTCACCTGTCCGCTGTGCCGGGAGGCAAGTACACGTTGTCGATGGCGGTGTCGTGGGAGCGCTGGCAGCAGCCGGCAAACGTAACGGTTCGCATGGAGCAGGGCGCGCCCCGCTTCGTACACCTGGTGCTGGCTCTGGTGGCCATTTCGATCATTCCGATTTTGGTTTTGATCTATCACATAAGTTTTGAGAAACGCAGGTGGGAGGATAGCGATTACAGTCCGTTCCAGAGTAGTTAAAAAGCGATGGTTTGTGGTTTGTGGTTCGTGGTTTGTGGTTTGTAGTTTGTGGTTTGTGGTTTGTAGTTTGTGGTTGTGACGGAGGAGGCTTACATGGCGACCATAACGAGGTTCGAAGATATTGAGGCGTGGCAGCAGGCACGCGAGTTGACCCGAGCCATCTATCGCTGCTCTAGGTCGCGTGCGTTTTCGCGCGATTATGGACTACGAGACCAGATACGCCGAGCTTCGGTTTCAGTGATGTCCAACATTGCCGAAGGGTTTGAACGCGGCGGCAAATCCGAGTTCGTTCAGTTTCTCGCGATTGCGAAGGGCTCAGTGGGCGAAGTGGAGTCGCAGCTCTATGTAGCTCTCGACCAGGAGTACGTCACCGAAGACGAGTTCGCAGCAGTGAAATCGCTCGCAGTCTCGACGAAACGGCTCATCGCCGGCTTCATGCATTATCTCCGCCAGTCGGGGATGAAGGGAGTGAAGTTCAAGTAGGCGTATAGTTCGAACAGTTCGAACCATGAACTACGAACCACAAACCACGGACCACGAACCACGAACCACGAACCACGAACTATGAACTACGAACCACAAACCACAAACCGCGAACTATGAACTACGAACCACAAACCACAAACCACGAACCTCCGAAGGAGGACCCATGCTCACGAGAATCTATTTGATCATCGGAATCGCCATCATCGCGCTGTACGGATTAGTCGCGCTGACCGGGCGGGAGATTGGCGACCCGTCGCGCGAGCAAGTTCCGGCCAGCGTGCGCAACTCGCCGGGCGGTTACCGCTCATTCCATTTCTGGCACGTCGGATATAGAGGAGGGAAGTGATGCCAACAGGACTTCTGTCACTCCACAACGCGCCGGGGTTGTTCGTTCCCATCGGACAGCTTCCGGACCTGATCATCACCACGCTCGTCTTCGCGGTCGTAGGCATTATTCTCTTCGCGCTCGCCTTCTGGGTGGTGTCGATGCTGACGCCGTTCTCGATTCGCAAGGAGATCGAAGAGGACCAGAACTCGGCGCTGGCGATCATCATCGCGGCGCTAATCATCGGCATCGCGATCATAGTCGGCGCCGCCGTTCACGGTTAGCAAATGCGCCGGACACCTATACTCTTTCTGCACGTGCTGATCATCGCCACGTGCGGGCTGGTGTATGAGCTGCTGGCCGGCACGCTTGCGAGTTACACCCTCGGCGATTCGGTCACTCAGTGGTCCCTGATCATAGGCATCTACTTGTTTGCAATGGGCGCGGGCGCGTGGCTGTCGCGATTCATCGAATCAGGGCTCGCCCGCCGGTTCATTGACGTTCAACTGGCGGTCGCGCTGCTCGGCGGCACGTCGGCCCCTCTGCTCTTCCTCACCTTCTCTCGCTTCACCCAATTCCAGGTCGTGCTTTATACGGTTGTCTTCGGAATCGGAGTGCTGGTCGGGCTCGAAATCCCGCTGCTCATGCGAATCCTGAAGGATGTCCTTGAGTTCAAAGAAGTCGTGTCCCGCGTGCTGACATTTGATTACATCGGCGCGCTGCTGGCTTCGATTCTGTTCCCGCTGTTATTCGTGCCGAGACTGGGACTGGTGCGGACATCGCTTGTGATCGGGTTGTTAAACGCCGGAGTTGGGCTGTGGGGCACGTGGCTGTTGCGCGACCTGATCAGGGGCAGCGTCGACGGATTGCGCGCCAGGGCTGTGATCGTCGTGGTGTTGCTATCGATCGGGATCGTAAAGGCCGAAGCGCTCACCCAGTTTGCCGAGGATAATCAGTTCGCCGACGACATCGTGTACGCCAAGACGACCTCCTACCAGCGAATCGTGATCACGAAGGGCCGCGCCGGCTTTCAGCTATTCTTGAATGGCGCCCTCCAGTTCAGCTCTGCGGACGAGTATCGCTACCACGAAGCGCTGGTTCATCCGGCGATGATGCTGGCCGGGGAGCCGCGTCGGGTGTTGGTGTTGGGCGGCGGAGACGGGCTCGCGTTGAGGGAGGTGCTGCGCTATCCGTCGGTCGCGTCGGTCACGCTTGTCGATCTCGATCCTGATATGACGAAGTTGTCGGAACGCTTCGAGACGCTCGCCGAGCTGAACAACCATTCGTTCTCTGACCCGCGCGTTCAGGTGATAAACGAAGACGCGATGATCTGGCTTGAGCAGTCCGGTCCGCCTTATGACGCCGCGATCATCGACTTTCCCGATCCGAACACGTTTGCATTGGGCAAGCTCTACACGACGCGCTTCTACCGTCTATTGAAGGAGCATCTCGCGCCCGACGCAGCGATCAGCGTCCAGTGCACGTCGCCGCTGTTCGCGAGAAAGTCTTACTGGTGCATCGTGCGGACGCTGGAAGCGGCGGGCTTGAGCGTGCGGCCGTATCACTCTCCGGTGCCTTCGTTCGGGATTTGGGGATTCGCGCTGGCCCGACGCGAGCCGTTCGATCCGCCGGCTCACGCCCCTGGAGGACTGAAGTTCCTGGACGATCACGTGATGGCGTCGCTCTTCGTATTGCCGGTCGACCTCGGTCCGGTGCCGGTCGAGATCAATCGGCTCGATAATCAAACGCTGGTTAGGTACTACGAGCCCGAGTGGAGGAAGTGGGACTGAGGTTGGTGTTCTGAGTTCAAGCTTTAGCTTGCCACTTGCAGGGAGCAACCTGAAGGTCGATGTTTTGAGTTCAAGCTTCAGCTTGCCGCCCCCGGACCAGCAACCTAAAGGTCGAACTCTCAACTCTTGAGGAGGCGCAGCGTGAGGCGAAAGCGACAAAGTCGACCACCGAACGTCAGTCCTAAGTCCCCAGCCCACAGTCCCGGTTTCACCCGCCGCGAAGTCCTCGCCGCCCTGCTCGGCGTGCCCGCTGCGCTCGCGGCCTGCCGGTCCGCGTCGATCCCGCCCCTTCCCGCAGGCGAGATCGTCGGGGCGTCGGACGGAATCGGCCATCGAATCCGAGACGGCTTGACCGTCACGCCATCGGCGGATCAGTGGGAACGCGTGGGAGTCGTCATCGTCGGCGCGGGAGTAGCCGGACTCTCTGCCGCGTGGCGATTGTTGAAGGCCGGACGCGACGATTTCGTTCTGCTCGAGCTTGAACGGGAACCAGGGGGCACATCGCGCGGGGGTTCGGCGAGCGGTCTGTCGTTTCCCTGGGGCGCGCACTATCTCCCTGCGCCGATGAAGGAGAACGCCTCGCTCGTTTCGCTCCTCGACGAGATGGGAATACTGGAGGGGAGAGCGGGCGACGGCGAGCCGATTGTTGCTGAGCAGTACCTCTGCCGCGATCCGGAAGAGAGAGTCTTCTACAAAGGGATCTGGTATGAAGGGCTCTACTTGCACGCGGGAGCGAGCGTCGAGGACAAAGCTCAGTTGGATGCGTTCAACGCCGAGATTGGCCGCTGGGTTGCGTGGCGCGACGGACGCGGCCGCAGGGCGTTCGCGATACCGATGGCAGCGGGCTCGGACGACGCTGAAGTGACGGCGCTCGATCGGATGTCGATGGCCGAGTGGCTCGACCGCCGGGGATGGACTTCGCCGCGACTGCGATGGCTGGTCGACTACGCCTGCCGCGATGACTATGGACTAACGATGGATCAAACGAGTGCGTGGGCGGGGCTCTTTTATTTCGCGTCGCGAGTCCGTAAACCCGGCGAAGACGCGCAATCGTTGATGACGTGGCCGGAAGGCAACGGGCGATTGGTGTCTTACTTGTTCAACAAAGCGCGCTCGAACGTCCGGCTCGGGCTCGCAGTCGTGGAAGTAATTCCGGTTGGTGCGAACGGCCGCAGCGGCGTCGATGTCGTCGCCATCGGCCAGGACGGTCAGACGGCGGTTGGGTTCCACGCCGACCGAGTCATCTTCGCCGCGCCGCATTTCATGACCCGATACGTGATCCGGCCCTACCGCGAGAATCCGCCTCCTCACGTCGCCGAGTTCGAGTATGGCGCGTGGATGGTTGCGAACCTGTTGCTGAAGGACCGGCCGCGTGATCGAGGATTCCCGCTCGCATGGGACAACGTGTTGTACGAGAGCAAGGGACTGGGTTATGTGGTCGCGACGCATCAGCGAGGGTTCGATCGCGGCCGAACGGTCTTCACTTATTACTATCCGCTTTGTGACGCAGACGCGCGCGCGGCTCGTTCAAGGCTGCTTGAAGCCGACTGGGCAGCATGGGCCGACGTGGCGCTGACTGACCTCAGTCGAGCTCATCCAGAGATTCGGTCGTTAGTAGAGCGCCTGGACGTCATGCGATGGGGCCATGCGATGATCCGGCCACGGCCTGGCTTCGTTTGGAGCGCGGCTCGGCGCGAAGCTGCGCGGCCCTATCGCGGGATTCACTTCGCGCATTCGGATTTGAGCGGCATTGCGCTCTTTGAGGAGGCCTTCTATAACGGCACTCGCGCGGCAGACGAGGTGCTGGCGGCACGCGCGTGACGGGGAGATGGGGAGACGGGGCGACGCGGAGACGGGGGGACACGGGGACGCGGGGACGCGGGGACGAGGGGACGCGGGGACGAGGAGAGGGGAGACACGGGGACGAGGAGAGGGGAGACGCGGGGACGCGGAGACGGGGAGAGGGGGAGACGCGGGGACGCGGAGACGGGGAGAGGGGGAGACACGGGGACGCGGAGACAAGCGCGCACCATAAGGAGTTAGCGGTGAGGGAACCACCTAACGCCACGCGGTCAGAAGAAACTCGGGGCGGAGCGGATTTGCGGCCCACCTCAGGCCACCTGCGGTCCGGCTCCAATGCTCCAGCGGACCCGCACCCCTCGTCGCCCGTCTCCGCGTCCCCGCGTCCCCGCGTCCCCGCGTCTCCGCATCCCCCCGTCCCCCCTCGCCCTTTCTCCGGCTCTGCACCCACCGCGTGGCTCTTCTCCGCCCGCGTAGACCTATCGGTCTTCCTCGGCAGCGCGGTCGTATCGTTCATCGCGCTGTGGATCGGCGCGCGCACGGGAGTGCTCTACGATGACCCGCCGGATTGGGCGTGGATTCCTGCGGTGCTGCTGATCGACGTCGCGCACGTTTACTCGACGGGCTTTCGCGTCTACCTCGACGGCGACGAGTTGAGGCGGAGGCCGTGGTTGTACACGCTGGTCCCGGTGTTGGGTTTCTTGATCGGGGTCGCACTCTATTCCGAAGGCGAGCTGGTCTTCTGGCGCGCGCTCGCGTACGTCGCGGTGTTTCACTTCGTCCGCCAGCAATATGGCTGGGTCGCGCTCTATCGGGCGCGCGCGGAAGAGCGTGACAAGTTGGGCCGCTGGATAGACACCGTAGCGATCTACGCGGCGACGATTTATCCGCTGATCTATTGGCACACGCATCTTCCGAGAAAGTTCTGGTGGTTCCTCGCGCAAGACTTCGCTTCGATTCCCTTGATGGTTGAGAGGATCACGCAACCAATCTACTGGCTGGCGCTTGGTGTTTACGCGACGAAGTCACTGTACGGCTGGCTCGTGACGCGGCGGATTAACGCCGGCAAGGACATCGTTGTCGTGACTACTGCGTTGTGCTGGTACGTGGGCATTGTTGGGTTCAACTCCGACTATGCGTTCACGGTGACGAACGTGATCATCCACGGCGTGCCGTATCTGGCGTTGATCTACTGGTACGGCCGCACGCGTTGGGCGGCCACAGGAGGTCGCGGGGCGTTCAAGTTGTTCGCCCACGGTCCGGCTGCATTCCTATTCGTGCTCTGGGCGCTGGCCTACTTCGAAGAGATGTTCTGGGACCGAGGCGTCTGGCAAGACCGGAGCTGGTTCTTCGGTGCGCCGTGGGACGTCACCGCGTTTAAGGTTGTCATCGTTCCGCTGTTGGCATTGCCTCAGATCGTGCATTACGTGTTGGATGGGTTCGTGTGGCGGCGGAAGAGCAATCCAGATCTAGGTCTCGTGAGGTCGTCCCTTCCGCGCAACAAGGCGCTCGCGTTGTAATACTCCTTGACCCAATCCGCCGGATACCATTGAACTCGTCATCTCGACGCCGGTCAGCACGAGAGACTTCGAGGCCGCGCGAGATTCACCGCCCCTCCGAGATCTTCATGTCACTGTGGTCAAAATGTAACTCAGATGTCACCTCACTAGATCGAGGGGCGAGTTAAACTCGCGAGTGACAGGCACCCGCCTCTGGTGGGAAAGAGGAAGAAGTGGAGGGAGGATCGCTATGAACTCAAAGCGAATCAATAAACCGGCTCTGATACCGAGAGCCGGCCCGGCCGTTAGTTCCCACATACACAGAAAGACGCCATGCGCGTGGCTGCGAGAACAAGTCAGTCAGCGAGTGGATCAGGGGCAGACTCGAGAGGCAGGCAGGATTGCGCTCGTCGGGTGGAGCCGCTTCGCGAAGTAATGACGTGAGATGCGCTTGCGCCGTGCGCGATTCTGTGGCGCCGCGGCCGTAACGGAGGAACGATGGCACCGCCACTTGTATCACTCAGTAAAGACAGCGACCGCTCCGAGCGTTCCGCGGTTGGAGGGTTAGACTTCGAGAGGGCGCACGACGGCTCGATACGCCTGGAAGCTCGGCTGTTCTTCGTAAGCTCCCGGGAGCCTACATTGACGAACGCCCTCCTCGATCATGTGACGAGCGTGAAGGCTGAAAGCTCACCGACCGTTCCGCGCGAAGTGGAAGCCGAGCACCCAGAACCTCCGTTCGGGACCCGAGTAAACAGGGCGACGTCAGGATGTTGCGTGCTTCGGAGGAACGTTATTGACCTAGGTTGGGGCATTTGGCGAGATCGATCCGGGCGACGAATAGTTACGGAAATCGGAAAAAGCTGAATTGAAGGCGTGTCGAATTCCGTCCTTTTAAGGAGGCGAATATATGGCTGTTGTCGGTTTGCTGGTTCCGCTTCTACTTGTCTTGGCGGTGGGTTTACTAGTGGTCCCGCTGTTTGGGTACCAACTCGAAGCAAACCTCGTCTCGGATGAATCGAGGCCACCGGATCGAGTTTCACCCGGACAGGTATTTGAAGCGCTGCTGACGGTGAAGAGCGGTAGTCCGGTTGTTGCGTGCCGGCTTAAGGAATTCGAAGTCTTCATCTTCACGCTCAACAGCACGTGCGTCATGCTCGTCGGGATCGAGCCGCGAGTTCTGCTTGACTCTGAGGTTTTGGCGCCGGGCGACTTCGTGGTAGGCGGGGGCCCTTTCGACAATCAAGTGATGGTGAGTTACATCGGTCCGAACATGATGTTTCCGAGGGGAGACAGCTTCAGTGTACGAGTGAAGTTGCAGGCGACCCGTGCGATGTGATTGGCCTCAGCGTGAGGCGGATCGAGAAGGGACGGCAATGCATCGCACGCTACGAGTCAGAGCTGGAATCGAGGATTGTGAGGAGACGCAGATGGGTGACGAACTAGACCGGACTTTGCAAGCGGCTTGTCGGTCTGCAGTCGAGTTGCTTGGGGTCGACCATAGTGCGATGGCGGTAGTGCTGCCAGATGAAGGACGGGTAGAAGTCCTTGCGGAGTATCCTGAGGATGTCGGCGCGCGGAGGCTCGAGATCCGGCTAACTGGTGCACCTGCGGAAGAGCGGTTGTTCGGTGCTGGCGAACCTGTAAAAATCCCGGACGTCGCGGCAGATTCTGATTTGGGAGACGTCCGAGGGATCCTTCTATCCATCGACATCAGGTCAGTTCTTGTAGTTCCAGTAGTCAGCGGCGGTCGAGTTATTGGTTCCTTTAGCATGAACTCGCTGGGCAAGACTCGTGAATTCTCGGAGGCGGACATTGACTTGTGCAAGGTATTCGCCAGACTGGCTGGCGTGGCCATTGAGAATGCGAAGCTGTTGGAGCGGGCAACCGGTCGAGCGAATCAACTCGAAGCCCTGCGGGGGACTACGCTCGCGATCACCTCCCCGCTGGACCGGACTTCGCTCTTGGACGCCATCGTTGAGCAATCTGTGAAGCTGTTGAAGGCGCGCACTGGCGGCATATACGAGTATTATCCCGACCTCGGCGAACTGACTGTCATCGCCGACCACCACCGTCCCAGCAACTTTGGGAAAACCTTGAAGGTTGGGGAGGGAATGGCCGGTCGCCTAGTGGAATCACGAGAGCCCTTCATGATCGTCGAAGACTACAACCAATGGGACGAAAAAGCGGCGATCTACGGTGATGGTCGGCCCTTCGGCGCAGTCTTGGAGGTCCCGTTGAAATGGAAGGGGGACACGATAGGGGTCCTCTACGTTGACGACGAAGTAGGGCGAACCTTCACCTATCAGGATGCGCATTTGCTGGGTATGTTTGCCGATCAGGCCGCGATCGCGGTGGTCCACGCGAAACTCGAAGAAGAGCAGATCAATCAAAACGGCTATCTCAACCGCCTCGTCGCCAGTTCGCCGGATGGCATCATCGCGGTCGACAATCATGGCAGGGTCACTGAGTTCAACGCACGCGCTGAACAGATCTTGCAGTATGGACGGGAGGAAGTGCTTGGCAGGTTCGTGGGGCACTTGTACTACGATCGGAACGAGCCTATCAACATCGGCGGGCGGCTGCGGGCCGCCCAGGACGGGAGGCTGACGAATTACGAAACCTTTGTGCGTAGCAAGAGCGGTATAGCGATTCCCATTCTCATTTCCGCGACTTGGCTGTACGACGGCAAGGGTGACGTCGTCGGCAGCATCGGTCACTTCGAGGACAGGCGAGCGATCAAGGAGGTCGAGTACCGGCTCGAAACAGTGCTCAAGGCGAGCAATGTCGTCGCCAACGCGAAGAGCTTGCGCATGGGACTCGACAGACTAGCGGAAATGATCGTCTCGGTCTTGGGAAGCGCCTTCTGTCGCCTTCTACTTCTTCACCAAAACGCGTCGTCTCTTGTTGTTGAAGCCGCTTACTTGTCGCCTAGCGAAAACCCCAATTGGAACCCTCGCGTGGGCAAGCCGATCCCAATCGACGAATACGACTGCGTTGGAAAGGTGCTCCGGTCCGATCAACCTGCCGTCGTGAGCTTCGCGAGCGCGGAAGGACGCAGGGGTCTTGAGAAACTTTCTCGCGGTCTGGGATTGGAGCAAGACGTCCGAGAGCTTCTGCTGACTCCTATCAAGGTAGGGAACAAGGTCGTCGGGCTGTTGAGCGTCGGAGCCACAGGAGAGGGCGACAATCCGGTCTTCACGAACGACAAGCAGGCACTTGCTGCCGCCATAGTCGCACAGACAGCCGTTCTCATTGACCGCTTCAGGTATGAAGAGATCAACGAGCGGCGCCGCAAACGGCTGGCTGCACTCAATGACCGGTTCCGTCATCTTCGGGGCGATAAGGAGATCACGCGGCTACAGCAGGAGGTCGTGAGACTCGCCGTAGAACTGGCAGAAGCGGATTTCGGAGGGCTATACCTGAACAGTCCGAAGTTGAAGCAGATTGAGTTGACCGCGACATACCCCGTAGGAGTGTTGAACGGACGGCTTTTGCTGGCAGAGAACGTGGCGCGTAATGTTGTGGCGACTGGCAGGTGCCAGCGCGACGATAACGCATCCGCATCGAGGACCATCGTGGGAGTGCCGCTGCTAGAACACGATGGTGACGTGACGGCCGTCTTGTTCGTTACCGGGGACGAGCGCCTGCAGGAGTTCTTCGACAATGAGATCGGCATCCTAGAGCGGTTTGCCGAACAGTCGTCGGTCGCACTGCAAAACGCCAAGCTGATGGGCCTGGAGCAACGGGAGTTCAACCCGCTAAAGATTCTGCACAAGATAAGCGACTACATACAGGAGGCAGAAGATCTGGAGAAGATTCTGCACGTAGTGTTGACCGGCGTCACAGCCGGATACGGGCTGGGGCTAAACCGAGCGGTGCTGTTACTGCTGGATCAGAGCCGGAAGATCCTGGTAGGGCAGATGGGAATCGGAGAATTGGACTCCCAAAAGGCGCAGGCGTCATGGGACTATGACCACAAGCACGGGCTTTACAACTTCGGGCCATACGTCGAGCGCCTGGAGAAGGGTCAACAAGCAACGACGCCTGTAGGCGACATGGCGAAGACGCTTCGGATTCGCGTGGATACTGAGGGAAACGACGTCTTTTCCCGGGTTGTGAAAAAACGTGAGCCGCTGCGTGTGCAGAGAGAGAACCTAGGAGAGTTGCCTGAGCCCTTCAGGAGGATTTTCGAACCACAGTCAACCGTTGTTGTCGTGCCGCTCGTGGCCCGAGGAAGCGCGATCGGTTTACTGGTCGTCGACAACAAGTTCACCGAAGACCCTATCACCGATGAATTGCTCGAGCTTTTGATCACGTTCGCCAACTCGGCCGCTATAGCCGTGGGAAACCTCAGACTGCTGCAAGACACGAAGCTGAGCCATCAAAGGATGAAGGCGCTGTTTGAAGCCAGCGACGCCCTGGTTTCACCTGTAGACCCCGACCAGGTGCTGGCTTCCGTAGTCGAACAAGCCCGCCTAGCTGCAGATGCTGAGTTGGTGCGGATGATCCTCATCGATGAGTTTGGCAACGCCCGGATGGAGGTCGCGTCCGGAAACAGGCGCCATGACCTCACCGGAAGCATCAGGCGAGAGGGCGGCATCTCGATGGACGTAATGAATACCGGAGAGTTTGTGGCCATCGAAGACGTGGAAGATGTGGAAGCTCGTGGGCGGGTGAATCCGATTTACCGGAAAGCCGGGATTAAGGCCGCCCTTTGTTTGCCCCTGTCTCTCCACGGGAGGCGGATCGGCGTCGTCTGGGTAAGCTACGATAGGCCGCGGCCATTTCCGAGGCACGAGATTGAGCCGCTGCAACTCTTTGTCAACCACGCAGCACTGGCCTACGACAACGCGCGGCGGTTTCGAGACCTAAAGACAACAAGCGACGCGGCGCAACTCCTGTCTGAGAAGCAAGAATTGGAGGAAGTCCTGATGACGATCGTCGAGGGGGCGAAGGATATCTCAGGTGCGGACTTCGCGACGATCTGGCCCTACGACCATGACCGAAAAATATTCATCCCTGACGAACTGCGGACACTGGGCATCCCGTCTTCAGAGGTCGAGAAGTTAAAGGAGTTCGACCCAACGCCCAACGGCGCGACCTACACGGTGTTGGGTGAGGAATACATCGCGGTCACTGATGTCAAGAGTTCGCAAGTCGAGTTCCTTCAGGAGCCGCCAACGCTGCGTGAGACTCTGGGCCGCGTAGGGATTCGGAGTTTTCAGGGGATTGCCTTAACGGTTGGAAAACATGAGCCCGTCGGCGTCTTGTACGTGAGCTACGCCAAACCGCGAGGCTTTGGAGAAGAGGACCGCAAGCTTCTCGGGGGTTTTGCCTCGTATGCGGCATTGTCCCTCAAGCGAGCAAGGTTGTTCGATCAACTCAAGAAGGCGAAGAAGGCTGCCAGGGTCGTCGCGAAGACCGCGACCACCGAACCGCTGGCCGAGATTCTTCTCGCAATCGCGCGTGAGACGAAGGATGCAATTGGGTGCGATGCTGTTACGGTCTATGCTTGCGATCAGGACACTGGCCAGATACATAATCCGCCGGGGATGGCCGGTGTTCATGATACGAACGCCGCTTCACGCTTCGAGATGGTCGTACCGGGTACCCTTGCGGACACCATTCTCAAGGAAGGCAAGCGAATCGTCGTTGATCGAGTCGCACATGACGAACGCTTTCGCGCGAGCCGGTTTTCCACAGATGAGAACATCGAGGGCTGCGTGGCGGTCCCGTTGAACTCGACCGGTCGGAAGGTCGGATTGATGTTTGTCAACTACAGGCAGAGGCACAACTTTTTGGAGGAGGAGGTTGAGAGCATTGAGTTGTTTGCCGATCAGGCGGCGGTCGCGATAAGAAACGCTCAGTTGTTCGATGAGAATGACCGGAAGCTGAAACAGCAAGCCAACGTCGTCGAACTATCGAGGGAACTCCTGGGAACCTTGGACCTCAAGAAGACAATGAATCGCGCGGTGGAAGTAGCCGCGGCGTTGCTGGATGCCGACTTTTGCAACGTTGTCTTGTTTGACAAGGATGGCAACCTTGTTATTCAGGCCGTACACGCTTGGCCGGATGAGTTGGTTGGCTCTCGAGTGCCAAGCGGGATTGGCTCTCAAACTGGTTTCACGATCATGAGGCAGAGACCAGTGTTTGTGGACGACTTCAACGCGGAAGGGCGGTTCGCTCGACAGCCCTTTGGAATCATACACGGAGTGAAGTCCGGACTAAGTGTGCCTATGTACCGAGATCAGAAGATAGTGGGTGCGATGCTTGTCCACAGCAAACGGTTGCGAAGATTTACCGAGTCAGAGGCGGCGCTGCTCGAACTCATCGCCGGGCAGACTGCGATCGCGGCTCAGAGCGCTCAACGCTACGAGGCGATTGAAAGGACCAGCAAGACCCTTAGCGCCCTGTACGAAGCTAGCGAAGCGATCACCAAGGCCAGCCTCGGTCTCGAGCGGGGAAAGATCCTCGACGATATAGTCAAGGCAGTCAGGCTCGTCACTCCAACCGCCGTGTTGGGGGCGCTTCTGACCTACGACGGCGAGAAGGACGAGCTACTCTTCGAGAGCATTTATCCTCCCGAGGAAAAAGCGAACCTCGTCTCCATGGTGGGTGACCGGCGTCCGCGAGCGGGGAACGAAAAGACCGGTTATAGAAGAGGGATCATCGGCCGGGCGGTCGACGAGAAAAGGGCCCAACTGGTCAACGACGTCGGCGAGCGGCCAAGCTTTGCGGATTCAGACTACGTCGAGTTGCACCCCAAAACGAGATCCGAGTTGGCGGTCCCGCTCATGGACCAAGATAAGGTGTTGGGCGTGCTCAATGTCGAGAGCGACCAGGTTGGCGCATTTGATGAGGAGGCTTCGAGGGCCCTGCAGGCGTTGGCGGAACTTGCGGTTGTAGTGATTCTGAACGCCCAGCAATATGAAGATCTTAAGGAAACCAAAGGCCTTGTTGGGTCTCGCACCGCCTTGGCTTGGATGGGAATGGCGAGCAGCGCTTGGTGGCATTCCGTAAAAAACGACGCCGTGACGATCTCCCACGTAACTGAACTGCTTCGTGAAGACCTGGACTTCGGCGGCGAGGACCTGCCCCATCGTTTTGGAGAAAAGCTGGCGCGGATCAACGCTCTCGCAGCGAGTATCAAGCAGAAAGACATCATCCCCCCCTTGTCGCCGGAATCGGCCATCAGCGCCGTACTGATCGAAAACCTCATTCGAGAACGGGTAAAGCAATTGTGGGCGAATGAACCTTACAAGATAGTAAAGCGACGCCTTAATCTGTCTAAACGAAAGACCGGAACGGTCCGCGCGAGCACGGAGTGGCTGCGGCGCGCCTTCGATATCCTTGTGGACAACGCTGTCGAGTCGATGCTGAAGCCTACACGAGTTCCAGACCCACGTCTGACCATCACCACATCTCACAAAGAT
Organism: Blastocatellia bacterium; assembly: GCA_035293105.1. Taxonomy (GTDB): domain Bacteria; phylum Acidobacteriota; class Blastocatellia; order UBA7656; family UBA7656; genus DATDOV01. Next base: position 43,760 of record DATDOV010000046.1, read on the forward strand.
GGCTTCATAGAAATCGAGTTGGCGGACAAGGGGAGAGGTATACCGAAAGAGGTTCGAGAGAAGCTTTTCAAAGAACCCATTGCCAAAGAGCAGGGGAGCAAGGGCCTCGGGATTGGCTTGCTTATGGCCCAGGCGATCGTACAAACATACGGCGGAGATATTCGAGTAACTCGCTCAGATTCCGAGGGAACAGCGTTTGTGGTGCGACTGCCCGTCGAGACTCGAACAGGTGACCTCAACCAATGAATATGACTGAGTTCGTACTGGTCAACAACGCTCACGATGATCCGTGGAGTGGAATCCTGGAAGCTGCGTTGAGGCCTCTCGGCACGGTAGTGAGCGTGCGCGAAGAAGACGCCGCGGTCAGGGAAGCGATGGAGGGTGGTCACGACGTCGTGATCATCGACGCTACCTTCGTCAACAAAGTGCAGCTGTTGGTTTCTCGCCTGCGTGCCCAACGGCCCGATACGCGAATTGTGGTCGTCACCGCGTCGCCAGAGTGGCCGCTTGCGAGGGCGGCGTTCTTGGCGGGCGCGATTGATTACCTTCAGAAATCGTCTGACCAAGACGAGTTACTTCGTATGTTTACAGATGTCTTGAAAAAGCGTCTGCCGTCTCCACCGCGATGAGATGAGAACATACCTACTATGTAAGAGGTGCCACCTTGCCGAACGCCACAATCTTGATCACCGATGACAACGTAGTATTCCTCGACACCCTTAGGGAAAAGCTTGAACGGGTCGGCTACTTCGTTAAGCCCGCCAAGACGTATCGGGAGGCGGAGAGGATAGTTGAAACGGGAGTGATCGACCTCGCGATTATAGATCTTAAGCTTGATGAAGCGGTGCCAGCAGATCGAAGCGGGCTGAAGCTTGCGAAGTGGATAGGCCGCCGCCAGATTCCGGTGATAATCCTGACTGGCTACCCCAGCGTTGAAGCAGTGCGTGACGCGCTGGGTGCGACAAAGGAGGAAATGCCTCCTGCAGTTGATTTCCTCGAAAAGGAAGGAACATTCGAGCCACTGCTTCGGGAAATACGCAGACGCTTGAGTTCGAGGCGCGCCGGTTTCGCATCCGACGTCTTTATCGTCCACGGTCACGACCCCGTGAAAGATGCTGTTGCGCGATGCATCGAGGGCCTTGGTCTCAAGGTCGTCATTCTGTCCGAGCAGCCCCATGGTGGGCGGACGATAATTGAGCAGATTGAACGCCACTCAGAAATCGGGTACGTGGTCGTATTGCTCACGCCCGATGACGTGGGCCATCCCAAGCGGAGGCCGAAAGCGAAGAGATTCCGCGCCAGACAGAACGTGATATTCGAACTGGGGTACTTCATGGCTAAGCCTGGCCGCAAGAAGGTGTGCTCGCTGTACAAAGACGGGGTCGAATTGCCGACCGACGTCGATGGAGTCATTTATATTCCCCTAGACAGCGGCGGCGGCTGGAAGCTTGAGTTGGCGAAGAACCTCAGAGCTGCGGGCCTGCCGATCGAAATGAACGATCTCGTGAATGGGAGACGTCGATGACACGACCGCGGATTCTCCTTGCAGACAACCATCTGGAGTTTCTGAAAACCTGCGCGGAATTTCTTAGCTCGTCTGGTTACGAGATCCTGACGGCGTCAGACCCCTCCGAAGCGTCTCGGATCCTCACCGAAGATTGGGTGCACCTCGCTGTTCTCGACTTGCGACTTGAAAGGGACTATGACGACAAGGACAAAAGCGGTCTCATCCTTGCCAGAAGTGTTGCGCCGGCTGTGCCCAAAATCATCCTTACGCTGTTCCCGACGCACAGGGATGTGCGCGAGGCACTCATCAGAGACGGGGACGCGCCCAGGGCCGTTGACTTTCTGGATAAGGACGACGGCCTGCGAGGACTCCTGCAGGCAGTCAAGCGAGCGCTTCGTGACCACCTCGCCGTTAATCTTGATCTCAACATTCAGTATAACGACTGCGCTCCGGTGAGCTTCATTCAGCTTGCCAGATTCATCGAACCCGGAGTAGAGCCCTCCCGGTCCGTCTCGCGCGCCGAAGAACTGGAAGACCTGTTTAGACGCCTCTTTGTTCAAGAGAGCCAGATTAGATTAGACCGGCTGGTCTGGCAAAGCAATCGACGGTTCGCAGTCGGCGTCGTTGCGTTTAAGATGGACAACACACCTGAGTCCTACATCGTCGTCTGTGGCAAGAATGCTCGAACGACTGAGGAGTTGCACCGTAATGAGGAGTTCGCGCCCGGCGCGCGAGGCGACGACGCGACAGTACTTAAGAGGTCGAGTTTCACTACTCACTTTGTTGCGAATGCCTATTCGCTTGCCCACGGAAACGTCGAAACAGCAGGCTCGCTGAGAAATGTATTCCGGCATGGCACCGATGGCGCACTCTCGAGTGTTTTGGAAACCCTCTTTCAGAGCGCGCTCGCACGCTGGCATCAGGATCAAATCGTCTCGAAGGATAAGACATCTCTCGATGGGTTATACAGGAAGCGTTCACCTTTTCCCGAAGCGCGCGTGCTTTCGCGGTCGCTCCAGGATCGTGTGCGATCTCTGTCCAAGCTCGTTTACTCGCTAGGGGCGCGGGTAGATTGCACGCAAGAGGCGCTGTTTGTGACAGTCTTGAGTCGGTCATACACGTATCCTGATCTTGTGTCTCACGCCGTAAGAGGGTTCGACCTCGAAATCCCGTCGTTGCTGAAGAGGACTCCGGGCAAGCTCACCGGTGACAACATCCTCACTGATGAGAGCGGGCACGTCTGGCTCACCGACTTCGCTGATGCCGGACTCGCGCCAGTCCTGTGTAATCATATCGAACTCGAATCCGCTATCCGGTTCGACTGGGTGGAATCAACCAAACTCGATTGGTTGCACACCTTCGAACAGGCACTCGTGTTCGGTGACTTCACCAAGCCAGATACTGAAAACATCGAGCAGCCGCTCAGGAAACCGCTGCGCGCCATTCTCGCTATCCGAAAACACGCCACACAATCAGTCGGATGGGATCCGGTTGCGTATCACCTCGGAGTCTTCTACGAAGCCATCAGCCGGCTCATGGAATTCAACCCAAAGGCGTCTCTCACGCAAAAGGAACTGGCGCGGCTCGCCCACGCACTGCTGGCCGCTGCAATGACCAGCCAGTACCTTCAAGACGCCGCTAAGACCCAGCCCCCGGTAAGACAAGCCGCATCGAAAGGTCTGCGGCTCGACACGCCAAACCGGACGGTCTATGTCGACGGCAGGCGCGTCAAGCTGCAAGGCAAGAGAATCGAATTCGCTCTGCTGTCCTACCTTTACGGCCACGCCGATCAGGTTTGCTCGCGGGCCGACTTGATCTCCAACGTGTGGGAATACACGTACGATGAGAGCGACCTCAGCCAGCGCCGCATATTGAACACCGCAATTCGCCGGCTGCGCGAACAAATCGAAGTCGATCCAAAGCGCCCGCGCTACATTAAAACCGCTAGAGGCGACGGCTACCGTCTCGTGCGTCGTCCTGTAGATTAAATCAGCTCCACGAAACGTGGGTTTGACTCGGCCCGACCCGCTGCCGTCAGACGAACGGTTTCGGTAACCAAGCCGCCAGACGCGGCCATCGATTTCATCTGCGAAAGAAAAAAGTGAGAGAAGTGAGAGAGTAACTAATACTCTTGTTGCTTGACGGCAGGTCGAATCAAAATAATCACCCTCGGCACGTACCAAGGTAGCGCCGTAACGTCTCAATTCATTATTGGACCAGGGCCAACTCCGAACTACCCTGTTTTTTGCGCGAGGACCTCGGTGGTCACCTCAAAACCGGCCAACGAGATCGTCGCCCGGGACTAGATGGTTTTTACGCTCCTGACTCCTTTTTGTCCATGCAATTCTGAACCAACTGTTCTGTGAGCCCCTGTTTTTCCCTCCCTCTTTCCAGGAAAGAGATAGCCGTAGGGGCTGTGGGAACTGTGGGAAACTCGGCGCAGTTGTTTTTGCCGAGTTTTCCACAGTTTCCATAGCCCGTCCGTGATCTTTCTCTGCACCCACTAAGCGGACATTTCATTGGCTATCGCCGGTGCCGGTCAACTCTGCTTTTGTTCGCCAACTGCGAGGACCACACTTGAGCAGGTGCCCGTGGTGCAGGAGGCGATCCAGCATTGCGCTTACCGCGGCAGCATCCCCCAGCAGCTTGCCCCAGTCATCAACCGGTCGATTCGAGGTCACAATCGTGCTGGCTCGCTCGTAGCGGCGCATGATGATCTCTAGAAGATCTTCGGCAGCCGTAAGCGGCAGCTTGCGCATACCGAGATCATCGAGGATCAGCAACGGGAGCGAGACCAACCATTCCATGTGCTCTTTGCGAGTCCTGATGCAGGCGCGTCTCAAGCACCGCTGCCATACCGCCCAGCCTCAGTTGCCGTAAAGCATGATTCAACTCAATCAGGTTCATTGTTCTCTTGCTCCTTTGTTCTTTGGTGGATTAGATCGCGGTACTGCGCGAGTTCG
>DATDOV010000047.1:0-9516 GCA_035293105.1 Blastocatellia bacterium
AAGCTGGAAGGCAAGCCGGTGATACGCAAGCCTTACCCGTTCCTCCGTGCGCTGCTGAAGGCGATCACCGACAAAGAGGTCTCGCTGCTGTCGGGGTCGGTTGAGAACGTAACGACCTACTTCGGTTACTTCGAGCCGCGACAGATTACGAGCCCTTACCTGACGATTAGGTAGGAGACGATCATTGGCATGGATGCTCGATGAGGAGTTCAAAGTGCCGGTCGGAGGGTGTTTCGAAGTCCGCAGCGCCTCGACCGGCCGGCACTCTGGACGAACTTAATGCATGGCCGAGGTTCGCGAATAACTCAAGACCCGCGTGACTGAAGCCATTCATCGAACGCCAACAGCGTCTTCAACTCGCCCTCTTGTCGCATCCGCTCGAGCACATCGGTCAGCAAGCGCGCGGTCAGCATCGGCAAAGCTCCGCTCGTTTCTCTCTCGACGTATTCTGCCGGCTCGACTTCGTTCTCTCCCCTGGCGAGGCGATGTATGGTCAGGGCTTGGCCGTCGTAGCGCCAGATCTCAGGGACCCCGAGCGCGGCATAGATCGGGAAGCTCGCCCGCGAGTCGTGATGCACGTCGATTTCAACCGCGATGTCCGGCGGCGGGTCCGTCTCGAAGTCCAATTGAACCTTGTTGCCGATCACTGGCGCTGTTTGCACGTAGAAACACGCGTCGGGTTCCTTCCCTTTTCGCCGCTTGCGCTGCTTCATCGTCGCTGAGCCGAAGAATAGAATGTCGATTCGCAGGCGGAGGCCGAGGGTGCTGACCACTCGATTCAGAAAGAGCGCGTACTTCTCGTGTTCGGCCGAGATAGTCATGATTTCAAGGCTCCCGTTGTCGTAGCTTATGCGCAGACCCGAAGCTTCGCCGATTTGGTCTAGTAGCTCTTCGTATTCGTCCCAGCCAACGTCGCGGAAAACGACTGACGCGTCCGGAGGAAGCTGAGTCGCGATCTCGTAGTAGCTTAATGTGTTTGCGCTCATCTCGTGCCTTAATGCCTGCGTCATGACGCCTTCGCAAGCTCCGCCAACGTGTCAGCAAGCGAGTAAAACACAACCCGGCCGTCGCTCGATCCCAGCAACTCCTCGCTCGCGCGTTCGGGGTGGGGCATCAACCCGAGCACGTTTCGCGGCCGGTTGCAGATGCCCGCAATGTTATCAAGCGATCCGTTGGGATTCGCTGCTTCGGTGATCGCCCCGTTCGCGTCGGAATAGCGAAAGATGACCCGATTCTCGCGCTGAAGCTCGGCCAAGGTCGCGCTGTCGCAGAAATAATTCCCATCCCCGTGAGCTATCGGCACCGAGAGGACGTCGCCCTTTCGACAGCGGCTGGTGAAGGGCGTATCGTCCGTTTCGACTCGAATGTTGATGTGACCGCAGATGAACTTGAGGCTCGCATTTCGCATCAGTGCGCCCGGCAGGAGTCCCGCTTCGCACAGAATCTGAAAGCCGTTGCAGATTCCCAGCACCAAGCCGCCGCGCGAAGCAAACGCTTTGACCGCGCCCATCACCGGGCTGAAGCGCGCTATTGCGCCGGTCCTCAGATAGTCGCCATACGAGAACCCGCCGGGCAGGATGATCGCGTCGTATTCGCCGACCGCCGATTCGCGGTGCCAGATGAAGTCGACCGGCTGTCCGATTACTTTGCTGATGACGTGGTAGGTGTCGTGATCGCAGTTCGAACCGGGGAAGACGACAACGCCGAATTTCATTGCGTGCTCCAATTCCTTACTGAAGCGGGCCACGGCGGGCCGGGGGGATTCAGTAAGCGCGATTATCTCACGCGTCGGAATTGGAATCTAGCTCAACTCGATACTCCTCGATGACCGGGTTGGCCAACACGTCACGGGCCATGCGCTCGACCTCGGCCCGCGCTTCGTCACGCGAGAGTGCTCCGTCGAGGGTCACCTCGAAATACTTGCCCTGGCGCACGTCCTGAATCGCGCGAAAGCCGATTGTCTCGACCGCGTGATGAATCGCCTTGCCCTGAGGGTCGAGCACCGACGGTTTCAGTGTGACGTAGATTCTGGCTTTCATTGGCAGTAAGGAACCACAGATGAACATAGATAAACACGGATCAAGCCTCGACGAGATTGATCTGAACACCGAGGCAGGTTTCTCCATCCGTGTTCATCTGTGTCCATCTGCGGTTGTTTCTCCATCTCGAAATACGCGCGCGAATATCTTGTCGACGTTCCGCAAGTGACTACTCACGTCGAACAGGGCATCCATCTCCTCGCGCGACAGCACACGGCTTATCCGTTCGTCGCTCGCCACCAGATCCCGAAAGCCGGCTCCTTCGTCCCACACCCGCATCGCCAGCGGCTGCACGATCGCATATGCGTCTTCGCGACTGACGCCCTTCCGGGTCAGCGCCAGCAGCAACTGCCCGCTCGCGCTTGCGCCGCCGAGCAGTTCGAGGTTCTCGCGCATCCGCGCCGGGTGAACCACGAGCCCGTCGATCAGCCACTCGACCTTGTTGACCAGGTAGTCCGTCAGTATGCACGAATCCGGCAGAATGATCCGCTCGGCCGATGAGTGCGAGATGTCGCGCTCGTGCCACAGGGCGATGTTCTCAAGCGCGGCCATTGCGTTCGACCTGACGACTCGCGCGAGTCCGCAAATCTGTTCCGAGGTCACCGGGTTTCGCTTGTGCGGCATCGCCGAAGACCCCTTCTGACCGCTGGAGAACGGCTCTTCGGCCTCGCGAACTTCCGTTCGTTGCAGGTGGCGCACCTCGACCGCGATCTTCTCCATCGACGAAGCGACGATCGCCAGCGTCGAGAGGAACTCGGCGTGGCGGTCGCGCTGAATCACCTGCGTCGAGACCGGCGCGGGCTTCAGGACGAGTTTCTCGCAGACGCGCTCTTCGACATCGGGGTCGAGGTGGGCGAAGGTGCCAACCGCGCCGGAGATCTTTCCGACGCTGACGGCTTCACGGGCGCGGCGCATTCGTTCTTTGTTGCGCTCGTTGTCGGCAGAGAACAAGGCGAGCACGAGCCCGAACGTAGTCGGCTCGGCATGGACGCCGTGAGTCCGGCCCATCATCACCGTCTGCTTATGTTCGAGCGCGCGCCGCTTGAGAACGACTCCCAGCCGGTCGAGGTCTTCGAGGATCAGCGCTGCCGAATCGCGCATCAGCATTGCGTTTGCCGTATCGACCACGTCCGACGACGTAAGGCCGTAATGAACGTAGCGTGATTCGGGTCCGATGTTTTCCGCAAGCGCGGTGGTGAACGCGATCACGTCGTGACGGGTCGTGCGCTCAATCTCGTTGATCCGGTCGACGTTGAAGCGCGCCGTGCGCCGAATCGTTTCAACCGCCTCGCGTGGGATCGTGCCCATATCGGCATGAACTTCGCAGACGGCGATCTCGACCTCGAGCCACTTCTGAAACCTGTTCTCGTCCGTCCAAATCGCGCCCATCTCGGGCCGCGTGTACCGTGAAATCATAATTCAAACCACTCGCTCGGCCGGTCGGGAGGTGCGACCTTCACTCGCTCGTCGGCGTCGGAAAAGAACAGCGGACCCCGGGAGTACAACGCCCGAACCGCCGCCAGCCGCGCAAGCTGAGGATGATTGCACTGTCGTGACAAGTGCGCAAGCACGATCCACCGAGCGCAGCCGTCGAAGTCCTCGCGCAGGTAGCGGGCGGTCTCGTCGTTCGATACGTGCCCCAGATTGCTCGCGATGCGCTGCTTCACCGCCCACGGATAAGGCCCGGTCTTGAGCATCTCGCGGTCGTGATTCGATTCGAGAATGATCACGTCCGACCCGCGCAGATGCTCCGCCACGAGCTGCGTGATGTACCCGAGGTCGGTTACCATCCCGATCTTCACGCCGGCGGATTCAACGGTGAAGGCAACCGTGTCCACGCCGTCGTGCGGTATCGTGAACGGGTGAAGGTCGAGGGAACCAATCTGAAAGGAACGCCCGGAGCTGATGCTCTCGCCCCACGGGAGATCTTCATCCTGCGCGAAGCGGCACTGATCGCGCGTGGCCGGCGAGATGAAGACCGGGACCTCGGCGGTTCTCGCGAAGACGCCGACGCCTCGAACGTGATCGCTGTGTTCGTGAGTGACGACGATGGCGTTCACCCGCGCGGGATCGAGCCCGGCCTGGGTCATCCGCCGCGCGGTCTCCCTGGCCGACAGCCCGACGTCTATAAGGACGCTGGTTTCGCCCGCCTCGATGTAGAGCGAGTTGCCGGTGCTGCCGCTGCCCAGGATTATCAATCTCATTTGGGGAACAGGAGCCGGGGACCGGCGAAAAGAAATCAGCGGCTGCCGCGGTTCAGTACGCAAGCTGGGCGGCTTCGAGGTCAACGCCTTCAAGCTGTCCGATCGCCGTGATCGCCATGCCCGCGCCGTCGAAAATTTCTCGCGCCATCCGTTGAACGTCCCCGACGGTCACCGCGTCTATGCGATCGAGTATCTCGTCGAGCGTAAACATCCGGCCGAAGAATATCTCCTGCCGCGCCAGATTGCTCATTCGCGAAGACGTGGACTCGAGGCTGAGCATGATCGAAACCTTGAGCTGGTCTTTGGCCCGCTGAATCTCGGTGTCCGCAAGCTCGTCGTCTTTCAGCTTGTTGAACTCTTCCACGCTGAGCTTGATGACATCGGTTATCTGATCGGGCGAGGTCGCGGCGTAAACCGAAAGGTAGCCCGCGTCGGTGTAGGCATTGATCCCGGAAAACACGGAGTAGGCGAGACCGCGCTCCTCTCGGATCGTTTGAAACAGCCGCGAGCTCATGCCGCCGCCGAGCACGATGTTCATCACGTTCATCGCGTACCGGTCGTCAGACATCATCGACGGGCATCGCGTTCCGAGCATCAGGTGCGCCTGTTCGAGCTCCTTGCTGATGATGACGCTGCGCGTCTCCGAACGCGGCGCCGAGACCGGAAAGTCAGCCCGCCGGTCGTGCAGGCTTCCGAGGTAGGTCGCGACCATGTCGACGAAGCGCGCATGGTCCAGACGGCCCGCGCCGGCGATCACCAGATTGCGGGGGCTGTAGACGGAGGAGAAAAACTCCGACACGCGCGTTTGGTTAAAAGTCGCCAGCGTGTCTACCGTCCCCAGTATCGAGCGGCCAAGCGGATGGTCCGGCCAGAAGTTCGCCACGAAGACCTCGTGAACCAGATCGTCGGGCGTGTCTCCCACCATCTTGATCTCTTCCAACACGACGTTGCGCTCGCGGTCCAACTCCTCGTTATCAAACAGCGGCGCGGTCACCAGGTCGCCGAGCAGGTCGAAGGCGCGCGGAAGGTGTTCGTCGAGGACCTTGACGTAGTAGGCGGCGACCTCGCGGCTGGTGAAGGCGTCGACGTGACCGCCGATCGCGTCGCTCTCCACTGCGATCTCGCGCGACGTGCGCCGGCGCGTCCCTTTGAACAGCGTATGCTCGATGAAGTGCGACATGCCGTTCAGCTCGGCGGGTTCGTGCCGCGAGCCGGAGCGAACCCAGACCCCTACCGACGCCGAGCGCACGTGGGTCATCTGCTCGGTGATGATCGTCAGGCCGTTGTCTAAGACTGTCTTCTCAATGGGACTGGATTCGTCGGTCATAGTAAGACAGCGATGCTAGCACACGGTTTCGCGCACGCGCAAACAGATGGCGGAAGGCCCCTGTGCGCGGCCAATCGGCGGACATACGCGAACAGAAGTACCCTCGTCTCGCACCGTCGTCATTGACGCGGCGTTGTCGATGCCGTACAAGTAGAACCGTCTCGGGTCGCTCCACGATGAAAGGAGATCCCATGAACAGCAGACGGTTGATACGCAATTGCGGCTACGGTCTTACCCTCACCGCGTGCTTGGCGACGACGGGATGTTTCAGCATAGAGCAGGAAGTCTTCCTGAATGCGGACGGCAGCGGCGAGTTGGTCGTTCACGTCGCGATGCCCGACCTGCCCGAGGACATGATGAAGTCCCCTGCAGGCGCCGCATCAAAGAAGAGTCCCGGTCAGGACATTGAAGAAATGAAGAAGGAGCTGACTACCTCGCTTCCTCCGACGGTGAAGATCAAACAGGTCAAAGAGGTGCGACAGAACGGCGCGCTTGGTTTCTATATCGTGTTTGCATTCAAGGAACTCAAAGACGTGGATTCGATACTTGCCAACTTCGGAAAGGGAAGCCTGAAGGACAGCGACATCAAAGGAGACTCGCAGTGGGCGGCCCGGCTAGAGAAGGCCGGCGGCAAGACAACCTACACCTGCAAGTTCCTTCTCGACCTGGAGACGTCTGCTACGAAGAAAGAGGGACCGGCCAAAACAGAACCGGCGAAGGAACCGGCGGTGACCCTCGATGACGACTTCACGAAGCAGATAATGCCGCTCTTGCTTGGGACGATGCGCTTGCGCTTCGTGCTGCATACGCCGGCGCCGATAACCGAGACCAACGCCGACATAGTTCTCAACGAACGGACTGCGGTGTGGAACTGTTCCTTCATTGCTTTCTGGAAGGACAAGAAGAAGCCGATTGAGATGCGCGCGACGTATTGACGGCACTGCCGTCGTAAGTATCCTGAGTGTGTTGTGTCGACATGGTAAAATGCCGGCACCAGATCAAGAGTTGGAGCGAGCATCAATGAAGTGGCGGGTAGTCCTGGAACGCGATGCCGAGACGGGTGACTGGGCTGTGTGGTGTCCGGAGTTGCCCGGATGCGCGTCGGCGGGTGAGACCGAGCAGGAGGCGATGGAGAATATCCGCGAGGCGATCGAACTCTATCTCGAGCCTTCGCCAATCGAGCTCGCCTCGGGCGCCATCACTCGGGAACTTACGATCTGATGGGCGGCCGGATGCGCCGAATGACCGCGCAGGAGGTTGAAGACAGCCTCAAGCGGCACGGGTTTACGCTTGTCTCAGAGTAGGGGAGTCATCGAAAGTGGCGGCATCCGGAGTCGGGCGCGCAGGTTATCGTTCCCGAACATCGTGGTCGCACTTTGCCGCTCGGAACATTGCGCAGCATCCTCAAGGGAGCTGAGATCCCCGAGTCCGAATGGAAATGAAGCTCTCTGTCGCTTAACGTTTCAGGGATGTTACTGCGAAGCGGGCTGACTATCAGACGATCTCTTCCCCGTTTGTAGCTTCGTCGCCACTCGTTCGACCTCCCTGAGCACCCGCAGCGTGTTCTCTCCCAGTATCTTCTTGATGTCAGCTTCGCGGTAGCCCTTGCGCAACAGAGCTTCGGTTATCTTCGGTAACCCGGTCACGTCCTCCATACCCGGAGGCATGCTGCCGCCGTCAAAATCCGATCCGAGCCCGACGTGATCGATGCCGACCAGCTTCACCGCGTGGTCGATGTGTTCGATGATCTTTTCCCAACTCACCTTCGGTGCGGGGCCGAACTGTTTGGCGACTTCCTCGCGCCGCTTGGCGAGGTTCTCCCGGCCCGGGTACTTCTCCGCCAGTTCGCGCATCAGTTGCTGTGACTTCTTCGAGTACTCATAAAGATCGTTGTCGATGAACTGGTCGAGGTAGTTGATCTGGATGACCCCGCCCTTCGCCGCGAGCGCTTTGATCATATCGTCGGTCATGTTGCGCGGGTGTCCAGAGATCGCCCGGCAGGACGAATGCGAAGCGATCATCGGCGCTTTGCTGACTTCAATGGCGTCCCAGAAGGTCTTGTCCGACACGTGCGAGATGTCAACCATGATGCCGAGCTTGTTCAGCTCTCTAACGACGTCTTTGCCGAAGTCGGTCAGGCCGTTGTGCTTCGGCTGGTCCCCGGATGAATCGGCCCAGTCGGTGTTCACCGAGTGAGTCAGCGTCAGGTAGCGCACGCCCAACTCCGCGTACATTCGCAGGACCGGAAGGCTGTTGTTGATCATGTGGCCGCCTTCCATTCCCAGTAGCGCGGCGATCTTGCCTTGTTTATGGGCCTTGCGGACCTGATCGGCAGTGACGCACAGAGCAACCTCGTTAGGCATGTCCTCTGCGAGGTTGTGCACGGCGGCGATGCGCTCGATGGAATCATTGACGGCTTTGGGCCCGGTGACCGTGCCCGACATGTAGATCGAGAAGAAGAGCGCGTTGAGTCCGCCCTTCTTCATGCGCGGCAGATCGATCGCGCCGTCTTTGTGTTCGTCGGTGAATTTCCAGTTGGTCTGGAGCTTCGGCGTCGTGTCGATGTGAGTATCGATGACGATCGAGGAGAAGTGAATCTTGCGGGCGCGCTGGGCAACCGCATCGCCATCTTGCGCGGTCGACGCGGAGCTGATCAGCAAGAGTGACAAACCGATGATTCCGATAGCCATCAGCCGTTTCATATCAATCTCCTGACAAGTGCGCCGGTGCGTCGTATGGTCCACCTAACCCACACTGAAGCTGCGAGTCGAATTCGTAGCTACTGGGCCGGCCGTGAAGCTTTTACTATTCGGCGCTGCGAGTTGTCAACGGATCAAAGTTATCGTCCTACGAACATTCTGCTTGACTCGTATTGGCAACCACCGTATCATCGGGGGCCGGATTCAGTCCCGTGCTGGATAGGCGCACGGTAGTCAGAACACCAGCGCCCGGAGTTCAGGTGATGTCGCGCCGCACTCCACACCCTAAGAGATCAAGCTCAGGTCGCCGTTGAGTCTGATGTAACAGGAGGCCCCCAATGCGACTGTCCAAGCTTCTACCCCCCCCCGCAATAATTGTTCCAGTCTCGCGCTTTCTTCGTAGGCTGCTTCGAAGCGCGTTTCGAAAGCGACTCGGCCGGAGGCTCGTTTGCTTTGCACTCATCGTGAATCTCTTGATGTGGCCCGGCAGTCATCTCTCGATTGAACCCATTCCGGCGCTCGCTTCTACCGCCGCCAGCGTGACGACTGATTCTGTCCGCTATGTGTCGCTGCTTTTCAACTGGCTCTTCGGTTCAAGCCGCACTGTCCAGCGGACTCCGCGAGAGACCTTCGCCGGCCGCGCCGCCCACGTCTCCCGGCTGATCCCCTCGCCTCGCAAGTTCGTCGGCTATCAGGGTCAGCGCGTGAGCTTCAACGCTATGGGAGTCGATTTCGCCGGGCGGACGATTCAAGGCGTGAAGTTCTCATGGGCGTCATCTGACACCTCCAAGGTCCAAATCGATGAGTCCGGGCAGGCTATGTTAGTCGGGAATGGACTGGCGTGGATAACCTGCAGTGCCGGTTTCGCAAGCATCAGGATTCCCGTGCTTGTGAGGCCGGGCGCGCGGCGTTTGCAGACCGATGATGAATGGCGCCTGGACCAAGACACGCTCGGCGAAGACGGAAGCGTTGCGGGCAACTCCCTCAGCACCGATCAACAGGGAACTATCGCACTCCTTGGAGGAATCTCAGGTGGGGAAGGTGAGCTTGCTCCCGCTGCACCTGCAAGCTCCGCAACCCGAGTCGCCCGCGCGCTCGGCTCACTAATCGACAAGTTCTCACCCACCGCGTACGCCCAAAGCAGCGGCGGCGACTTTCAAGACTTCCTCTACGACGAACTCTGGTCGCAGCCGCGCAATCTCGTAGGCTCGCCTCGCAATCGCGCCGTCGATTCTTCTCGCATCGGC
>DATDOV010000048.1:0-13530 GCA_035293105.1 Blastocatellia bacterium
ACGCCTTCAACAATGGCGGAAGTCAACACGAGCACAACCGCAAAGGCAAGGAAGTGCTCGCTTCCTCGGGGTCTGAGACCATGGCATGCGTGACATCGAGACTACACGGCAACCCGGGAGGCCCTGCCGCTGCTTTCCAGAAGCAAACAGGAGAGTATGCCGAACAACCGCAGAAAGGGAGAGAGGCAAAAGGGTGGCAGGGAGTCGGATCGTCTAATAGTACCAGTGAAGGCGGGTAATGCCGCCGGAGGGAAGGAGACGACAGATGGTCGAGCAGAGTGGGAGACACCGGCCGCGCACAGAAGCGGCGAGACGGTGGGAACCAAACTGCTCCGCATAGCAGCGAAAGCACGCAAGGAGGGGAAGTTCATCGGCGGGGTCGGTGCCAGGCATGCAATTTGCAATTCGAGTGCTGCGACTCAGGCAGGGGTTCGATCCGTGGCTCATTGAGGTGCATTCAGCTTATCTCTTTCTAACAGCCAAAGATCCTAACGAGTGAAGGCGGCTCGGCCATTCCCAACCAAGAGCTGACCAATAATCGGAGCGACCGGGTCGGTCGGAAGCGAGTTGGTTGCACTACTCGGTCGAAGCCGCGAGAAAGTGCGGGCGGCGAGCCGTGAACCGGAGGCCGCTCGGCGAGGCTCAAACAGCGCAGCCGAGTTCGTAGAATTCGATTTTTAGCGGCCACAAACTTTTTCGTCAGCCCTCGACGGCATCGATCGAGTGTTCCTCACCGCAAGGCCCGGAGACGAGCACCCGGACCGCATCGCCTCACCGCTCATCGACGAGATGAGGCGGCGCGGCGTCCGCCCCGTCGCCAACCTGTCGGCGATGGGAGTTGAGACGCGGGATGATATCTCGCTCCGAAGAGTGGAGCAATACCTGGAGGATTCCGGGTTGGCTTCACGCACCTACGCCCAAACTCGTCGAACCTCGGAGGATCGACCATTACGTGGTGATGCCACGGGCTGGAGGCTGTGTGAAAACCCCAACCGGGAGGTTGGGGATGCTTCCGTCCAGCCTACAAAAGCAACGGCCGCGATCTCGCAAATCCCCCAACCGGCAGGTTGGGGATCTTTCACGGTGAGCCTCAAACATTGCGAAGGGCAGGGACTTGAAAGAACCCCAACCTGCCGGTTGGAGGATTCGGAAGACGCGTCGTCTGTCGTGCTGTAGGCCGAAGTGAAAGTACCCCAACCTTCCGGTTGGGGAATTTGTGCGCCTTTTCACACAGTCTCCAAGCCGGTGGCATCCACAGTTTTTGCACGGAGTAGTCGTGCTCAACTGGACTGAAGCGGTGATCGCCAACAACTGCAAGACTCTCCCTTGACCGGTGCGATCCACGTACCGCCGGCCGATGCGAGAATGTCGTACTTCGATGTGCGGGACGTTGCAGCGGTGGCTGCGGCAGCGCAACAGATTCGTCAATCAGAGGCGGATTCTCAGACGGCTGCTTGAGGTACTCTAGTCTTGCTTGAGACAATGCGCGTTGATGAACTTCGAGGTTATTGGCGAGATTACCGAAATCGAAATTATTGCGGTAGGCAGCCGAATTCGGATACCCCCACTTCTGCGAAAAAGATACGGCAGAGGACGCTGGCCAAAGCTGAAAGGTATTGCAACTGTGCGCCTGTTCGATGGTAACTATTCGTCTAGCTGAATTACATTGGTTTCAGGCGCACGGAATAGGCAAGAAGAAAATGAGAATCAAGCGATTCTTGGATTAACGCTATGACAAAGCACAAGAATTCCACACCGCAATTCGCTATCTGCATCAGTAGGGACGATCCTGATTTGCTGACTCCACGCATGATCTACCAAGTCTTGCCCGACGAAAGCGCAGCAAAGTCAAACTACATTCGAGTAATAGACAACGAGGGGGAGGATTATCTCTACCCTGCGGATTACTTTCTTCTTTTTGACTTTCCGCCTGCGGTTGAACGTGCCTTATTGCGCGCCTCGTAGCGCGCCGCACTCAGCAGAAACGAAAGCCCATCATTGCAACAAGTCCGCTAATCGCGAGTCTGATCGAAAGCCGATTCAGAAAGCGGTTCTTGATGAGTCTCTTAGAGATACTCACAAGAAGCTCCGTCAATCTGACACAGCTCAATGTCAACCCTCGCGAGGCGGGATGGTCAGACATGGCTCGTTCGCATTGGCGATTCGAAAGCCGACACAGATGCCAGGGCAAGTTCTCATAATCGGAGCGACCGGGCAGCGAGGAAGCATGAGTCTGAGGCTGAGGGTCGGTCAGGTCTACCGCCGCGTTAAGCTCCGGCAACGCACCCGCCGCCGGTAGAACGTCAAAGAGCAACCAGTCAGCGTCGAGCGGAGCAAGCGTTGCTAAGGCAGCCTCAATCGCCAATCCGCTCGCCAACCTCGCGGCCATCTACGGCGTGGAAACCCGCACGCTGACTCAAGCAGTCAAACGCAACGAGGAACGCTTTCCGCCAGACTTCGTCTTTCAACTCACGGCCGAGGAATTTGGCACCTTGAAATCCGAGGGCCGAGTGACCAGTGATGGGCATGCGGCTTTAAGATCACAGATTGTGATCTTAAAGCGCGGGCAGCACGCCAAGTATCCGCCCTATGCCTTCACGAGCACGGCGCGATCATGGCCGCGACGGTGCTCAACAGCCCACAAGCGGCGGCAATGAGCGTGTACGTTGTGCGGGCCTTCATCCGGGATGCGGGAGCACCTCGTCGCGAACGCGCAAATCCTCAAACGATTGGCGGAAATTGATAAGACACTGCTACAACACGATTCGATCTTGAGGGACATTTAGAGGAAGCTGTTGCCGCTCTTGCAGCCGCCACCCGATCCGCCGCATAGGTCTCGGCCAGGACGACAAGACATGATCACGCTCAAAGAATACCAGAACCGTGTGCTCGATTCGCTGCGGACGTTTCTAAGGCGTTGCTCGCAAACTGGCAACGCCGAAACTGCCTTTCGCGAAGTGACGATGGACGAGGATGGAGTAGCAGGGGTGCCGTATGCGCCCGTCAATGTCGCAGGCTTGTCACGACTTCCATACGTCTGCCTTCGCCTTCCTCCCGGTCAGCTTCGTGCGATTGGCGGTCAAGTGTGGTCGATAGGGAGGTTCCTGACAGCCATGAATACCTGATCGTTTCGCTCAGAATTAACTTGACAATAACAGTCAGGTACATAGAATAGCGGTGTACGTTTCGGTTCCAGAGTCGGAGCGCGATGCAGATATCATCGAAAGGTAAGTACACGGTCAGGGCGGTGCTCGATATCGCTCAGCACTCGCATGGGTCGCCCGTGCCCCTCGGAGCCATCTCAAAGCGCGAGGGGATCTCGCTCCTGTTTCTGGAGCAACTATTTCAGCAACTCCGCAAGGGAAACATAGTCAAGAGCGTCCGAGGTCCATTCGGCGGGTTTCTGCTGGCCCGCGAGCCGGCCGACATTACGATTGGCGAGATCATGAGGCTGGTTGAACCTCCGCTCTACACCAATTCGTGTTTCAGCAAAGAGGAGTCGGTCGATCACTGCCGAATCGCCGATTCCTGTTTGGGGTTCGTGCTGTGGAAGCAACTGGCCGAGCACGTTGACAGCTTCCTCGACTCGATTACGATTGCCGATCTGTGCAATAGCTCGAAGCCGGAGATTGTGTACGGCTTGAAGATGAAGTCGAGTCGAGTGTTGAGTGGCTCCGGAAATGCCCTGACAAGCCGCGAGCCCGATTCGGTCGAACTCGCCTAGGTCCGGCAGATTCGCGCGATCGGCGAGTGGGGGAAGTGACGTTGATAGTTTCGAGGAGAAGAACATGGCGGTAAAGCTACCGATTTATATGGACTGTCACGCGACAACGCCCTGTGACCCGCGGGTCTTCGAGGCGATGCGGCCTTATTTCACCGAGGTATTCGGCAATGCCGCGAGTCGAAACCACGAGTTCGGCTGGCACGCCGAAGAGGCGGTCGAGAACGCTCGCAAGCAGGTTGCCGACCTGATTGGCTCCTCACCTAAAGAGATCATCTTCACGAGCGGCGCAACCGAGTCCGACAACCTCGCGCTCAAGGGCGTGGCCGAAATGTACTACGAGCGCGGCGACCACATCATCACCGTGGTTACCGAGCACAAGGCCATACTCGATACGTGCAAGAAGCTCGAGAAGCGCGGCTTCAAGGTCACTTATCTGCCGGTCGGCAGCGACGGCTTGATCTCTCCTGACGATATCAGAAGCGCCATCACCGATAAGACCATTCTTGTGTCGGTGATGATGGCCAACAATGAGATAGGTGTCATCCAGCCGATTGCTGAAATCGGAGCGGTGTGCAAGGAGAAGGGGGTCCTGTTTCACAGCGATGCCACGCAAGCGGTTGGCAAGCTGCCGTTCAACGTCAATCAACTGAACGTCGATCTGGTCTCCTTCAGCGCGCACAAGATCTACGGGCCCAAGGGCGTCGGAGGGCTGTACGTTCGCCGAAAGAACCCGCGGGTCATGCTGGTTCCGATGATCGACGGCGGCGGGCACGAACGAGGAATGCGCAGCGGGACTCTCAACGTCACCGGCATCGTCGGGCTTGGAAAGGCATGCGAGCTCGCGAAAGAAGAACTGCAACCTGAAAACGAACGGCTGCTGTTCCTGCGGGAAAAGCTGCGCGCGGGAATCATGGATGAGATACCCGATGTTTACATCAACGGACATCCGACTCAGCGGCTGGCCGGCAATCTCAACGTCTCGTTTGCGTACGTCGAAGGCGAATCGCTCTTGATGGGAAT
Source organism: Blastocatellia bacterium (assembly GCA_035293105.1). Classification (GTDB taxonomy): domain Bacteria; phylum Acidobacteriota; class Blastocatellia; order UBA7656; family UBA7656; genus DATDOV01. The sequence goes on from DATDOV010000048.1 coordinate 4,745, forward strand.
CAACGATATTGCGGTTTCGTCGGGGTCCGCCTGCACGTCGGCAAGCCTGGAGCCCAGCTACGTGCTGAAGGCGCTCGGCGTCGGCGAAGAGTTGGCCCACAGCTCGATCAGATTCGGGCTCGGCCGCTTCAATACCGAGGAGGAAGTCGACTACACGATCAACCGCGTGAATGAAGCGGTGAACCGGCTCAGAGAACTCTCACCGCTATGGGAGATGGTCCAGGAAGGCATCGACCTCAAATCCGTTCAGTGGGCCGGCGAATAACGGCAACGTCAGCGATGAATAGGAAGAAAACACCCGGGAGGAAAGGACGAAAATGGCATACTCTGACAAGGTAGTTGATCACTACAACAATCCGCGAAACGTCGGCAGTCTGGACAAGAAAGACCAGTATGTCGGCACCGGGTTAGTCGGCGCGCCCGAGTGCGGCGACGTGATGAAGCTGCAGATCAAGATAAACCCGGAGACCAGCGTCATCGAGGACGCGAAATTCAAGACGTTCGGCTGCGGCTCGGCCATCGCAAGCTCGAGCCTCGCGACCGAGTGGTTGAAGGGACGGTCGGTCGATCAGGCGCTCGAAATCAAGAACACCGAGATCGTCAAGGAGCTCAACCTGCCGCCGGTCAAGATTCACTGCTCGGTGCTTGCGGAAGACGCGATAAAGGCGGCGGTGCGGGATTATCAGGCGAAGCAGGGCACGGCAGAGAAAGCCGAAGAAGCGGTGACGGCCTGACGCCGGGGACGGTGAGTGAGATGTTGGAACTGACGCCAAGGGCGATCGAACGAATCCGCGAGATAATGCGGGACCAGCGAATGACTTCCGGCGGCTTGCGAGTCGGCGTGAAGGGCGGCGGCTGCTCCGGATTGAGCTACAACCTCAGCCTCGACACCGAAGAGCGCACGGGCGACAAGGTCGTCGAAGCCGAAGGAGTCAAGGTATTCGTCGACACGAAGAGTTTCTTGTACCTCGACGGCTCGACGCTCGACTACAGGGACGAAGGTCTGATGCAGAGAGGCTTCACTTTCATCAATCCGAACTCCTCCGGCGCGTGTGGATGCGGTGAGTCGTTTGCCGTTTAGCGTTTTTCCGAAACTAATTTCGAGAACAGTCGGATGGTTGGGTGCGGCGGATGCTCAACCATCATTTTTTTGACCGGATTGCCTCGGCGACGAGAACGCCGGTTTCAGATTGTATGACGGATGTGATTGGAAGCGAGACGACTTCGGGCGCTTGTACGGCGTGCGGCGCGAAGCCGGCCTCCCACGCCTGCCCTCAATGCGGAAGGATCCAGCCGCTGGCGGAGGGCACGGATTATTTCGCGTTCTTTGGCCTGCCGCGAAGGCTCAGGCTGGATGAAACCGAGTTGGAGAAGTCTTTCTATGCGCTGAGCCGCCAGTTCCACCCAGATTATTTCATGAACGCGAGCGAAGACGAGCGGCGTGCTAGCACCGAGCGGTCGTCGACGCTCAATGACGCCTATCGCACGTTGCGCGATCCTGTCAGCCGCGCGCAGTACCTGCTCTCGCTCGAAGGGTACAAGGAAGCCGAGAAGAAAGCGCCGCCTGAGCTTTTGGAAGAGGTCTTCGAGTTGAACATGCAGATCGACGAGTTAAGGGCGGCAAAGAAATCAGGCGACGAGGATGATGTTGACGCGGCGCGGTCGTCGCTTGAAGACGCGCTCGCCGGTTTGAAGGAGAAGCTCTCCGGGATCGACCGCCGGCTTCACGCGCTCTTTGACGAGTGGGACGCGGCTCCCGTTGAAGCCAGACGGGCGACGCTCGACCGCATGAGCGAGTTGCTGTCTCACCGATCATACATCCGCAATCTCGTGCGTGATATCAAGGAGGAAGTCTAACCGATGCCGGTGATCGAACTGAGCATGACGGGACGCCCGAAGTCGGGCCGGGTTGTGGGCATCGATCTTGGAACCACCAACAGCCTTGTCGCCTTCATGAGCGATGAGGGTCCTGCCGTGATCCGCGACGAGTCGGGAAACGCACTCGTGCCGTCTATCGTCTATTACGACTCGGAACAGCGTCGGCTTCTAGTCGGCGAAGAAGCCCGCGAGCGGCTGATCACCGAGCCCCGCAAGGCCATCTACTCAGTGAAGCGCTTCATGGGGAAAGGCAGCGCCGATGTTCAGGAAGACCTTGCGCTGGTTCCGTTCCGGATCGCGCCCGGCAGCGAGCAGGTGATTCGCTTTCAGATGGGTGATCGAGTGTTCACGCCGCCGGAAATATCCGCGTTCATACTGCGCGATTTGAAAGAGCGGGCCTCGAGCTTCTTCGGCGAGGAAGTCATTCAAGCCGTCATAACGGTTCCCGCTTACTTCAACGATGCCCAGCGGCAAGCGACGAAGGACGCCGGACATCTCGCGGGTCTTGACGTCCTGCGCATAGTCAACGAGCCGACCGCGGCGTCGCTCGCCTACGGTATCGACAAGCGGAGTGAAGCTCTCGTCGCCGTCTACGACCTCGGCGGCGGCACATTCGACATTTCGATACTCAAGTTGAAGGACGGCATATTCGAGGTACTGGCGACCAACGGCGACACACACCTGGGCGGCGACGACATTGATAATCTGTTGATTGGGGTCGTGTTCGACAAGATCGAAAGCCGGCTTGGGCGAAGACCCGACAAAGACCCAGTGGTGTTTCAGGCCATCCGAAAGGCAGTCATCCGCGCAAAGCACGAATTGTCGGGGTCAGAGACATCCATCATCGAGATCGACCTTGGCCGTAAGGCTGGAGGCGAGTTTCGCGCCGAGTTGACGCGAACCGAAATGGAGGGTCTAATCGGAGACCTGATTGAACGGACGATTGGGCCCTGCAAGCGAGCGCTCCGAGACGCCGGCCTCGATCCCGAGCGTATCGACGAGGTGGTCCTGGTCGGCGGCTCGACCCGAATCCCGCTCGTTCGCCAGAAGGTCGAACAAGTATTCAAGCGCAAGCCGCACACGGAGCTGAATCCCGATGAGGTCGTCGCGCTTGGCGCCGCCATTCAGGCCGACATTCTCGCCGGCGGCAGCAGAGATTTGTTGCTCCTCGACGTAACACCCTTGAGCCTCGGCATCGAAACCATGGGCGGCGCCGTCGCCAAAATCATCTCGCGCAATTCTACGATTCCGGCGTCGGCCTCCGAAATGTTCACCACCTGGGTCGATAACCAGACAGGCATCGACGTACACGTCGTTCAGGGCGAGCGCGAACTCGCCGGCGATTGCCGCAGTCTCGCGCGGTTCACATTGAAGGGCATCCCGCCGCAGCCGGCTGGGCTTCCACGAATCGAGGTGAGGTTTCTGATCGACGCCAACGGGATCCTAACTGTCAGCGCGCGCGACGTTCGAACGAGTCAAGAGCAGTCGATAGAAGTGAAACCCTCTTACGGGCTGACTGACGACCAGATCGAGAAGATGTTGCTGGAGTCCTTCGAATTCGCCGAAGAAGACATTCGAAAGCGTCAGTTGATCGAAGCACGCAACGAGGCTGGAACAGTAATGCGAGCGGCGGAGAAGGTGCTTGCTGAACTGGCGCCCGGATTGGTCGGCGACGCCGAACGGACGCGCATTCGCCACGCGCTCGAAGCGCTTCGCGAAGCGGAACCGGGCGAGGACTACCGGCTGATTCGCGAGCGGATCAAGGAGCTTGACGAGGTGTCGCATCACCTGGCCGAGTTGATCATGAACAACACCGTGCTTGCGGCCATCAAAGACCGTAAAGCGTCCGAAGTCGCGGAGAGCTAAGAGTGGAAACAGATCAGAGCAAGACTTCCGGCAGCGCGGTGCTCGAGCCGGAACCGCCTGAAACCGGGCGCAAAGTCCATAAGGTCACGTTTGTACGGCCGGGCGGTGAGACCATGACGGTCGATTACGTGCCGGGCGTGACGCCGTATCACGAGCACGGCAAGGAAGGCTCGCCGCTGGATATCGCGCTCAACTTCGGGATAGACCTCGAGCACGCGTGCGGCGGGAACTGCGCGTGCACAACCTGCCACGTCATCGTCCGCAAGGGCGAGGAAAACCTCTCCGCGATGGAAGAGGACGAAGAAGACCGGCTCTACATGGCCGATAACGTCACCTTGCACTCGCGCCTCGGATGCCAGGTTGTAATCGAGGGCGACGTCACGGTTGAAATCCCCGATTGATAATGATAAGCAGCCGCGATGAAAGAAGCCGCGGCGCAATAGGAGGGAGAGATGCCGGAGTTGAACTGGACAGACACGGAGGAGATCGCCATCCGGTTGATGGAAGCGCATCCCGACATCGAACCGCTGACTGTGCGATTCACGGACCTGCACCGCTGGGTGATGGAGCTTGAGGGCTTCAGCGGCGCCGCGAATGAATCGAACGAAAAGAAGCTCGAAGCGATTCAGATGGCCTGGTACGAAGAGTGGCAGGAAGAGAACTCATAGTGAGAGTCTACCTCGACAACAGTGCAACGACTGCCGTGGCGCCCGAAGTCATCGACGCGATGTTGCCCTTCTTTGCCGACGAGCCCGGCAACGCCGGCTCGGTTCACTCATTCGGCCAGCGCGCGAAGGCGGCTGTTGAAACCTCGCGGCGTCAGGTCGCCGCGTTGATCGGGGCCGCGCCTGCCGAAATAGTCTTCACCTCGGGGGGAACCGAAGCCGATAACATCGCCGTGCGCGGAACAGCCGAGGCCCATCGCGAACACGGGCGTCACCTCATCACTACGGCCATCGAACACCCCGCAGTGCTCGCCACCTGCGAGGCGCTCGAACGAGACGGCTATCGCGTCACCTATCTTCCGGTCTCCGGCGCCGCGCTTGTCAGCGTCGACGACGTGCGTCGCGCCATCGAACACGACACGACACTCATTTCGGTCATGCATGCCAACAATGAAACCGGCACGATCCAGCCCATCGAGGAGATCGCGCAAGTGGTCGCCGACGCCCGCGCCGCCGGCCACACCCACCTTCACTTTCACACCGACGCGGTGCAGTCGGTCGGCAAGGTCCCCGTCGATGTCGCTCGTCTCGGCGTCGACCTTCTCTCGATCGCGGCGCACAAAATCCATGGTCCGAAGGGAGTCGGCGCGCTCTACGTCAGGAAAGGGACTCGCCTGGCAAAACTCACATATGGCGGACACCAGGAACGGGACCGTCGCGCCGGCACGGAGAATGTCGCGGGTATCGTAGGTCTCGGACGCGCAGCCGAGCTCGCTCGTCTCGAGCTAGATGAGCGAATGGCTCGGATGCGGCGGCTGAGAGATCATCTCGAAACCCAGGTCAAGTCGCGTATCAGCGGCGTGCGATTGAATGGCGACCTCGCGCGGCGCGTGCCGAGCGTTTCAAACATGAGCTTCGAGGGTCTGGACGGCGAGAGCCTCTTGATCGCCCTTGATCTCAGGGGGGTCGCGGTCTCAACGGGATCGGCATGCGCATCGGGCGCGCACGAACCGAGTCACGTGCTGCGCGCGCTCGGGCTCAGCCGCGAAGAGATTCGCGGGAGCCTGCGATTGAGCGTCGGCGCGTACACGACTCGTGAAGAGATCGACTATGCGGTTGATGTGCTGGTGGAGACGGTCGCGCGTTCACGCGAGATGCAGCCGTCCGATGCGCTGTGAGATTGGAACTCTAGCTTTCGTACCCCACGATGTCTGCGCTTCGAAGTTGATATCCACAGAATGTACAGCGAGCAAATAACCGAGCACCTGGCCCACCCGCGCAACGTGGGCGAGGTCGAGAATCCGTCCGGCGTCGGCGACGTCACCAACGAAGTCTGTCTCGACCGAATCCGGCTTTCCATCCGAATCGATCATCACGTCGTCACCGAAGCGAAGATCAAGGCGCAAGGTTGTCCTCCCACCATCGCCGCCGCCTCCGTGCTGACCGAGCTGATCATAGGCCGCAGCGTTGAGGATCTCGGCAACCTCGGCAAGAAGGAAATCGTCGCGGCGCTGGGCCGTTTGCCGGCCGCCAAGATGCACTGCGCCGCGCTCGCCGTCGATGCTCTTAGAGCCGCTCTTGCGGACAGTCGGAGTTAATGGGGTCGCCCGCGGATCCGACAGTGAACGGGCGGGCACGTATGGTCAGACGGCGACAACGCGAGCGCGGCCCCTCACCTGCGGCTGATGGAACCGCAGGATGGACAAAAGACCTCCCCGGCGGCAACGGCCGATCCGCAATCGTTGCACCTCGTCGAGTCGTCACCCGTCGCGTCCAGCTCGTCCAGGAATCCGCCACACGCAAGGCAGAACAGGTCGTGGCTGTTTGCGTCGGTTCCGCAAGCCGGGCATCTGATGAATCGAGCCGGTGGGGAAGGGGCCGCAGGTCGCGATGAGCCATTACCTCCGGTCCGAGTGGCGGGACGCGCCGGCGGGGCTGGTTTAACGAGGTCGGCAGTGTCAGGTTTCGTGAGTGGAGTAGTCGCCGGCGCTGCGAAATCGGGCGCGCACCGAACGGTCTCTTCCTCCATTTGCAAATCTGGTGGGTGCTCGATGAACGCCTCGAGGTCGGCATAAAGATCTACTTCGAGAGCGCCGCTTGATCGGCCGTTGGTCCCTCCGGCATCCGCGCGCAGGTAGGACTCGCTGAAGTCAGAATCCATCGATCTATTCTCCAAGCGGGATTAAGAGGAGGCAGAACGGCACGATTCTACAATACGGATCGGGCCATTTCTAGAGTAATTGTCACACAGTGGATCCGTCTCGTCTGCCGTGGCGTTAGCAACTGGCAATTCGCGCGCGTCGCCAGGGTCAGCAGGAGACACAGTGACTTCGATGCGACGGCGCTTCAGTCATGGTGAGCTACGATGCTACCACAGCCACGCAAGAGCGGCCTTTCGAATCAGGCGCGCTGCAATGTAACCCCGATGCCCCGCTATGTGCTGCCACGAACCGCGCACACCGCGAAGCCGAGTCTACGTGAGCAACCAGCCTCGGTAGCAACGATCAAACTCCAAACCGAGTCTACGTGACCAACGAACATCAGCAGCAACGTATCGAACTTCGCGACCGGGCGCGGAGGAACCAAGCTGCTTTTGCCACGGGCTGCTTCGCATCGAACTCCTTGGTTTGTCACCGCGACTGTGTGCTTCCCGCTTTCGGGCGCGTCGGCTTTCGTTTTGATCGGGCTTCCCACAGCGGCGGCGAACGCTCGGCTAAGCTGCCGGGGCCGCCTGCAAGAACTTTGAAGCACGGATAACCAGGATGGCGGCCCCGGTCAGCTTCAGCCGTTGGTTAGCCGCGCCCTCAATCAAAGGCCGCTGTAATCCTCCATGCTGTAAAGTTCCTGCCGGACAGGAATGCGCTCTGTGATTCCGACCGTCTCCAGAGTTTCGAAGGCAGTAGCAACCACCACGTACTCGGTGAAAGTGGTTGGGTAGGCCTGGTTCTCGCACACGCCTTCGAAGCACTCAGGTTTTAGGAGCTTCTTCAGTTTTGGCACTGTCAGATCAACGTGCATGGCGAACGCGGTCTTCTTGCATAACCTGGCGTACTGAATTCGAGCCACAATCTCCTGAAGCTCTTGTTCAGTCGGAGTTCGTTTCACGAAGTTGAAGTCGGGCTCTCCGTACTGCGCCGACGTGTTCTCATGGTCGGCAAATCGTAACTTCAGCGACCCGCCGATCGTGACATAGCATGAGCCACCGCCCGCCTGATGCTCGTGCCACATGCACAGCTTGCAAGCGGCTGCATACCGCAAACGCTCGAGGGTTTCCCGCCCCTTTGTCCAGTGAAAGACCTCGGCTTTTGCCTTATTTCGGTGCCGCATCACTTAACCTCCCGATTCCCGTGCGTAACTGCGGGCGACGGGATGGGGTGCCGTTCACCATCTTCAGAGCTGCATCAAGCACGCTAACGCTGCGGTTCAGGCGGCGCGCGTGAGGACATCCGAGTGACGATGAAGAGTACGTTAGCGCGCTCGCCTGGAACCGCTTGTTAGGCGCGGTTTGGCTATTTAGGTTTTATCATTTGTTCTTCTGTAAAACCGCACAACGAGCACTTGTAGGTTCTCCATATAACTCCGATGTCACCGAAGTCTCCATCCTTCCTTGTCTTTTCGATTTCCCAAGTCCTCTTTCGGCATTTGGGACAAGGTTCACCTTCTGCGCTTTCAAGTTCTCTAATCTTATTGTGAAGATTGGCATTCTCGTCTAGAAGATTCGCCATCCTCATTTTGGCCTCAGCCAATTCAAGGCTTAAGTCTGCAAGAAGATTCTTGAGTTCCGCATCCTTGATATTCTCGCTTATCTTTTTGAGGCGCGAGACGAGAGAAATCGCAGTTGTGATTGAGGCAACAATATCTGCCATACTACCTCCTTCAATAGAAATCATGTCTGTGAGCTTCAGTCTTGTCGTACCCATACTTGGATCACCGCATCAGCGGTCGGGTAGCCGGGCGGGATTGCTCCGGCCCGGCCCCCTAAGAACCGGACTTGAGAGTTGACCCCTCATCCGGCTCAAGCCTCTGTTAACGCCTCTTTGACGAGACGCGGTTCCACTACTTTCAACTCGCGATCATGAACCTTGCTGTGACACTTCGGATGAAGCAGTACGCGATTGCTCATACTATCGCTTCCCCCGAAGACCCGCCAGACAACCTTGTGGCTGCGCCATCCAGTCGTCCGCGTGATCTTGTGGCCGCACAAGGTGCAGAGTCCCCCCTGGCTAATCCAAAGGCCCAGGTAGCGATCCGACTGGCAGAGAATCGACTTGTAGCGGCCTTGAAAAACGTGGCCGATCTTCTTGTACTTGCGATTGTGATACTGGCTGTAGCTGGTCAGCACTCGCTGCATTATGCGGCTGACTGGAGCGTCTTGCA
>DATDOV010000049.1:0-21856 GCA_035293105.1 Blastocatellia bacterium
CAGTTGATTCGGACCACAAGAAAAGGTATGATTCGAGCCATCAAATTGGGGTTAGCGCAAAGGCGGTCTAAGTCGTTGACACCCAAGAGCCAAAAACGGCCAGAGGCTGAATCGAAGACGCGACTCTTAGCGGATTGAAACAGATACTCTCGACCATAGACTGCTGTTCCTTTGCGCTTGGCTGAATCGAAGACGCGACTCTTAGCGGATTGAAACTTTCTTTCTCCTTCGCGCCGCGAGGCGCATTGTTAATGGGCTGAATCGAAGACGCGACTCTTAGCGGATTGAAACGCAAGGACAACAAGGCCAAACATTCATCCAATAAAAGAGGCTGAATCGAAGACGCGACTCTTAGCGGATTGAAACGGCTCACGCCCCTCGCCTATCCTAGCTGTTTTGTCTGAAGGCTGAATCGAAGACGCGACTCTTAGCGGATTGAAACGCGCGTTGATAGTCATCACCAACGCTTCCCCCCAAGGAGGCGGCTGAATCGAAGACGCGACTCTTAGCGGATTGAAACAAAGTCCGCAGATGCGGACTGAGTTATTCTTGCCAAAGGGCTGAATCGAAGACGCGACTCTTAGCGGATTGAAACACTTTCTGGTGGGCTACAAGCCCACTATCAAAGTCAACGGGCTGAATCGAAGACGCGACTCTTAGCGGATTGAAACGCGACGCTACTCCTAGCATCAAGATCCACCTTTTGCTTGGCTGAATCGAAGACGCGACTCTTAGCGGATTGAAACCCGAACGCCAGGCTGAGAGCATATGCGATCTGATCCGCGGCTGAATCGAAGACGCGACTCTTAGCGGATTGAAACTCCGATTTTGGCCCCGGTCGAAAGACCGCGGTCGATGGCTGAATCGAAGACGCGACTCTTAGCGGATTGAAACGTTGATGCAAACGAAGAAACGAAGTCACTGTTGCGGAGGCTGAATCGAAGACGCGACTCTTAGCGGATTGAAACCGAGACAAGCCAGGGCCAACTGGAGGCGCTTCCGAGTAGGCTGAATCGAAGACGCGACTCTTAGCGGATTGAAACTGGTGCTTTGTGAGGAACTGGGCGTCCTCTTGCCTGCTGGCTGAATCGAAGACGCGACTCTTAGCGGATTGAAACCTCGAAGTCGTGCCCGACTCGCAAGCGAAGCTGAAGGCTGAATCGAAGACGCGACTCTTAGCGGATTGAAACCCGCCTCCGCTTCGTTTGCGGCGCTCGCGGAAACCGAGGCTGAATCGAAGACGCGACTCTTAGCGGATTGAAACCGAAGTCGTCGCGACCGAGCTTCAACGCTTTGGCGGCTGAATCGAAGACGCGACTCTTAGCGGATTGAAACGGGTGAAGCGGGCGAAGGGCCCCTCGACCATCATCGCGGCTGAATCGAAGACGCGACTCTTAGCGGATTGAAACCCTAGGGTTGTGAGACAAAGAAGCGCGTACCAGCCGAGGCTGAATCGAAGACGCGACTCTTAGCGGATTGAAACATGATCGAGTACCTCCTCGCTCTCGCTTTCATCGGGCTGAATCGAAGACGCGACTCTTAGCGGATTGAAACCACGACTACTAGAATTGCAACCGCTAGCAGTACGGTTGTGGCTGAATCGAAGACGCGACTCTTAGCGGATTGAAACCGAACTAATCCCCAACCTAAAGGGTACATCAGTCCGTCGGGGCTGAATCGAAGACGCGACTCTTAGCGGATTGAAACCTGTGGGATATTCGTAGTATAAAACTACGAAGCTACTGGCTGAATCGAAGACGCGACTCTTAGCGGATTGAAACCGAACTAATCCCCAACCTAAAGGGTACATCAGTCCGTCGGCTGAATCGAAGACGCGACTCTTAGCGGATTGAAACCATCCGTCGTGCCATTGATGAATTGGAGCCGCGCTCCGGCTGAATCGAAGACGCGACTCTTAGCGGATTGAAACTTTTTTTCTGGTTCCTGGTTGGGGCATACTAGGAACCTGGCTGAATCGAAGACGCGACTCTTAGCGGATTGAAACACCATTCATGTCCGCAACAGCCACTCCAACACCACCTGGCTGAATCGAAGACGCGACTCTTAGCGGATTGAAACCCGATCAGCTCAAGCCCGGCCGGCAGCATCAGCGTGGCTGAATCGAAGACGCGACTCTTAGCGGATTGAAACTCTTGTTTAGTTTGGGTCCACAATGCGGGAACCCACGGCTGAATCGAAGACGCGACTCTTAGCGGATTGAAACTTGCGCTTTGCTGCTTGCTCCTGCGCAGCAAGCGCTGGGCTGAATCGAAGACGCGACTCTTAGCGGATTGAAACTCTCCTCCTCGCGCCGCTAGGCGCATGTTTAGTGCGTTTTGGCTGAATCGAAGACGCGACTCTTAGCGGATTGAAACTCGAAAGGCGAGGACGAAGGCAAGAATGATGCACACGGCTGAATCGAAGACGCGACTCTTAGCGGATTGAAACCGCCCAACCGCCCGCGCCTAGGAGCGCGAGCAGCGCAGGCTGAATCGAAGACGCGACTCTTAGCGGATTGAAACAAAAGGGCAAGATTCGCGTAGGTTGTCGCAAAGCCGAGGCTGAATCGAAGACGCGACTCTTAGCGGATTGAAACAGTGCAGCGAGGAAACTTCAGGGATGATCTCCTCGTTTGGCTGAATCGAAGACGCGACTCTTAGCGGATTGAAACAGTGGGGCCCGACTACTTACTTCTCGTCCTCCGACCCCGGCTGAATCGAAGACGCGACTCTTAGCGGATTGAAACCGCAGAGAAACCAGTAGGCGGTTATCGGCACAGCCCCGGCTGAATCGAAGACGCGACTCTTAGCGGATTGAAACCCCATTTTTAAAGCGCAACACCTAAGCAGGCCAATCCTGGGCTGAATCGAAGACGCGACTCTTAGCGGATTGAAACATGAGCTCACCGAATGGAGCGTCCGGTGGTTTCATTGGCTGAATCGAAGACGCGACTCTTAGCGGATTGGAAGTGCCTGGACGCGGCGACGGGGTGACGGGGGGACGCGGCGACCCGCACACCAGGCACGCGCTTACGCCTCCAACGCTGTGGTGACCGTGACGATCCACGAAGAAAACGAAGGGGAGGAATCGAAGGACGCGGCGACGGGGCGACACGGCGACGCGGCGACGGGGGGACGCGGCAACCGGCGCAAAAGGCCCGCACGTAGCCACTAACACTCGGACTGATCGATCCACGAAGAACACGAAGGGCAGGAGGGCGCGACGGGGCGACGCGGCGACGCGGCGATGGGACGCAAGAACTGAGCATGGACAGCCAGCAAGTATCCCCTTGAAAGCCGGAAACGATCCACGAAGAACACGAAGGGGCGGAATCGAACACGCAACTCTCCGGTGGTACCCGAGGAGCTGGTTCCGGAGATCACTCGGCTTATTGAAAGGCGCGGGCCGCGGCTGGGTCGTGTGTCAAAGGCCTAGTTGAACATGAGGCCGCCATACGCGGGGATTGAGACGCCCGGCGTTTGTCGTGGCCCCGCGTGCGTCGTCCGAACGCGCATTCCGGCTTCTCGCGTTTCGGGCTTTGGCTTCCATGTGCATGAGGCACATGAGGGCGCACCGCCACTCCCGTGCCGCGATTGCACCCTGACACTTTCCTGGACCGACTTCTTCAGCAGCCTGCCAGGCCCGCTCTTGATCGCACTCGGTCGAACCCCACGCTCCTCAGCGCCTCGCATCTGTGCTCAGCCGCGCTGCTGCGAACGAGTCGAGGCTCGTTCGCCACCGGGCCGCCAGACTCGGCGCTTAGGGTACCACGGCTTGCCGATGTCCTCTGGATCGTACCAAGGAGGCTCATCCACAACGTTATCGATCAAGATCGCAGTATTCAGCACGGCGTCCAATCCTTCCTTATCACCTTCCCTGAGCGCGGCGACGATAGCCTGAATGAACTTCTGATGCCGCTCGTCTGTGCTCTGCCCGGCCAGCCCCTCCACACGTCGCACGTATCGCTGGCGGGGCTTGCCTTTCAGGATCGCTTGCGCAGCGGCGCATATCGTATCCATCGCGTCCAGGATGCGCGTCCGGTCCTTGATTGGCTGATTTCCGACATAGTCCCAGATTTCAAGCTCCGGGAGGACTAAGACCACGCAGTCCCTCTCTTCTTCGACTAGCGTCGAGTCCGCGACTTCCTGGTCGTCATCCGGGAGATTGCCGCCGGTACGTTTTGTGGACGGTGTAATCCTTGCCGCTTTTCGGCGAGGTTGTGATATATTCATACGCCCTCCGTTAGGACGCGGCCGCGCCAAGCTACACAAATACTGCGGCGCGGATGCGTCGGATGGGTAAAGCGGGTCGTCGCTGCCACCAGCGGCGGCGATCCGCTCTACAAATTATTGATCTTTGAATGCCTGAGAAGGTTCAGCGAGGAAGTGGAGGCGCGCGCGACTGCATGGATCCATCGAGCCGCTCCAGGATGAACCGGGTTAGTGAAAAGTCGAAGCCGTCCGTCGCGCGAGTTGCGGAGTCGGGCATCGCCGGAGGAAGAACCCGCGTGGCCGGCAGGACCGGAAATGCACGGGCTGTCGCCGGTCCGATGTTCGTGCGGACGCGGCGGTGATGATTGCGGCGAGTATGAGTTTCAGCCGGACTCGCGACGTCGGGGAGATGCTCAACAGCTACGATCGAGTGAGTCGCTGCTGTGCGTTTGGCTTCGAGTTCGTCGCGGGTCTCGCTCCAATTCGGGAACGCAGGCGCGAACGGAGAGGCAAGCGCGACCGACAACACCGATTGGGCTTCGGCCACGCGCCCGACCTCGCCAAGCTCGACCGCGAGGCTGTTGAGATAGTCGTAGTAAGTCGAGGGGTATTGCCTGGCGAGGAGTCGAAACAGCGGCATCAACTCTTCTAGCTGTGCAACCGCGTGCTTGTGGTCGCCATGAATGCTCCGCACAACTGCGACCATTGCTTGGGAGTTCGCCAGTGTCGCCGGATCCGAATCGGCAATTCTTCCAGCCTCGATGTAGAACGGGCAGGCGGCATCGATGCTGCCTTGATCGTAGTAAGTTCGTCCGATCGAATGCAAAGCGCGGCTCTGATAATGTGGGGACCCCTTCTCGACTACTGTTTCGAACAAGCGCCGAGCCTCGTCAAACTCACCTCGTTGGTTCGCGCAGAGGCCAAGGTAATGCTCGGCTGCACCCTTAAGGCAAGGTGGTTTCGGCAGCGCGACCAGCAACATGGCCGCCTGTTCAAGCGCCTCTGAATCCCTCACGAACCACGCGTGGCGCGCGATCGTAGCGAGTTCAATTGCAAGCGAAGCGAGGCCTTCTCGGGTGTTTCCGGCCTTGGCTAATCGCGCGTAGACAAACCGTAAGAGATTACTGCTGCGACCGGGTTGCTTGCGCAACTCGGCGTCATAACCCCAGGAGGTTGGTATGAAGAGGCTCTTTGGCTGCTTGCTGCTGATGGCAGTTCTCCCGTTCCTGGCTGAATCAGCTTTGAGTCGTGGCGCTCAACCGGCCCGTCCTTTCGCATCGACCGCATTGGCAGGTCATTCGAGCATGGGAGGCTATTGCGATTGCGGCTCTCCCGGCTGCGTCTGCGATCCCGGCGACGTACCGCCAACCGGCAACGCTGCCCTTCCCGCTGATAACGTGCCTGCTGGTGACTCGGTCGATCAAAGCCCCGCTCCCGGTGCTGATCCGACGCCAGGAATGCTCTTGATCGCTCTGGCGTTCTTGCTCTGGTTCAAAATGCGGTAGCGATCACCCGCGCTGCTACGGAGTCTGCGGCTATTTGATTTCCACTTTCCAACCGCAAGAGAATCTCGGCGGTGCGGTTGAAGTATCGGCCTGCGAGAGGCCGTCATTCTATCACGAGTCCGCAGCTTCTCGCTCTCGGAAACGCGAGCACGGAACCTCGCGCGGGCGCCCGGTGCCGCTGCCACCGGGAACTTACTCGAGCCCCCGGCGGCGAGAGTATAGTACGAATCGCCATTATTCTCACCAAGAAAGTAAGAGGCTCCCCTGTTGCTAGTTATATTGGGCAATCCTCTTTGATCGGTCGCACGGTTTGCCGCACGACTCGGAATGCAGTCAGGCGGCGAGCACCACCAGCAGCGCTGTCAACCGCGAAGGGGTTTCGCCCTCCAGCCCAGGATATGGAGCCGCCGCGCTAGAAGGCCCGTGCTGTCAACCCCGAAGGGGTTTCGTCCTCCAGCCCAGGGTTGTCGTACTCGGCTACCCTGGGATGTGGGGCGGGGATTGGCCGCAACCCTGACAGGGTTGTGGCGCAACCCCGTCAGGGGTTGGGTGGAGTTTGGACTTTTGACTTCGCCATGACACCGACCCCAGTTCTGGCCACCTCGTTAGAGGTGGACTGTAGCGCTTGTCGGACCAACCGGCGGCGGGAAGTCGACGATTGTAAACTTGATCCCGCGATTCTACGACCCGTCCTCGGGATCGGTGAAGATTGATGACGTGGACATCCGCAACTTCAGGATGAAGTCACTTCGCAAGCACATCAGCTTCGTGTTGCAGGAAACGGCGCTGTTCAACGCCCCGATCTGGCAGAACATCGCCTACGGGAAGCCCGGCTCGTCGCGCGAAGAGATCGTCCGCGCCGCCAGGCTGGCTAATGCTCACGACTTCATAATGAGAACGCCTCGGGGATACGAGACTATGGTCGGCGAGCGGGGGGTGAGTCTCTCCGGAGGCCAGCAACAGCGCGTTGCAATAGCGCGCGCCATCATACGAGAAGCGCCCATTCTGATCCTCGACGAGCCCAGCAGGGGGCTCAACGCAATTGGCGCCAGCGTGGGACACGGAGGCGTGATCGCGTTCGATTCTCACACATCGATCGCCGAGCTGATGCCTCACGACGGGAGGCTCACCAGCGTCGCGGGGTTAGGAAACAAGCGGGTCGCGGGCGTCCGTGATTCGCTCGCAAGCCGCCTGGGGCGAGTCAGGAGACGGCGCTCAGATGTCGACATCGAGCAGCCTTCAGTCGCCGAGCTTCTTGATGTTGACCGCGAGTACCGGGAAGGCGCTGCCCAGGGTTCGCTCCCAAGGATCGCGCCGAGGCGGTTCAACCCGTTGCGCGAGGCATGGCTGCCGATCCTGCACACGGCCAGAGGCACGCGGCACTACACGGCGGTGTTTTCAAACACGGCGCGCGCGCACCAGTTGGGCAGGACCCGCGATTGGGTGGTGATTTACTACGACGGCGGCTCGGGAGAACGCCAGTGCACGGTGATCACCGCCCAGCGCGGTCCCCTGGAGGGAGAGCGGATCGTGCGAGGACGAGAAGCCGAGTGCGAAGCGCATTATCATCCGGATGCGCCTCGACGATGATCATCAACTATCGTGGCGATCTCGCGGGCGTTCGCGTTTTTCCGACGGCAACTCTAACGCAAAGACGGGAAGCCGCAACGCCGCAGCGCGAAGAACAGTCACAATTTCGGCTTCTCAAACCGGTCGCTTCTCACGCGAGCTTGGCGACCTTGCGCCTTTGCGTTGATTCACCCCAGATGCTTCTTGAGTTGAATGACTAGCTCAGCCGCGCGGGCGTCTGCCTTATCGCGCAGGAGGGCATCCACCAGCGCACTGTAGACACCGTGAAGCGCTCTTTCGCCGTCCGTCGTCGCAAGCAACCGCGCGTTGAACTGGACGCGACTGAGGTCGGCGGCCACGCCCAACGCTCGCCCGTTGAGCGGATCGAGACGGAAATACATCGCGCCGCAAAACGACAGCGCGCCCGTGCCGTCGATGTCGGGGAGCGCGCTTGTTTGCGCCCGCATCGCCGCCGCGCCTGTCGCATTAACGTCGCTGTTCGACGCGCGCGCTTCAAGCTCCGGTTGAGGCGCCGCCACCGCTCGAGCGGCAGGGATGATGGCGGGCCGCGGAGGCGCCGTGCCGATCCCGCCTTGAGCCGCTATCAGGACCGCACTGACGTCGCCGACCGATCGCAAGCGGCTGCGCGCGCTGGTCACACTGAATCGGCCGCGCAGATGAAGCTTGCCCTCGCGGACTTCGGCCGTCGCCGGCTGGTAGGCGAATTTGTACAGAACCCCGCCGACTTGAAAGCTGCCTGTGAAGCCCCGGCCCTTCATCACTCCGGCGATGGAGTGAACCCGATTCGGCCCAGCCCCGCGCCGCCTAGGCTCGTCTTTTGGCGTTACATCTCTTTTCCCGAAGATCATTTGAACCGTGCGGATTCAGCTTCCAGATTCCGAAACTCCGCCCCCTCTTTCTGTGCCTCTTGTGCCTTCTTGTGGCTCCCCAATCCAGGCGCCGCCGACTTGAAAGCTGCCAGCGAAGCTCCGGCCCTTCATCACTCCGGCGATGGAGTGAACCCGATTCGGCCCAGCCCCGCGCCGCCTAGGCTCGTCTTTTGGCGTTACATCTCTTTTCCCGATGATCATTTGAACCGTGCGGATTCAGCATCCAGATTCCGAAACTCCGCCCCCTCTTTCTGTGCCTCTTGTGCCTTCTTGTGGCTTCCCCAATCCAGGTTCACAGATTCCCGCGCCGATACTCATCCGCCAGGTACTCGCACGCTCGCATCGTCAACGCGAGCATCGTCAGCGTCGGGTTCTGATTCGCCGATGTCACGAACGCCGCGCCGTCTACCACGAACAGGTTCTTGACGTCCCAGCTCTGGTTGAACTTGTTCAGCACGGAAGTCTTCGGGTCGTTTCCCATTCGCGCGGTACAAAGCTCATGGATGATGCGGCCCGGTGCCGTGATGCGTCCCCCCGTGGAAACAACCTCGGCGCCTGCCGCCCGTAGAATCTCCTCGCTGGTCTGGGCGGCGTCGCGAGCCATCTCCCGCTCGTTGTCCGAATACTGGCAATGGATCTTCAGCACCGGGATGCCCCAGGCATCGACGACTCCGTTCGGATCGATCTCGACGTAGTTCTCAAATCGCGAGAGCATCTCCGCACGCACCGTCATGCTCACGGCCGACGTGTAGTAGTGCCGCACTCGCTTCTTGTACTCGGACCCGAAGCCTGGCGTAATCGAGGCGTTCTTTGCGAACGCCGGCGAGATTCGCGCGCCCGACCCGCACTCGAAGCCGTAACCCCGAATGAACCGCTGCTGCCGCGTTTCCTTGCTGATGTTGCGAAAGCGCGGGACCAGCAAGCCGGACGCTTTCCCATCGTCGTTAGTCGCGTCGCGGCCCGCGAGAATCTTGAAGTACCCGCTCGCGCCGATTCCACCGAAGTGGTCAACCAGGTAATGGCCCAACACACCCGACGAGTTTCCCAGTCCGCGCGGATGCTGGCGCGACTTCGAGTTGAGCATAATGCACGTCGACTCGAGGGTCGAAGCTGCAAGCACGATGACTTTCGCGAACTCTTCACGCTCTTCGTGCGTCACGCGATCTACGAACGCTACGCCCTTCGCTTTTCCGGTATTCGTATCGACGATGACGTGGCGCACGATCGAGTTCGGCCTGAGTGACATCCTGCCGGTCGCGGCCGCCACCGGAAGCGTCGAAGCGAGCGAGTTGAACATCGCGCCGACATCGCAGCCGTCTCCGCAGTTGCCGCAGTAGTGGCACGGGAGGCGGTCTTTCATGTGCGGCTTGGGCTGCGCTGTGAGCATAGCCAATCGCATCGGGATTCCGCGGCGGCCGGTCTTCTCGGCGCCTTTTCGGAGCAGGTGCTCGCCGCAGTTGAGCTTCATCGGCGGCATGAAATTCCCATCAGGCAATTGAGGCAAGCCATCGCGGTTGCCGCTCACCCCGATGAACTCTTCGGCCCGATCGTAGTAGGGCGCAAGGTCCGCGTACGAGATCGGCCAATCATCCCCGAAGCCGTCATGCGTCGCAGCCTTGAAGTCGAGGTCCGACAGCCGGTACGACATTCGGCCCCAGTGCAGGGTCTTTCCGCCGACTATGCGCGCGCGGACCCACAGGAACGGCTTGCCGGGATCGGTCGTGTACGGGTTCTCCGAGTCCTTGACGTAGAAGTGGCGGCTGAACTCCCCGGCGGTGGTCTGCATCCACTGCTCCTGCTCGCGCCATCCTGGGGGGCCGAAGCCGCGATACATCGACTCGTAAGGCCAGCGATGCGTGCCGAGATCGCGTTCGCGATTGGCGGGAGGTCCGGCTTCGAGCACGAGGACTTCCATGCCTCGTTCGGTCAGCTCTTTTGCAGCCATGCCGCCGGTCGCGCCCGAGCCGATGATGATCGCGTCGTAGAGTTTCGGTTTCGCCATCTGAGAGCGTGAAGCTATCACAAGCGGGGTCAACCGCCAAGACGCCAAGGACGCCAAAGTCTCGCAAGTCTCCCTCCGGCCTTGGCGCTCTTGGCGACTTGGCGGTTCAAAACTCGGCTTGCGTTTTGACATCGGCCTTCCTATGATGCGTGGCACTCAGATACCAGGGGGATCACAGGCGTGGATAATCTCTCTCGCCGGCAATTCGGCCTCGGTCTGCTGGGCAGCCTGGCCGGACTTAACCTGCAATCATCGACTAACAAACCGAAGCCCTCAGTCTTCGGCGGGATCGAGGTCGGCGTGCAGAGCTACACCTTCCGCGCGTTCACCGTCGACAAGATGATCGAGGCGATGAAGGCGATAGGGCTCGCGAGCGTCGAGTTGTGGGACGGTCATCTGCACCCGATGCGGGCTTCGGAGGCCGATTTCAAGGCGGTCAAGAAACAGTTCGACGACGCGGGCATCAAGGTCAGCGCCTACTGCGTCAACTTCCCCGTTAACGCTAACGACGAATACCTGGATCGCGGCTTCAATGGCGCGCTGCTGCTTGGGACCAACGTGATGACCGCCTCGGTGAGGAAGCCCATCATTCCGAAACTCGATCAATGGTGTGTGAAATACAAGGTCAAACTAGGACTTCACAATCACTGGTTCGGCTACAAGGGATTCACGGGTGACAGGTCCCAGGAGTTTGAAACACCGGACGATTGGGCGACCGCGCTGAAGGGCGCGTCTCAATACCTGAGCATCAACCTGGACATCGGCCACTTCTTCGCTGCCGGCTTCGATCCGGTCGGCTTCATCCGCGAGCACCACCGGCGCATCGTGAGCTTGCACATCAAGGACCGGGACCTTGACGAGGACCGTACGCAACGGAGATTCGGTCAGGGCAAGACGCCAATCGTCGAATCCATGAAGCTGCTCAAGAAGATCAAGTTTCGCTATGCGGCCAACATCGAATACGAGCCCGAGTCGAAGGACCCGACTGAGGGGACACGCGACGCGTTCGAGTTCGTGAAGCGAGCGCTCAGTTAGCGCTTTTGGAGTGCGGAGACCTGGCGCCGCTTTGGTAGTCCCTCTTTTGGGTCCGCGCTCCGGGAAGAACTCCCAAAGCGGCGCCAAGTCGCCGCACTCCAAGAGGGGATCGATGCACGAGCGAAGAGACTTTCTAAAGCAAGCAAGCGGCGCGGTAGCCTTCCTGGTAGCCGGACCGCTGTTCGCGCGCTCAGCAGCGCAGTCAATGTCCAGTTCCATCAGGTTCTCGGTCTGCATCGACATGATCCTCACCCAGATACCGTTCCTCGAACGCATGGAGCGAGTCAAACAACTCGGCTTCCCGGCGTTCGAGTTCTGGGAGTGGAAGAACAAAGACGTCGATGCAATCCTGCGTAAGAAGAATGAGCTCGGACTCGAGGTCGCGACGGTTATGGGATCGGGTTGGAAGCACATGAACACCGAAGACGCGCGCAAGAAGTTCGTCGACGAGATACGCGCGTCGCTTCCGGTGGCGCGGCGGCTCGGCTGCAAGACATTGATCGTCACGACGGGATTCGAGGACAAGAGCATCCCGCGAGCTGAGCAGCATGCCAACTACGTCAGCGCCTTGAAAGCCGCCGCGCCCCTTGCCGAACGAGCCGGGGTCACTCTCGTGCTCGAACCGCTCAACACCAAGGTCGATCATGCCGGCTACTACCTGCACACCGCAAAAGAGGGATTCGAGATCCTGGACGAGGTCGCGAGCCCGGCCCTCAAGATGCTCTTCGACATCTATCATCATCAGATCATGGAAGGGAACATCATCGCCGACATCACGAAGAATATCTCGAAGATCGCGCACTTTCACGTCGCCGACGTGCCAGGCCGTCAAGAGCCAGGAACGGGCGAGATCAACTATGCGAGCGTGTTTCGGGCGATCGCGGCTTCTGGGTACAGAGGCTTCGTCGGGTTGGAATTCAAACCATCCCGAACCGCGGAAGAAGCGCTGCAAGAAGTCCTGCGACTCGTGCGGTGATAGAAGCCGCAAACTGGTCACCGATAGGAGCGGCTTGAACTGGCAGCCGAGAGGAACATGAGTTCAACTCCCATAGCACCTGATGAGGCAAGAGTAGAAGCATTTGGGGCGGAGATGCTCGGCATTCTCAACAACGCCGCGCTCGCGCTTATGACAAGCATCGGCCACCGGACGGGTCTGTTCGATACGATGGCGGGTTTGCCACCATCCACATCCGCCCAGATTGCCGCCGCCGCGGGTCTGAACGAGCGCTATGTCCGCGAGTGGCTGGGGGCGATGGTGGTCGGCCGGATCGTTGACTACGACCCCGCGAGTGGAGGCTATCACCTGCCCGTCGAGCATGCCGCCTGCCTGACGCGGGAGGCGCCCGACGGCAATATGGCGATGTTCATGCAGTACGTGGCGCTGATGGGCAACGTCGAGGACCGCATCGTCGAGTGTTTTCGCATCGGTGGGGGAGTGCCTTATTCCGCCTATCCGGGATTCCAGCGGCTAATGGGTGAAGAAAGCAGCCAGTCAGTCGCCGGCGCGCTGGCCGACTCGATACTGCCGCTGATCCCCGGACTTGTTGACGCGTTGCGCCGCGGCATCGATGTGCTCGATGTAGGTTGCGGGAGTGGCCGCGCAGTCAACGTGATGGCGAGGGCCTTCCCTCGGAGCAGATTCGCAGGCTACGACTTCTCCGAGGAGGGAATCGCCGCCGCCGGGGCCGAGGTTGCAGCACAGGGGATTGCGAATGTGCGCTTCGAAACCAAGGACGCTGCATCATTCGATGAGGCCGGGCGTTACGATTTCATCACCGCCTTCGACGCGATCCACGACCAGGCTCAGCCGAGAAAAGTACTGAAGAATATCGCGAACGCACTTCGGCCTGAGGGAACATTCCTGATGCAAGACATCACCGGGTCGAGCTACCTTCACAAGAACCTCGATCACCCGCTGGCGCCCTTTCTCTACACGGTCTCCTGCATGCACTGTATGACCGTGTCGCTGGCGCTCGGCGGCGAGGGGCTCGGCACGATGTGGGGCGAAGAGATGGCGCGGGAGCTGCTGGCCGAAGCCGGGTTCACAAACGTGGAGGTCAAACGCCTCCCGCACGATATCCAGAATAATTACTACATCGCTACGAAGGCATAGCCAGTCGGACGATCAGAGGTTCAGTTTTCGACGGCGGGACGAGTCCCGGCTGACGGGGTGGAAATGGCAAAAGAAGAAGCCTACGACGCAATCGTAGTCGGCTCGGGCGCCACGGGAGGCTGGGCCGCCAAAGAGCTGACCGAAAAAGGCATGCGGGTGATCGTGCTCGAAGCCGGCCGCCAGCTCGACCCGACGAAGGATTTCAATGAGCACACCTGGCCCTACGAGGTGAAATACCGCGGCCGGCTCGACAATCAAACCATCTTCCGCGCGCGTCAGCCGGTCCAGTCAAAGTGCTACGCGTGTAACGAGTACGGCCATCACTTCTTCGTCGACGACGTCGATAACCCATACACGACGGCGACGGGAAAGCCATTCGATTGGATTCGCGGGCGTCAGGTCGGGGGCCGGACGCTCACCTGGGGACGGCAGACCTACCGGCTGTCTGACTACGAGTTGAAAGCCGCGAGCCTCGACGGCTTCGGCGACGACTGGCCAATCTCGTATCGCGATCTCGCCCCGTATTACGACAAGGTCGAATCGTTCATCGGCGTGAGCGGGTCGTATGAGAACATCCCCAATCTTCCGGATGGGAAGTTCCTGCCCGCGATGAAGCTCACCTGCGGCGAACGGCTGCTAAAGCGCGCCATCGAGCGCAGGTGGAAGGACCGCCGGTTGATGATCGGCCGCGCGGCAATCCTGACGGCGCCGCTTCACGGACGCGCGAAGTGTCACTTCTGCGGCCACTGCGATCGCGGCTGCACGACTCATTCCTACTTCACCAGCCAGGGATCGACTCTGCCCGCAGCCTTCAAGACCCGGCGGCTGACGCTCAGGACCAACGCCGTTGCGAGTCACGTCATCGTCGACACGAACACCGGCAGAGCAAAAGGCGTCGCGTTCTTCGACCAGCTTACAAAGAAATCCTACGAAGTGTTTGGAAAGATCGTGGTGTTGTGCGCGTCAACGATCGAATCGACGCGGCTGCTGTTGAACAGTGCGACGCGGCAACACCCTTCGGGGCTGGGGAATTCATCGGGTGTGCTCGGGCACTACTTGATGGATCACGCCTTCGGGGTCGGCGTTGGCGGCGTTATCCCAGCCGTAGCGAATTACCGGTACAACTACGACGACGGCCGCGCCAACGGCATCTACATTCCGAAGTTCAGAAACGTCAGCGACCGACACCCGAAATTCATTCGCGGCTACGGAATTCAAGGCGGCGCGCAACGCGGGATGCTCCCGACGAACATAAAGCTGATGCCCGGCTTCGGCACCGAGTTCAAGAAGCTCGTGCGCGAAGCGAAGGACCCCGCACCGTTCTGGCTTGGAGCGTGGGGCGAGATGCTGCCGCGAAAAGAGAATCGCGTGACGATCAGCAAAGACGTGAAAGATGCCTGGGGGATTCCGGCTGCGCACATCGAATGCGTCCACTCGGACAACGAGATGGCGATGATGGCTGACGCGCTGGAGTCGTTGAAAGAAATGGCTCAGGCGGCCGGCGTCGAGGTCACTTATGCAAATCCGTTCCCCGCGGCACCCGGCCTCTGCATCCACGAAACCGGTACCGCGCGAATGGGCAACGACCCGACGACGTCCATCCTGAACAAATACAATCAGAGCTGGGACGTCAAGAATCTGTTCGTGACCGACGGCGCGTGCTTCGTTTCGCAAGGATGCCAGAATCCGACGCTGACGATGATGGCAGTCACGGCGCGGGCGTGCGACTACATCGTCGAGCAGCACAAGAGAGGCAACCTGTAGTCGGCGGTTTGTGGTTTGTAGTTCGTGGTTCGTCGGAGCTTGAAGGTTTCGGCGTCGGGTCCCGATTCCGCGACCTTGAGGCAACCCATCTATTGCACCGCGTCTTGTGATAAACTTCGGCCATCGCGACTGGGCAGACCCATAGGAAGCACGGAATGGCAACCGACCGAAAAGACGTTCCTCAACACTTCTACTCGCTGGACGAATACTTCGCGCTCGAGCACGCGGGCCATGTGCGCTATGAATACTGGAACGGTGAGATCGTCTGCATGAGCGGCGGCAGTCTGGCGCACGGCACGCTTTGCAGCAACGTTCATTTCCGACTTAGGCAGCGACTCGACGGAGGGCGGTGCCGGGCTTTCACCTCCGAGATGCCGGTGAAGACGCACACGCTCCTGCCCTACCGCTATCCCGACATCACCGTAGTGTGTGGTGAGATGATCGTTGAGAAGATGCGCGGGATCGACGCGCTGGTGAATCCAGTCCTGATAGTCGAAGTGCTCTCGCCGACGTCGGAAGATCGCGATCGCCAGGACAAATTCACGGCCTATCAGGCAATCCCCGGCTTCCGTGAGTATTTGCTCGTAGCTCAGGACAAGTTGCACGTAACCCATTACGCGCGGCAGCTGGACGGCAAGTGGAATCGCGAGGACGTGACCGAGATGGACGCCGGGCTGACCCTGAGTTCGATCGCGTGCACGTTGCCGATGAGCGAGATTTACGAAGATGTGACCTTCAGCTCCGTTTGACGCCGTCTCGTGCCTGACCACCGCTGCCCCCTTCCGTCCCTGGAAGACTAAACCCGAAGGGCCGGTTCGTAGTCGGCGGATTGCAGGCTGTTGCAGGCCCGCGGTGGTTCGTGTATTTCTTCAACTTAGCGTAGTCCATTCGCCCTTGGCGGCAGCCAGGTCGCCGTGCCGCGTGGTATTTTCCGACTTTTCATTCCCTCCGCCTGTCTATAGCTATGAATCGGATGGAGGGCTCATCTGAGGGTAGGTGGCGCGATTTGGAACTGAGCGACAGTCAGATCATCGAGCGAACGCTCGGCGGTGAGCCCGAAGCCTTCAACGTGCTCGTGCGCAGATGGGAGCGGCAGATCTATGGGCTGACGCTTCGCTTGCTCGGCCGCGATGAAGAAGCCAAGGACGCGACGCAAGAGACGTTTCTGTCGGCCTATCGCAACCTGGCGAAGTTCCGCGGCGAGGCGAAGTTCTCTTCCTGGATTTACCGGATCGCGCTCAACGTCTGCAACACGAAGCTGAAAGGCCGCTCGCGGGTCACGATTTCGATCGAGGAGCAGCGAGAGATCAGCGGCTTCGAACTGGCCGCCGACACCGAGGACCTTGGCAGCAACATTCAGCAGCAGCAGGTCGCGCGCGTGGTCCGACGCGCGCTCCAGGCGCTGCCGGCGGAGATGCGACAGGTGATCATAATGAAGGAGTACGAAGGTTTGAAGTTCTCCGAGATAGCGGACGTCCTCGGAATCCCGCTCTCGACGGTGAAGACCAGAATGTACACCGGACTGGCCGAGCTTAAGAAGAGGCTCGATCATCTGCGCGGCGCGATTTGAGGAGATGTCCTTCAATGAAGTGGGAGAAGAAGTCATGACACACAACGACGAAAACAGGAATTGCGGGATGCACGAGGCGCTGGTCTCGTACCTCTACAGCGAAACGAATTCCGAAGAGAGCCGCCGCGTCGAGTCGCACTTGAATGAGTGCGCCGTCTGCCGGGAGGAGATCGCGGGGTTCGAGCGAGTTCGCGGGATGCTGCAGCAGTGGCAGCTCGATCTGCCGCCCGTGCGATTCGTTGCTTCAGTACGCCGATCGGCGCTTGAAGTCATCCGCGAGCTTTTCACCGTGCTGCCGCTGTGGGCGAAGGGGCTGGGTCTGGCCGCAACCGCGATGCTCGTGCTTGCGGTGATGGGTACTCACATAAGCGCGGGTCGCGGCGGCTTCACGATCAGCATGGATATGCTGGGGTCGAATCCAGGCGTTGTCGCCGGCAAAGACATTGAGCAAGTTCGCGCCGAGATGAAGGCCGTGATCAATTCGATGATTCTCGAGAGCGAGCGGCGTCAACAGGGCGAACTTCAGGCCCGCCTCGCCAGAGTCGAATCGGAGTTGCAGGGCATGCATTCGGCGGATCTGGCCAGGCTCGCTTCGAGCATTCAGGAACAACGCGCGCGGCTCAAATCGCTCGAGCGGGACATCGACCGCCGCGAGGGGCTGGACCTGGCAGACATCCTCTTCAGCACGACCGCGAGCGATGAACGCGGAACGGGCTCCCAGGGAGGCAACTGAGTTCTTTCGAGATACCGCAGCGCCTGGCGACGAAGGCGGCGAGCCCCCCACGGGTCGCGAGATCAGAGCGGGGCGCGGGTGAATTGGGGAGAGTTCACCTGTACAGCTCGTCCGGCGGGTTCGCCCGGCGCTGCGGTTGCTTCCTTAGTGCGCGCCCTCCCTTGGTCTGACCGCCGCAACCCGTTCTTCGGTGCTATTCCTCCTAGTCCTAATCCTTCATTGCTCGCTCCAATCAAGAGAATTAGCTAGAATGCTGCTCTCGAAGCTCACTTGAGGGGGCTCAATCGACGATGCAGGTGCTCGAACGAATTCGCGCGCGCGCGGCGGCCGATCCCCGGCACATTGTTCTTGCCGAAGGCGAAGAGGAGCGCACGCTTCGCGCGGCAGCTCTCTCGATTCAAGACCGGATCGCCCGCGTATCCCTGATCGGACGCGAGGACGTCATTCGCAATCGCGCAGCCGGGTTGGGGGTGGCGCTAACCGGCATTTCGATACTTGACCACCGCGGATCTTCAGACGGCGAGCGGTATGCCGCGGCGTATCACCAAGCTCGTCGGGCGAAGGGCGTGACCCTGGACGAGGCGCGCCGCCAGCTTGAAGACCCGCTGTACTTTGCCAACGTGATGGTGCGAGAGGGCGAGGCCGACGGCAGCGTTTCCGGTGCGACTCACACGACCGCGCACACGGTGAGCGCGGCCTTGCGATGCATAGGTCCCCGAGCGGGCTTGAAGATCGTCTCGAGCTTCTTCGTTATGGTTGTGCCGAAGAGCGAGTTCGGCGCCGGCGGCGCATTGATCTTCGCCGACTGCGGGGTGGTGATGAACCCGTCGGCGTCCGAGCTGGCCGAGATCGCGATCACGTCGGCTGATTCCGCGCTCGCGATTCTGGAAACCGAGCCGCTGGTCGCGATGCTCTCGTTTTCGACCAAGGGGAGCGCGAGCGGCCCGCAGGTCGATAAGGTCGTCGAAGCGACGCGAACGGCGCGCGCTCGCGCGCCCGAGCTTCGGATTGATGGCGAGCTTCAAGCCGACGCGGCGTTGGTGAGAGTGATAGGCGAGAGTAAAGCTCCGGGCAGTCCGGTCGCGGGTCGCGCGAACACGCTGATCTTTCCGAACCTCGAAGCGGGCAATATCGGGTACAAGCTTGTGGAGCGGCTTGCGGGTGCGACGGCGATTGGGCCGATACTCCAGGGGCTGGCCCGGCCTGCGAACGATTTGTCACGTGGTTGCAAGGCCGAAGACATCCGCGACGCCATAGCGATCACCGCCGTGCAGGCCCAGGCGCTCGACCGCCGCTCGCGGTGAACGTAGCGTTTCGCTTTCGCAGCGTCCTGATGCAACGCAGGAGCCGATGATAAGGCCAGGATCCATCGTCCGTTGCCGAAACCGTGACTGGGTGCTTCTACCAAGCGACCAAGCCGACGTCCAGCTCCTGCGCCCGTTGACTGGCGCTAGTGACGAGGTGGTCGCAATCCACGAGCGTCTTGCGCAAGTCATCGGATATGACCTACCGGAAGAGCGATGCGCCCAGGCATCCCAGTGCCGGCAGTAGTCCCGACGAACAGGGGTGGCATCGTGTTGGAATGGCACACAATCCGCAAATGTCGGTTGACTTAATCGTCCGCACACCAAAGCAGGTGGGCGAGCGACTGGCGATGCAGGATAGCTTTATGCGTGAAATATTGGAGCGCGGAACGTAGCGTATGAAGCCCAGCACGCTTGAGTGGATTGACAAGGCGGAAAGTGATTTCACCACCGCGCAAATGTCGCAAGCACCCCAATTTTGACGCAGCCTGTTTTCACGCCCAGCAATGCGCCGAGAAATACCTGAAAGCGCGGCTGGAGGAAGCTGGACTGACAATCCCCAGAACACATAATCTCGACGCGCTGCTCACTCTGCTGTTGCCGCTGGAGCCCACTTGGAATGTCCTTGGAACGGACTTGAATATCCTGACCAGCTTTTCGGTGGCGTATCGGTATCCCGGTGTTTCCGCAAACAAGGCAAACGCGCTTGACGCCGTAAAGCGATGTCGGAGAATTTCGCCGCGTTGTGCGGCAGTCCTTCGGGCTCTCCGTTTAGCTGGCGAGTTGCCGCGACGAGTTGCAACACATCCTCGACCTGAAGGAAGTGTACGGCGAAGATTTCCCCGGCGAAACGTTTCGGGTGCTGAAAGAGAAAGAGCTTCGCCAGTACGGCGAATACCAGCACCCGCCGCCTGGTGCTTGAAGCGTGGGACGCGATGAACTTGAAGGCGGCGACAACCGGACGCGAGATCGAACGAGTCGAAACTTGAGTGGTAAAACCGCGCAATTGCGTGGTATAAACACGCAGTATGAATACCCTGTCGGAGTTGCTTTCCTCGCGGGTGAAAGCGGAGACTTTTCGGTTGCTGTTTGGGGCCGTGCCGCGCGAGCTTCACATTCGAGAAATCGAACGCCAATCAGGGCTGGCCGATGCTACGGTGCGACAAGAACTCAAGAGGCTGTCGCGGCTTGGCTTGGTAAGCGCGCGGCGTGATGGGAACCGCAGCTACTACCGCGCTAACCTACAACATCCGCTTTACCCGGACATCCGAAACCTGGTCCTCAAGACGAGCGGATTGGTTGATCTCCTGCGCGAGGCGCTCGTTCACCCGGGTATTCGTTCGGCATTCGTGTTCGGTTCAATGGCGAAGGGCACCGACAAGGCTGATAGCGACATCGACCTGATGGTGATCGGCAGTGTGAGCCTGCGTCAGCTTGCCAAGCTACTATCGGGTGTTGCCACGCGGGTTGGACGCGAGATCAACCCTCACGTGTTGACGCCTGGGGAGTTCGCGCGGCGGAAGCAATCACGCGATCATTTCCTCAATACAGTGCTGACTGCACCGAAACTGTTTGTGATCGGAAAAGAGAATGAGCTTGAAGCAATGGGCCGATAACGGTTGGCTGCGTCCTCACCAGACCAGCCCCCAAGAGATCGCGGACCTGCTGGCGATTGTGGAGCGGGACCTTGCGGACGCTCAGAGTGATATATCGGCTGACTGGCGCTTCGGCATCGCTTACAATGCGACGCTCAAGCTCTGCACGATTCTGTTGCATGCTTCCGGCTATCGGCCCGAGAAGGCTTTGCAGCATTACCGGACCATCGCCGCCTTGCCGCTGATTTTGGGCGAGCGGTGGAAGGACAACGCCGATTACCTTGAGACTTGCCGGCGCAAACGCAACATTGCAGAGTACGACAGGGTCGGGGTGGTGACTGAGCAAGACGCTTCCGAGCTTGCGAGCTTTTGCAGGGAGTTGCGCCAGGGCGTGTTCGATTGGTTGAACAGCAATCGTCCCGAGTTGGCGCCGGTTCTAGGATCCTGAGTCCCGTGTTCAAGCTCGCCGGGGTAGCGATATGTCCATCTTTGACCTTCACTCCCGCGTCCTCTCCGACTATCGCGACTTCGTGCGCTCGTTTTTCACCATCGAAGACCAGCGCGCGCAGGAGTTCGTCGATCGAGAGCTGGATGATGAATCGCGGCTGTGGCCGGATTTCTTGTTGTCCTGATACTTGCGTCTTCTGCGACGGATCAGTACACGATGATCCGAGTCAGGCTGCGCGAGATGAAGAGACTCGGCGAGAGCTACGGCGCCGTGGCTATCGCGTGATTGTGATTCGTTATGACCGGAACCTTGTTGGGCAGATCAGAGGGGAGCCCTCCGTGTTTGGGAGTAATCCCGACCAGTGACCAGAAGCACACCAGCCCGGCCACGTGCCAAGTACTCCTGAAATATCCCGGATTGATCCCGGACATCGTTCCCAGGACCGAAACCGGCGGAGAAGGCACGACCGGACCGACCACCGCAATACCCTTTGACACTCCGCCCTCCCGAAAATATAATTCGCAGTCTTTCTCTTAGAGTGCTAGCGCTACTGTATGCGCTCAACTTTGACCGGCCCCGGCCGAGTCTGATCAGAAAGGATGAAACATTCATGGCAACCATAAGGCCGCTTCAGGATCGCGTGATCGTCAAGCGTATCGAGGAACAAGAACAAGTTCGAGGCGGAATCATCATTCCCGATTCCGCACGGGAGAAACCTCAACAAGGAAAAGTCATCGCCGCAGGCGCCGGCAAGACCAAGGATAACGGCGAGCGCATCCCGCTCGACGTCAAGGCAGGCGACCTCGTCCTCTTCGGTAAATATGCCGGCACAGAAATCCGGCTCGACGATGAAGAGGTTCTGATCCTCCGCGAGGACGATATCCTCGGCGTGATCGAGTCCGCGCCCGCCTCGAAACCAAAAGGCAAGGGCAAGTAGTTTTCCCGATAGAGATTCAGGAGATCAAGAATGGCAAAGAGAATAACATTCGGCGAGGAATCACGGCGGAACCTGTTGGCGGGAGTCAACCGGTTAGCCGACGCAGTGAAGGTGACGCTCGGACCTAAAGGGCGGAACGTCGTCATCGAGAAGAAATTCGGTTCGCCCACCATCACCAAA
>DATDOV010000050.1:0-74632 GCA_035293105.1 Blastocatellia bacterium
GAGGCCGATTCAAATACTTCGCTGCTTCATTGCGTACCCCTTCATCACCGTCGTGCAGTAGGAGATGTAGTCGCTCACGAGCTTCCGGCTCTTTAAGGTGACTCAGCCCGTGGGCGACACTTGCTCGAACCCGCGGATCAGTGTGGTCAATCAGAGCCGAGAGGCTTGCCAAGGCTTCTCTGCCTCCGATGTGCTCGCCGAGCGTGTCACCAGCCTTCCAAACGTCTAAATCACCCGACCCGTCGCTAACTGACCTTGAGCTCAAGAAACCCGCCACTGACTCTGCGCATTCTACTCGATCCCTTGATGTCGTGTCGGGCCGAGTCAGAATCCTATCAATCACGAAAAGCGTATTCCAAACACTGCTGGCGCGATGCTCCTCATCTTCATGCGGCTTGTGATAAGTTTCGTTCGCGAGCGCTCGCAAGAGATGTGGAAGTACCGCCCTGCCCGCGTGTTCGAGAGCATACCCACACGACTCTCTGACTTCACGAAACCCATCTCTAAGACCCTCCATCAAGGATCGGATGATCCTTTCGTTGAAGCCCTCCTCGTTCAAACCGAGGGAGAATGCCTTAGCTGCGACGCTTCTTATTTCGGGCCGTTCATCCCGAAGCGCAGCCAGAAGAGCATCAGTCCACATTTCGACACTGTCGGCATCCATTTCAGGTTCGTCATCGGTCAAACAAATGGTCAGGGCGGTCTCCCATGCCCTAGCGCATACATCTCGAGAATGTCTTTGTATGAATAGAGCGAGCATTCGCCGAACACAGATTATCTGCCCGGCTTCGAGTCGATACTGAAGAAGCTTCTCGTAGCTTTCGGTATCGACTCCCAAGACCAAACTGATTAATTCCCCGTCCGACAAGTTTGACATAACCGAAACTCTCAATCTATCGATGTTCGCCAAAGTTCGCCAAGCTAATGGGCGAACACGAGTCCCCACACCGTCTTTCCCGCTGTCGCCAACGCCTTTCCTATCCCTACAAATGCAGCACCGATCTTCATCGACGTGAATGGCATTCCCTTGTGCCCGACTGGAGGTATTTCCAAACTCCCACTAGCTATGTCCCGTGCGTCCCTTAGCAACATCTGTTCCGCCTCCCCGCCGGTCACGTCAGGAAATCTCGGCCCACCGTCCTTGTCAAAACACCTCGCCACGACCTCCGCAATTGAATTGGTGATTCCGCCCTTTAACTCTGTCATCTTCTTATGGTGACCTTCATCCTGTCCGTACATGATTGCGTAGACAAACTTGTCTACCCATTCCTTAACCTTCGAACGGAGCTCCTCCATAGCTTTCGCGCAGTCAGCCTTGTTGGGACGCGTGTATCCCTGGGTGCCCGCCTTCGTCGCGCTGTGGGTGCCTTTCTCGTCGTGTTTCAGTGGGCGGAACGTCAGCTCCCTATACGTACAAGACTTAATGAGCGTCCCGCGAAAGTAGAAGAACTTGCCCTCGCTTATGACCGGAGTGCATACCACCTGTTCCCATACCTCACCAAGCGGATCCACGAAATTCACCGGGTCGCCAGCCACGTACGCATAGCGATTGAGGCTCGGCGGATCGACTACGCTTCCACTGATTGGGTCGGGACGCAGGAATCGACCGGTGCTCTGTGAGTATTGCCGGTTGATCGCGTAGTCGCTGTCGGTCTCGCCGTCACGTTCATAGGTAGTAAACCGATGCTTCTCAGACTGCCCGACTATTCCTGCATCCTCCCCGAAGGGCAGATGATCCTGAGTCCCCAACACTGTGCCGCTGCCATCCGTGATCATCCTGGTCGACAACCGATCGGACAGGTAGTACTTCAACCCGCCGCCGCCGCTCGCTCCCGCAGTGCTGTACTCCGCGATCGCCTGTGCGCCTTCCCAGATGTAATAGGTCGTCACCCCGCCAGTCGCCTTTTTCACCCGGCGGTTCCCCCCGTCGTACGCATAAGTCGCAAGGATGGTTGCGCCTGACTTGTCCACCGACACGATCCGGTTCTCTGCGTCGTATTGATAAGTGTGCCGGCCGTCATTAGTCACGTTACCCGCTGCGTCGTACGAGTAGCTCGCGACAGCGCCGCCCTCGGTCACCGTGTTGATTCGATTAGTCGGCGCGCCGCCTGATACCGCGATGCTCACGGTCTGCAACTGAGTCCCTCCGCTCACCGCGTTCCACACTCCTGTGCGATTCCCCCAGCGGTCGTAGCCATACCGCCGCTGCCACGCCCCAAGCCCCGAACCTGTGCCCGTCGCAGTCACTAACCGCCCGACGTTGTCGTAGGTGAAGCTCTGGTCGCGAGCTTGCCCATTGATCGTGCTGCCCGGCGCGATCTTCATCAACTGCCCGCTGTTCCCCCCAGTCGTTCCCGCGCCATTCTGACCAACCTGAGCCTGATAGCTGTAGTTCAAGTCCATCAAAGTCGTCGCGCCCTTCGTCGCTTGTTCCCTCGTCAACTGCAGGCGCTGCGCGTCGTATGTGAAGCTCTCTGTCACTCCGTTGCCGAGCGCGGCGCTCGTAGCTTGGCCGGCGGCGTTGTATCCAACTGACGTCAGATAACTCGTCAACACTCCGCCTGCGGTGTCTACCTTCTCGACCCCGCTCAGCCTGCCTCGCGAGTCGTGGTTCATTCGCACTCGCCTGCTTGTCGGATAGACGATCACCGACAACTGGCTCGCTTGATTGTACTCGTAGCCGGTCGTGTACTGATTCACTCCATCGATCGTGCGCATCTTGCTCGTGAGCCGCCCCAGCGTGTCATAGGTGAAATCGTCGCGGCCCGCCCCGTCGGTGATGAAGTCGACCTGGCCTTTTCCTGCGCTCTGGCCGGCAGGATTCTTGTCGTTCATCGAGACGTTCGTCGTCGGCTCGACACCCGGCGCGCTCGCGATGTTGTAGGCCACCGACGTCAGCCTGTTCAACGTGTCATAGCCGTAGGTAGTCACGACTCCTCGCGGATCCTTCTTTGTTTGGACCGTGCTGAAGTTCGTGTAAGTGTACTGGCACGACCACATCGTCCCCGTCCCGTCGTTGATCGTAGCCGACTGCTCCGGGATTCGCTCGAACAACCAACCGCCGAGCGAGTCGTACTTGTATGCGCGAAGCTCCCCGCCTTGATTCCGAAGGTAGGCATCGTCGGAGTTGAGGATGAGCCGGCGATTATTCTCGCGAGTGATGACGTCATAGAGGCGTCCGCCTATTTCGATTCTTGGCTCCCTGGGCATGAGTGACGTGATGATGCTGACCCGGGAGGGGCGCATGTCAAGGAAGTCAAGCCTGCTCTGAAAATAGGCACCTAAATGATTGAAAATGAATGGGGCGACGTACATTTTCATCATAAATAGTGAGGCTGCTTCATTGGTTGGCTGACCCCTTTCCCCTCTTGATCAGTAACCCGGCATGATCTTGATCCTTGTCCTGCTCTGCCGCCCACTTGACCAACTCGTAACCCTGGGTCCCTGTGCGGCGATGATGATGTCATCTGCCCTGTGGGCGTCGGCTTCTGTTCAGGTTTCTACGTTTTCTGGCGACCGTTGACAGCTGCATAAGAAGTGCCACCGTTATTTCAGTATTGCGACTTCGCCGCGCACTTTGTTCATCCACTGCACGATCCTGAGCATCCCGACTGGATGTTCGTTGACCTCTAGATCATAAAAGCTGAACGCCATCTCACTAACTCCTTGCGTGTACCAGAGGTCATAAAACGTGCCGTCAGCTGCGACGTTAATAGTGCCTGACTTGTCAAAACGTTCGCTTTCCCTTCTAAGGCGCTTGAGTGACTCGCCAAAGCTGCCCAAAAAGTCCGTATACCATTGCCTGACCTTTGAGGATGGAATTTGGATCAACCTTCGCCGGACCTTGATGAGCTTGGCCATCTCGGTTGCGTCTTCGTTGGTGCCATCCCGGATAATCTCGTCGAGTTTACTATAGATATTGCCGCTTAGTGACGTATACTCAATCACCTCCGTTTCATTCGAGCCTCTCTTGATCACTATTTGTGATTCCGGATGGAAGCTTGGCCTGAAGCGAAGGACAACACTATAATTTGCGGCGGGCGCTTCGCGAGGAAAGACGGTATCCAACACAAGCTGATACGTCTCATTTCTGATCACTTTGTGGCTTCTACCGCCCTCCTGGGTGCCTGCGGTTATTCGAGACTCCGCCTCGTGTTGAAAGGGCAGGCTAACAACTGCTACGACAACGACAACTACTTTTGTCCAAATGTCCAATTCTCCCTCCATTAAACAGGAACTCGGCAACTCCAAGAAGTTTTCTACTAACAGCCTTGCCCCTTGAGGAAACCTATTCCTTTTACGAGTTGCACGGGTGTTTGAGTTAGTGGATCGTATCTCGCCAACCCCTGCCACGACATCACATAGATCTGAACGGCTTGTCCGCGGTTTCGCAAGATCCGATCGGCCATACCTGTATCTCCTTCCCGATTGGCCTCAAAGTTATCACCGGGCGTGGAGGGAAACCCATTATTTGTGTCGAAACCTCTGGGGTGTATATGGAAGAATGCAAACGTCGGCCAGCTTCCACCAATGTTGAAACTAACGGTCATCTTCCCTATCTGATTTGTATATAACTGAGCGATTCTGTAGTTTCCGGGAGAACCACTCAGAGTGAACCCAGCCTCCACTGGCTGCGATCCGGGGTGCGACTGTCCGGCATTGCCGGATTGTGCCCAAGCCCTGTTCATAGCTCTGATAACATCAGGTTGGCAATGTATGGGCTTCAGGAGGAGATCCAAGATGTTGATCCGCGATGTCGGCAACTGCGGGTTCTGGCCCGTGTGCGGGGACGGGGCCTGAGGTCCACCACCCCACCCTCCTAATGGGGTCGGCACGCCACCACCACCAGTGCACACAGTTATCTCGGTGACTCCGAGGACTATTGTCCCATTCTTCTTCCTATAGGAGTACCAATACCTGTAGGTTTGACAGGAGAGTCCAAGCGGATCCACCAAGTTTATTGGGTCGTTCCTTGAATACAAATAGCGATTCAGGGTCTGAGGGTCTTCCGCGTCGCCCCCTATGCGGTCCGGCCCCCTGAACCCAGCGTGATTCTGCGAGTAGTGACGGTTGACTGCATAGTCGGTCCCACTTTCCGCGTCTCGTTCATAATTCGTGAAGCGGTGCTTCTCGATCTCGCCCACCGTCCCGGCGTCTTCTCCAAAAGGCAGATGATCCTGTGTTCCCTTCACGACTCCACTCGAGTCAGTGATCATTCGTGTCGACAACCGATCGGGATGATAGAACCTCAAGCCTCCTGAGCCCGACGCCGGAGCCGTGCTGTATTCAGCGATCACAACAGCGCCTTCCCAGACATAATACGTCGTCACCGCGCTCGCGCCTGTCCCCACCACCTTCTTCACCCGCCAGTTGTTCGCGTCATACGAATAGACCGCTTCGTTGGCCGTGCCCGCGTCCACTCTCGCCAGCCGGCCCTCGGCGTCGTAGCGGTAAGCGTGCACTCCGTCATTAATCAGGTTTCCCGCTGCGTCGTACACCTGAGTCAGCGTCGAACCGCCTTGCGTCACCGTCGCCATCCGGTTGCTCGGAGCCACAGGCGATGAGCCTGCTTGTTGTTGCAACGCGATGCTCTGAATCTGAGTCCCGCCCACTGTCGCGTCCCACACGCCCGTCCGGTTCCCCCAGCGGTCGTATTCAAACCGCCGCTGCCAAGCGCCCCAGCCGGTCGCCGTCACCAACCTCCCAACGTCGTCGTAGGTGAAACTCTGCGCTCGCGACTGACCGTTGATCGTTCCCGTGATCGACATCAACTGCCCGCTGTTACCCGCGCCCGTCCCGACGCCCGATGCTCCTGCGGCAGCTTGATAGTTGTAGCTCAAGTTCATCAACGTAGCACCTGCGCTGTTAACCACGTTCTGGTTCGTCAACTGCAAGCGGTCTACGCTGTAGCTGTAGTTCTCCGTCGTCTGACTCCCCGCGTTGCCCAGCTTCATCTGGGTCAACTGACCTGCCGTATTATACGCGATCGACGACAAGTATTGCTGCGCGACTGTTGCGCCGTTCATCTTGTCCAAGCCGATCACCCGCCCGCGAGAATCATAACTCGCCCGCAGCCGCTTGCCCGAAGGATCGATAAGCGCCGTCTGCTGACTGATCGAGTTGTACTCATAGCTTGTCGTGTAGGTGTTCGTGTTGCCGGTGATATCGACAGCCTTGTCCGTGCCCGCAGTGTCGCGCTGACCGCGCCTTTTCCTCGGGCGGGACACCTGAGGTTATTCCGTTATTAAACCAGGACTGCAGATCAATGAAATGGACACAACCTATCACTATCATCTCCGGCCAGATTGCGAATGAGCGTAGGGACTTTTGAGAGTGAGGACCTCTTCCCACGTCTTACCACGGTCAGTCGTGCGATATATGTCTGTTTTGTCTTTTTTGTCCTCGAAAACAACGGTTTCTCCAACCAACCAGCCCTTGTCATCGTCGGCGACGAACACCTTGCTGAAGCGTCGACCTTTTATCCCGGTCTCAACTCTTTGCCAAGAGTCCCCTCCATCCGTGGTGTGCAAAAGAACTGCTTCGGATTCCTCAAAGCTGATGATGCTCGCTCCGGCCGCCCAACCCTCTTGTCCATTCATGAAGTGAATCGACGCTATCACTAAGCCTCTTATGGGACCCAACTCGTCCAGCTCGACCCCTTCAGGGAGTTGCAGCTTGTGCCAAGTTACGCCCCCGTCCTCGGTACGATAGATGCCGCGACCGTTCGAGAGCCAGCCCTTCTTCTCATCGACGAAAAACAAATCACGAATGTCGTCGCTCGTAGCATTGGTACCGGGGATTTCGATTTCTTCCCATCTCCTTCCGCCATCCGTGGTTCGGTATACCACATTGGGTTTCACCACATTGGGTTTCCCACCTGGACGCAATCCACCGCAGATCCATCCTGTGCTTCTGTCCTGAAAGCTCATTTGAACTATCACAGACGGAAATTCATCTCTTCTCCAGGTTCTTCCACCATCTTGGGTGTGGAATAACGCAACCACGTACAACAACCACCCCTCGAATTCATCGGTGAATAAGATCTGTTCCGGAGAATGGCCAAATACCTCGAATTCTAATTCTGAAACCAAAGTCCAAGTAGTTCCGCCATCAACAGTCTTCCACAGTTTGGAATCCTGAGTTACTGCCCACCCTAGTCCGGGGTTGGGAAAGGTGACTACATCAAAGTTTATGGTCTCAGGCTGCATTTTGCTCCAACTCTCGCCCGCGTCCTCCGTAAGCATCGGATAGGAGCCTTCTCCGGTTGATCCGGCGATATTTCCCGGAAAGAACAGGGCTTTATTGCCGTTTACAAACACAGCCTCGCGCAATGGAAGGATATACGCTGACATGCTACTCGGTGTCTTCATCTGAGCAGCACTTTGTGACGGACTCTCCACCGGACGGTCCTTGCTCTCTGATTGCTTCTGCTTATTACAACTTGCAGCAGAGAACATGAAAAGAGCGAATAGAAACACCAGTGCTAAACTTCCTCCCACCGAAGGGATCCGGTGACCTCTTAGGACGGAGGACATTGTGTGCGTGGGCACAGGTGGCAGAATGCCGACTATGAACACCATTAAACCAGACATCTCTCTTCGCCCCGGCCTCACCGAATACCGCTTCCTCTCAGGCATTCCGTCACTATCCTCCTATTATATGCCTCTGTCTCGCGACGTTGTCTCTCTCTTTGTGCCGCCGTTGCATTTGTCGGCGCTTGGTAGTGATCAGCTGCGGCAGCACCCGTCGCGTGTCCTAGCTCATGCAGAATTACCTTGACTTGGGCTCTCCGAGTCGACCCGGCTAAAGACACCCAATTACCCACGGAAGGTTCAAAAAACATTGGACCCACCCTTACAAATGCAGACGTGAAGATGCCGGTCGTATCAGCAACAACCTCGCCAAGGGGCGCAGTTGTATAGTAGAGTCGGTGTTTCTTCATACGCTTTAGGAAACGAACCA
The DNA here is from genome assembly GCA_035293105.1 of Blastocatellia bacterium. Lineage (GTDB taxonomy): Bacteria > Acidobacteriota > Blastocatellia > UBA7656 > UBA7656 > DATDOV01. The sequence continues at coordinate 7,963 of DATDOV010000050.1, forward strand.
AGTTCGATTCTGAAACTGCATCGATTGCGAACGGGTGGGCCATTATGTCGGTTGACAGCAACTCTCGGCACGCTTTGTTCTTTTTCAGAATTCGCTTAGCGAGGGAGAATGCGGTGTCTAGAGTCGATTGAAGCGTGATGGGTACCGAACCACCCCCCTGGACATTCCACTCCCGTGCGACCTCGATGTCTAGTGTACCAAGTCGGATTGGATCGCTTCCAATGACACCCGTGTTAATGCTTATCCACGTTGACCCGCCTGCCCTCATCGTGACCGTTGCGCCGAACGGAGCCACTGCAGCGGCCCCGCTTGAGAGCAAGCCCAAGAAAAGTCCTTCCTGCCCGGGCAGTATTAGGAAACCGTCTATGTATAATCCTGGCCCCGACGCCCAAATCGGGGGTAACAAGGTATTCTCCGGGGGCGGCGACTCAAGTCCCAGCGGGTCTGACAGGTTAATCGGATCGCCCAAACTGTACGCGTACCGGTTCAGGGACTGGGGATTGAAGCCGCTACCACCTGCTGGATCTGGTCGCGTGAATCGGCCGGTGGCCTGCGAGTACTGCCGGTTCACGGCATAGTCTGTCCCGCTCTCGGAGTCGCGCTCGTAATTCGTGAAGCGGTGCTTCTCCACCTCACCAACCGTCCCAGAGTCTTCTCCGAAAGGCAGATGATCCTGCGTGCCCTTCACGACTCCATTCGAGTCAGTGATCATTCGTGTCGACAATCGATCGGGATGATAGAACCTCAAGCCTCCTGAACCCGACGGAGCTGCAGTGCTGTACTCCGCTATCACTACCGCGCCTTCCCAGACATAATACGTCGTCACGGCGCTCGCCCCGGTCCCGACGACTTTCTTCACCCGCCAGTTGTTTGCGTCATACGTGTACACCGCTTCGTTAGCCGTGCCCGCGTCAACCCTCGCCAACCGACCCTCAGCGTCGTAGCGATACGCGTGCATGCCGTCATTGGTCAGGTTTCCCGCCGCGTCGTAGGTCTGAGTGAGTGTCGAACCGCCCTGAGTCACCGTCTGCATCCGATTGCTCGGCGCTGGCGGTGATGACCCTGCTTGTTGCTGCAAGGCTATGCTCTGAATCTGACTCCCTCCCACCGTCGCGTCCCACACGCCAGTTCGGTTCCCCCAGCGGTCGTATTCAAACCGCCGCTGCCAAGCGCCCCAGCCGGTCGCCGTCACCAACCTCCCAACGTCGTCGTAGGTGAAACTCTGCGCTCGCGACTGACCGTTGATCGTTCCAGTGATCGACATCAACTGCCCGCTGTTCCCGGCGTTAGTGCCGACACCTGATGCCCCCGCTGCCGCTTGATAATTGTACGTCAGGTTCATCAGCGTAGCCCCTGCGCTGTTCACCACGCTCTGCCCCGTCAATTGCAGCCGATCAGAGTTGTAGAAGTAGTTCTCCGTAGTCTGACTCCCCGCGTTGCCAAGCTTCAACTGGGTCAACTGACTTGCAGTAAGGCCATCTGGGGGCCTCCACTGACAGGACGCGAATCACTTTACGCTACCGACGCTGATACCACTTGAGCTGAGGATCTACCGAGCTTAGGAGTCTGGACCTACCCGTCTCGAGGTCCAGGCTAGTCACGATAGCAAGTCGATCAAATGGAATAAAGATCATTTCGAAAAAACCCCTTGTGCGCTTTAGCGCATCGCCAGAGAATGGCGTTTGGGTTGAGGCGCCGTGCGGTGAGTTAGCCACTAGGTCGCGAGTTGCGCTGGACTAGAACCAAAACCAACGCCCCCGACGCTTGCACGTTGAGCCGACCAGACGCCATGGTTGCCAGGTCCTTCTCGGGAATGTCCAGCGTCCCGCAATCGAACGACCCTAGGGCTCGCGGGCCAGGGCTCACCACAACTGTCAACCGTGCGTTGGACCAAACACAAAAGGCGTGCCCCCAACCGTCCGTTCTGTCGGAAGGGGCGATCCACTGGATATTCGTGCTGGCTGTCCAATCCTGGATGCTTCGCTCGTGTTCCTGCGCCGCGCTAGCGATTACGAGCGCAGAGCGCCACGTCTCGAAGTGACGCTTGTCGGATTCAAGCTCGCCCGGGTGCTCCTGATAATAAGGAATCGCGCCCGGTCCCGGCTCTGCGGCCTCCCCGCCTGTAACCGTTTCTCCGAGGGAGGCCTCGAACAAATCCTGCAGCCCCTTCCAGTCAACCTTTCCGAAGCTCCTGCCTAAGTTCCACATGACAAACCAATATGCCGCCCCCGACAGGACGGCGGCCGCGAGAACCGTTATAACGACCTTAGTCTTCATAATCCCTACCTACTCTACCTACTCTTGATGAGCGAAGAGCAGGTAACGGAGTGACTCGTGAACTGGAGAAAATTGAGCATCGCTTGAGCAAATTTTAGAGCTTCCGGTGTTTCATTTAGCTTCCTAGCAATGGTTGAGGACGAGGTGGCGGTGCTCCCTAGCGGTATGCCGAGAATCGCTACGGCTCCATTCGCTTGAGTGAAAGATCCTCCAGAGAATGTAGCGGACCGAATGTGACCACTGAAGCCCCAGGAACTGGGCGTCTTGATCGCCTTGTTGAACGCGATCGTGACCTCGCTAGCACCCGTGAGCATTGCGCCCCCCAGCGTGTTTTCCGGTACTGAAAGGCCCATGACCGTTACCGACTTGTTTTCTGTGAGCTGCACCCCAAAACCGATCAGGTACCCGCCGGCGTCAAACTGGAGTCGTAGTTGGCCAAATGGCGTCGAGACGCGGATGGTCCCGCCCTTTCCTGCGATCCTCGCGCATGGGTCGCTTTTCTGTCCTTGACGAACCCCGACTTCGCTAAGCCCGCCGATCGGCGCGACGCAAAACACCGGTATGAACGCAACAATCCGCGGGGGACCAACCGGCTTCCTGGTTATCCTATCTACATCAATCAGAATAACAAAATACCCAAAGCAGAAACCGGCAAATGCACTTGAACTGAAAAGCCCCAATGGGTCGACGAGGCTCACGGGGTCGCCCGTACCATATGAGTATCGGTTGAATCTTTGCGGATAAGACTCGCCCCCACCTAGTGGGTCAGGCTGTAGGAACCTCGCAGAGGTGCTCGCGTAGTGGCGGTTCACCGCGTAATCAGCCCCGCTCTCTCCGTCTCTGTCGTAAGTTGTGAATCGATGCCTCTCAATCTCACCCGTCGCTCCAGCGTCTTCACCAAAAGGCAGGTGATCCGATGTGCCTCTCACTACGCCGCTCGCGTCGGTGATGACCCTCGTAGACAACTGATCAGGATGATAGAACCTCAACCCTCCTGAACCCGACGGAGCTGCAGTGCTGTACTCCGCTATCACTACCGCGCCTTCCCAAATGTAGTAAGTCGTCGCTCCTCCAACAACCTTCTTCACTCGCCAGTTGTTCGCGTCATACGAGTACACCGCTTCGTTAGCCGTGCCCGCGTCCACTCTCGACAGCCGCCCCTCAGCATCGTAGCGATATGCGTGCACCCCGTCGTTGATCAAGTTTCCTGCTGCGTCGTATTGCTGCGTCAACACCGAACCGCCTTGGGTCACCGTAGCCATCCGGTTGCTCGGAGCCACAGGCGATGAGCCTGCTTGCTGCTGCAACGCGATGCTCTGAATCTGAGTGCCTCCCACCGTCGCGTCCCACACCCCAGTCCGATTGCCCCAGCGATCGTATTCAAACCGCCGCTGCCACGCGCCCCAGCCCGTCGCCGTCACCAGTCTCCCAACGTCGTCGTAGGTGAACTCTGCGCTCGCGACTGCCCGTTGATCGCCCCGGTGATCGACATCAACTGCCCGCTGTTGCCAGCGTTGGTTCCGGCACCTGATGCTCCCGCTGCCCCTTGATAATTGTACGTCAGGTTCATCAACGTCGCTCCCGCACTGTTGACGATACTCTGCCCCGTCAACTGCAGCCGGTCAGAATTGTAGAAGTAGTTCTCCGTAGTCTGACTCCCCGCGTTGCCCAGCTTCAAGCTCGTCACCTGTCCTGCGGTATTATACGCGATCGAGGACAAGTATTGCTGAGCTACACTCCCCCCGTTCATCTTGTCGAGCCCGATCACCCGGCCGCGAGAATCATAACTCGCCCTCAGCCGCTTGCCCGAAGGATAGATCAACGCCGTCTGCCGACTGATCGAGTTGTACTCGTAGCTCGTCGTGTAGGTGTTCGCGTCTCCTGTGATGCTCCGAGTACTCGTGGTCCAGAATGTCGGAGATCCAGTCCCGTTCGAATCTCCCATGTAAGGATTCGATGACCTCACCACATGGCCCACCGAGTCGTACACTCTCGCAACGGCGTGTGCACTGGCCGGCCGCGGACGTTGGAGCCTCTCCACTTGTCCTGCAAAGGCCTCGAGCTCACTTCTTTTCGCCGCGCTCGGCTTTGAACTTCTTCCATGCCTCGTAATAGCGCGCGATCTTTTGTTTGAAGCCTGGATGTAACGCTTGATCATTCGTCAGTAAGCCGATGTAGGTGAACTCCCAGCTCGGGAAGTAAGGATCGATCCTCGTTAGATAGCTGACGAATTCGCGCATCTCCGGCGTGGCCTCGATGAGTGTGTAGTAACGCTTGGTCGCCTTGACGCGGTAGAATCCCTCCAGCGCCATCGCAAGGAAGGCCAAGTTTGATCCGTTATCTATTGGTAGTTCATCGTGAAGCATTTCAGCTTGGATTTCTTTCCAAGCCTGCTCTCTCCATGCCTTGTTTCTATAGACTGGCTCAAGGCCCCCTACCTCCAGAGCATGCTTTATGGCCTCTATTGCTGCGCGGCCCTGCTCGCTTGTGCGGAGACGCACACGAGACGAATCGATAAGCCGAAGCAGCAACAGCGCGTCTTCCCGAACGTAGCCGCTTGGGTCCTCCTTGAGCAGGCGGGTCACAATCGGAATCGAGTCAGGAGCATTCTCCACGATGACTTCACTCAGGTGGTACCTCAGGACAATAAAAGCCTCGACGTCGCCCTGTAGTCCATATCCGCCTTTGCCCCTGGCCACGACGTCCCTCCACTGCTTGACGGCCTCTTGAAGCGACAGTCGGCGCATCTCTTCCCCCAGTAACCCAGCATATTCCCTCGCGTGCAGCCGCAAATCTTGATTCTTGTCCTGTTCTGCCGCCCATTTGACCAACTCGTAACCGTGCGTCCCTATGCGTCGTCCATCCACCTTCTGAAATTGGTTCACTCTTCCTGAAATCTCAACGACGTCTACGCCGATTGCACCGATTGTCGTAACCACGTCCGGCAAAGGAAAGTCACCGCGCGGCGTGAATCGGTCCATTTCGCAAAGGATCTTCAGCGCATACATGCGGTGGTATGAGTTTCCGGTCTTTACAATGTCACAGAGGTATGGCACAGCATCGACACCCTTGGCGATAAGCGCATTGTCCATATCTCGCTGCCCGACCCCGGTGGGACCCCGGCCCTTCTTCCACGCGGCGACCCTCTCTGCGGGGGGCAGCGCAAGGTACTGCCGAACCGCGGCGATCTTGGGGTTGTTCGTGTTTTGCCCTGGGTCTTCCCTGAAAGAACGTTTACTCGGGGTTCCTCCGCCTGCCCGCGCACGACCAGTCAGTCCCGAAGACTCGTTCCCATAAACCGCCACAGAGAATAGCAGCAATAGTAGGTGCACTGACCGAAGAGTTGAATTGATTTTGCTCATTATCGATCTCCAGTCTCCAGGCTGTAGAACCACGTGTTGAAATCCAGCCACCCACCGACTCCTGGTGGGAATCCTGCCAGCGATAGTTGATAAAGGTAGATCGCGTATGACTCGTCGACTGCGTTCGAGCCGGGGTAGCTAAATGCTCGCATGATAGCCTGCACGTTAGGGTCATCGTAGAAGTTTTTGCCTGGCAACTGCCAGATCCGCACTTCCACGCTCCCAAACGTCGGGTCGGGAAACGTCTGCCGGGATATGAGCTTTATGCCGGCAAGATTCTTAATGTCCGACTCGAAGTCCCCGACGACCTTGCCGTTTGGGAGCTCCACGACGGCGCCGACCACCCTGAGGTGGTGACTGTTAAGGAAAGAAGTGATGAAGCCAACTGCGGCTTCAGGGAAAGCTTCTGGAGGCCCATTCATCCCTAGCCAAACGTCTAAGTAAGTAACCTGACGATTCGGATCTGTGTCAGGCGACTTGCCTATCAGATTGAGGAAGATATGCTTAAGGGAGCTGAGGATGCGCCGGCCAAGACCGTATCCAGCAACAGTCTGGTGTGGTCCGCCTGGCCCATTATCCTCGACGAGATGCGCTGCGAAGCCGAACTCGAAACCTGAAAGCCCTCGCAATGTCGTGATAGATGCCGGTATCCCGAAGTGCTTCGAGAAGTTCGCAATATACCCGAACCCGAAGAGCCCAGTTGTTGCGTTGACGAAGTTGTCGGCAGCACCTGCCCCGCGGCCTCTGGCTATCGCGTCCGGTTTCCCCAACAGGGCTGCCAGGATGAAGGTTATGTACTGGTGCTGGTCCCCAGGCATCAATCCGGTGCGGTCGTCTCTGTTCACTGGATTATTGCCGACATAGGTGTATCTGTTCAGTGTCTGCGGATCTAAGTAGCTCCCAGCGACGGGGTCCGGTTGCATGAACCGACCAACATTCGTGTAGTACTGGCGATTGACTGCATAGTCTGTTCCGCTTTCGCTGTCTCGCTCGTAGCCGGTAAACGCGTGCTTTTCGACCTCAGCGAACGTTCCCGCATCTTCGCCGAATGGCAGATGGCCTTGCGTGCCTTTTACCACTCCGCTTGCGTCCGTGATCATCCGAGTCGATAACTGATCGCGATGATAGAACTTCAATCCCCCTGAGCCCTGGGGTGTAGTAGTGCTGTACTCGGCTATTACCACAGCCCCTTCCCAAATATAATAAGTCGTCACGCCACCAACAAGCTTCTTCACTCGCCAGTTGTTCGCGTCGTACGAGTACACCGCTTCGTTTGCCGTGCTCGCGTCAACTTTTACCAGCCGGCCTTCGGCGTCGTAACGGTACGCGTGCACGCCATCATTGATCAGGTTCCCGGCTGCGTCGTACTGCTGCGTCAGCGTCGAACCGACTTGGGTCATCGTCTGCATCCGGTTGCTTGGAGCCCCCGGAGATGAGCCTGCCTGTTGTTGCAACCCGATGCTCTGAATCTGAGTGCCTCCCACCGTCGCGTCCCACACGCCAGTACGGTTCCCCCAGCGGTCGTAGTCAAACCGCCGCTGCCACGCTTCCCAGCCCGTCGCCGTCACCAACCTCCCAACGTCGTCGTAGGTGAAACTCTGCGCTCGTGACTGACCGTTGATCGTTCCCGTGATCGACATCAACTGCCCGTTGTTGCCGACACCGTGCCGCAACTCGGTCGAGTCTGCTTCGTTGACGTGGATCGAATCGCCCTACTAAAACCCCTCGATCTCGCCGCGTCGCATCCGGCGTTTGTTCGACCCACATTCGACGTACCGAGAGGTGAGTGGTCAGCGCTGCAAGACATCGGACGTCACTCACTCGCGCCGGCCTTCTCAAGCAATTGCTTTTTTTCGTCGTCGTACATCATCTTGCGCACAATGGACAATGCTGTTTCGCCGTTCTTGTTCCTGACATTTACGTCTGCTCCTGCATCCAGAAGGATCTTAACTATGCTGCTGTCAGCATAAATCTGGGCTATCATAAGCGCCGTCTCCCCGTCCTCGTTCTTGGCGTTTACGTCAACGCCGTGTGCCAGCACCGACTTAATTATATGAGTTTTATCGACAGCGCTCGGCAACCCCTGGCCACCGTGCAGAGTTGTGGGCGGGCGGACTGCGGTCATCAACGGTGTCCTGCCATGCCCGTCCCTCCCGTTAGGATCAGCACCTTCCTTCAGCAGGATGTCGACAACATCGGGTCTGCAAGTCAAGGCGGCGACCAGTAACGGCGTGTATCCCTTGCCATTTCTCGCGTCGACTTCCGCGCCTCGTCTAATCAATTCCATGACGATGTTCGAGTGCCCACTGTAGGCAGCCGCAAGGAGCGCTGTTCCGCCGCGATTGTGGACCGCGTTCACGTCGGCACCACTTCGGAGCAACAGCCTGACTGCAGCCAGATGGCCGTTCAGTGACGCGGCCATCAAAGGCGTATCTCCGCCTTCGTCTTTGCAATCCACATTGGCGCCGCGTTTCAACAACGCTTTGAGTTTGGAGATACTGCCCTTAGACGCTGCCTTGAGCATCTCCGAAGTCATCGTTCCATCGCGGAGATGACGTGGTCCATCGGACACGCTTAGTGATCCCATACTATTATTCGATCGTCCTTCGGCACTCTACATTCATCGTAGGCCGCCAACTGTTGAATGGCCGACTGGCCAGTCGGAAAACGACCTGTCCCAAGACGTGCTCGTCTCTGTGTCGGCCTTCACCGCGGGTCCAGAAGGGGTCACAGAATTGGCATCGACCAGGGGTTCTTTTCTGCCCACTTCAAGTGTTCCCTTAATTGCTTCCAAAACTTCTTCCAAGTAAAATTTGGCTCTTCGGGCAGCGAGCGGAAAACCTCATTCTTGGGGGCCGGTACCTCCCACAACCCCTGGGCGTTTGCCCTGCCAAGGACTTCTTGCTCGTTGGAAGCGCCGCTTCGACCGCCACACTCTCCCTTGTTGAAATCGTTGAGCAGATCGGTCACGCGTTTCTTCGTTTCATTGAATTTGTCTATGTGCGTTTGCCGATTGCCGCTCCACAAGGCGTCAACATTTCCGGTAATCCAGAGGTCCTGTCGGTCGATGGCGAGGTCAAACGCCCTCTTCGACAACTCTTCGACTGCGCGTTGTAACCTCTCAAAGATATCCTTGCAATCGGCATTTGTCTTCCGCCCCCCTTTCCTGGGTAGGCGGCCCTTCTGACCTCGGCGACCTCCTCCGCCCTCCCGTTCGATCTTGCGTCCTCGAAAGCCACGGCTGTAGGGGTCACCCATAAGACACAACGGAAGACCGCTCCATCCGGGGATAAACCCTGTCATGCAATCACCCGGCCCGTAGCCCCAATACAAACCGAGCGGGTCAACAGCATTCTCTGGGTCGTTCCGCACGTAGACGTAGCGGTCGAAGCTCTGCGGGTCGGAAATGTCACCGTCGACGGGATCAACGTGCATGAAACGGCCCGACCCCGGCGAGTAATAGCGGTTCACTGCGTAGTCCAAGTCAGTTTCGCTCTCGCGCTCGTAGGTTGTGAATCGGTGCCTCTCAAACTGACCCACAACTCCAGCGTCCTCGCCAAACGGCAAGTGATCCTGTGTCCCCAACACGTTTCCACTTCCATCCGTGATCAGTCGCGTCGACAAGCGGTCAGCCAAGTAGTACTTCAATCCGCCGCCGCCGCTCGCTCCCGCAGTGCTGTACTCCGCGATCGCCTGTGCGCCTTCCCAGATGTAACAGGTCGTCACCCCGCCAGTCGCCTTCTTCACCCTGCGGTTCCCAGCGTCATACGTATAAGTCGCAAGGCTGGTGCTGCCTGATTTGTCCACGGACACAATTCGATTCTGCGCGTCGTATTGATACGTGTGCCGACCATCATTAGTCACGTTACCCGCTGCGTCGTGCGAGTAGCTCGATACGCCGCCGCCCTCGCTCACGGTGTTGATTCGGTTAGTCGGCGCGCCGCCTGATTGCCCAATGCTCACGCTCTGCAACTGAGTCCCGCCGCTCACCGCGTTCCACACTCCTGTGCGATTACCCCAGCGGTCATACCCATACCGCCGTTGCCACGCCCCAAACCCCGAACCTGTGCCCGTCGCAGTCACTAACCGCCCGACGTTGTCGTACGCGAAGTTCTGGTCGCGAGCTTGCCCATTGATCGTGCTACCCGGCACGATCTTCATCAACTGGCCGCTGTTGCCCGCAGTAGTTCCCGCGCCGTTCTGCCCTGCCTGAGCCTGATAGCTGTAGTTCAAGTCCATCAGCGTCGTCACGCCCTTCGTCGCTTGTTGCCTCGTCAACTGCAATCGCTGCGCGTCGTAGGTGTAGCTCTCCGTTACGCCATTGCCCAGCGTCACGCCAGTCACCTGGCCTGCCGCGTTATATCCAAGCGACGCTAAGTAAGAGGTCAGCACTCCGCCTCCAGCATCTACTTTATCCAACCCGCTCAGCCGACCTCGCGAGTCCCGGTTCATTCGCACTCGTTTGTTCGATGGGTAGACCATAACCGACAACTGGCTCGCCTGGTTATACTCGTAGCCAGTCGTGTACTGATTGACTCCGTCGATCGTGCGCATCTTGCTCGTGAGCCGCCCCAGCACGTCATACGTGAAATCCTCGCGGCCAGCGCCGTCCGTTATGAAACTGACCTGACCTTTACCGGCAGTCTGCCCCGCTGGATTGTTGTAGTTGATCGACACGTTCGTAGTAGGTTCTACTCCCGGCGCGCTGGCTAGATTGTAGGCCACCGAAGTCAGCCTGTTCAACGCGTCATAGCCATAGTTGGTCACGACTCCTCGCGGGTCCTTCTTCGTCTGGACTGCGCCGAAGGTCGTATACGTGTACTGGCACGACCACATCGTCCCCGTCCCGTCGTTGATCGTAGCGGCTTGCTCCGGGATTCGCTCGAACAACAACCGCCCAAGCGAGTCGTACTTGTAAGCGCGAAGCTGCCCGCCTTGGTCTACTTGCACGAGGTTGTCCAGCAGATCATAAGTGTAGTTGGTGACCCATTCCAGAGTGCCGTTGGCAGGGTTCTGCTCGGTCACCCTCACCAATCGCCCGAGACCATCGACCCGGTTCCTACGTTGTCTTCCCACCTGATCGGTCGCCGTTGCCTCTGCGCCATTGTAGCTCGATCTGACGGTATTGCCATCCGGCAGCGTCACCGTCACCACTCGCCCGAGGTTATCGTAGTCGGTCGTTGTCGCATTGGGCAGCCCAACCGTATCGCCGTTCGGGTCGGTTGTCGTGTAAGGGTTCGTAGTCTTCAGCGGCCTGCCCATCTCGTCGTAGATCATCTTAACGGCGTCGAAGCTCGTGGGTACCGCGCCAGAGCCCGAGCCGCCGCGAACAGCGCGGCCCCCTCCATCGAACCACTGATTGGAGACTTGTACGCGCTGAGTACTGCCGTCCATGTAAGTGATTTGCGACTGATACTTCAAGCCGTCTTTACCCGCGAAGCTTGGATCAGCCGGGAAGAACGTTTCGACTGTCGGCGGGTTCGGATCGGTGGCAAGCTTCGGCAGCGTGACCGTTCGCAGCCGCATCGCCGCATCAGGAGCATAGCTGGTCGTCAGCCCCTGCGGGTCTGTCTGCGAGTTCAAGAAGCTCGTGTCGAAGTCGTAGTTGAGGGTGGTCAACATATTCACGCCCCCGAGCTCACCGTCGGTTGCCGACAGCGGCGCCGAGTAGTACATCGTCGAACTGAACGTGAAGCTCTTGACCGAACAGCAGCTAACCTCAGCCTTCACTTCGTTGCCAAAGATGTCGTACTGACGCCGAAACGTGATCTGAGCGCTTGGGCTTGTTGCGTCGCTCCACAGCAGCGCCTTCGTGACCAAGCCGCGAGCAGTTCTGTCCACGAACTTTGTGTTGAAGCCGGGCGGCGGCGAGCAAGGAGGCGCCGAAGTCGGCGAGCAGTTCTTCGTGAAGCCATAGGTCACGATCTCCCAACCCGTGTCCGGCGTATCGTAGACGAAGCCCCGCCTCGCGATGATCGTATCGTCGCCATTCGAGTTTGTCTCCTTCGCATCGTAGACGGAGATATCCGAGACCAATTGCCGCACCCCCGCATCGATATGGGCCTGGTCGTCGAGATACGTGTACACCGTTCGCCGCCGCTTCTTGAATACGCCGGCGATGGGGAATCCGTATTCGACCGATTCGATCACCCTGGCCGTTGAGTCGTAGAACGACTCGACTCTGGTTTGGTTTGCAGGTGAGCCGTCGTCAGTCATTGTTACTCTCGTCCGTTGCAGACCGCTTGAAGAGCTTCGGTCCGAATAGACGAAGTCGCTCTGCGAGAGAATCTGACTCCCGGGGCTCAACAGCTTGCTTGTGGTCACGACGCCGTACTGAGCGGACGCCGAATCGTTGTTGGACACCATTTCACTTCGGACTCCGTTGGGCGCGGTCACCGATGTGGTCATGGTCTTCGCGACGCTGTCAGTCGTTCGCTGATAGCCATAGATCGCGGGCGACGTGGGGCCGACCGGATTACCGAAGTCGTCGGTCTTGCCCAGCCACCACTCGCTTCGCTGATCGTAGCCCGGTGCGTCCGACAGCGGCCCGGTAATCGGGAAGCGGTACTCAGTGTACGCGACCTCGGTACCTTCTGACGTAGCGGTCATCCCGAGCCGCATCGACGCATGCGTAAACATCCCGTAGCTCGAGTACCCGTCGAAGATATAGCCGCGCCCGGTGTCGGGGAAGTAGACCCTTCTAAGAACGTCCACCGGCGAATTACCCGGTGCATTGATCACCATCATCGAGCCGAAATTGTACGCGAGCGTCAGGGGCTGATACGCGAACTTCACGAGCGTGCGCGAGGCGCCGCCGTTGTATCCGGGTACTCGTATCTCCGCGAGATTCCCGTTGGCGAAGTAATGGAATGTGACGAAGCGGCCCAGGGTGTCTGAGATCTGTTTAATGGCCTGTCGCTGCGGTCTCACACATCCGCTGCCGCACGTGCAGGGTTCCACTCTGAGGGCGTCTGAGCACGACGTCACATATGTGATCGTGATGGAGTTGCCATGAACGTCACGGATGAACGTCGGCACGAGCTTCGATCCATTGAGTTCGTATTGAATGTCAGTCCCGTCCTGTGTGTGAAGCCGGGAGAACGCCGGGTCGAACTCGATGGCTCGGCCGTCGTTGCTCCTGTAGAGCGTCCGCAGGGAATTGGTGGGAATAAGCGGTGTCCGCGTCCCATCGGCTTCGATCAGCAGATGGCTCGGCGGGTCTACAGTCGGTGCATTGTAGTCTGGGATGATTCGACCGTAGTTGAGCCGGAACCCTGGAGCGGGCCATCCCTGATCGTAATCAAAGACTATGTTATTGCCGTCCTTGGTCCACAGCCGGCTGTTGTAAACCAGCGAGAGCCCGATGCCGACGCCCCTTCCTGAGGATCCGAAGATGGGGACGCCGAACCCGAAGTTCAAACTTCCCATCTGGTCGTCGCCGCCTAGCGAGCTTCCTTGCGCGGCCAGATTCGGCGTGAACCGAGGGTGACCGGTGGCGTTTATCGGGTCTGCAGCGCCGGCGACATTGGGCGGGTCGTCATTGTCCAGCACTGCAGAAGTAACAGCTTCGCTCGGCCCGACTCTTGCGGCCGACCGATTAGAATCGGCGGTTGAACCTTCCGCCGCTTCTGCGGGGTCGCTTTCAGGGTCATCGCAGTCCCGCCCATGTTCTCTGTCCCACTCTTCGTTCTTGAGGAATGGCCGCTTGCCCTCCCGGACCTCGACGTGCACCTTAGCTTTCTTATTGCCGTTGGTCTCAACCGATGCGGTGATCTTACAGGTGCCGGCTTTCAGCGCGGTGACGCTGCCGTCCGAGGCGACTTCAGCAATCGACGGATCGCTGCTCTCCCAGGCAAACGTGACGCCGTGGAGCGGTTCACGGTCACGGTCGAGCGGCAGCGGAGATAGCATGTGTTCTTCGCCGACGTACATGAGCAATCGTCTGGGACACAAACTGATGTTCGTGACCTTGATTCCGCGTTCTCTCGGGTCTTCGGTCTGCTGCGGCTGAACGGTCTGCGACTTCCTGGCGAACGGATTGGCGACGTCGTGTATGAACCTCACCGCGGTATCAACAGCCCGTTTCGCTTCCTCGCCGATTGTTGCAGCTTGGGTTGGCGTGAGCGGAAGGGCCATCGCCATGATCACGAGCACGGCGACGACGCGGCCGCCCGACGACACCGCAAGCCGCACTGCCGGAATAGCCAATGACCGAATTCGCTCGCGCCCGGCCCACATAAAGACCACCGCGGACAATAGCACCGCCAGGTAAACAACGAATGGCGGAACTTGATTCAGGCCGTTTATCCACGTCCACTGGATTCCAGTTGAGCCTGCGGGCGTGTCGGGGCCCTCACCGCTAGCTAGACTTGCGCTTCCTGTCAGCTCACCGAACGGAGTAGTGGCGCACACTTGGTTTGAGTCCGGCGAGTCTCCGGCGGCATTGAAAGCCCTCACCGTGAAGCAGTAGGTGAATCCCGGGTTGAGGCCACCCGCATTGTAGCCGCCGACGTCCGGTGAAAAGATCGTGTCCCACACCAACCACGCACCACCGTTTTGCGAAACCATTATTTTGAATCCGGTCTCATTGGTGCTGTTGTCATCCCACGCGAGGTCGATTTGGCTGGAGGACTGAACGGTCGCTGTGAGATTGCTTGGCGCCGCCGGGACTCCCCCGCCTGAGGTCACCGTCAGCGTAACGACGTTTGATGTCCCGCCGCCCGGCGACGGATTGAACACGGTGATCGACCGCGACCCGGCCGTCGCGATGTCGCTCGCAAGTATCTGCGCGGTCAACTGATTGACGTTGACAAAAGTCGTCGTGCGATTGCTGCCGTCCACTCGAACCACTGAACCACTGATGAAGCTCGAACCGTTGACCGTAATCGTGAACGTAGCGCCGCCGGCGGCAACGCTCGACGGCGAGATGCTCGTTATTGATGGGACCGGATTATTAGACGTGACCGTTAGTGTAGCGATGTTCGAGGTCCCGCCGCCCGGCGACGGATTGAACACGGTGATCGACCGCGAGCCTGCCGCAGCGATGTCGCTGGCAAGTATCTGCGCGGTCAACTGATTGACGTTGACAAAGGCGGTCGTGCGATTGCTGCCGTTCACCCGAACCACTGACCCGCTCATGAAGCTCGAGCCGTTGACTGTGAGTGTGAACGTAGCGCCGCCGGCAGCAACGCTCGACGGCGAGATGCTCGTTATTGATGGGACCGGATTATTAGACGTGACCGTTAGTGTGGCGGTGTTCGAGGTCCCGCCGCCCGGCGACGGATTGAACACGGTGATCGACCGCGACCCTGCCGTCGTGATGTCGCTGGCAAGTATCTGCGCAGTCATCTGAGTGGCGTTGACGAAGGTGGTCGTGCGATTGCTGCCATTAGCTCGAACCACCGAGCTACTGATGAAGCCCGATCCGTTGACCGTGAGCGTGAACGCATCTCCGCCGGCAGCAACGCTCGGCGGCGAGATGTTAGTTATCGCCGGGACCGGATTGCTGGACGTGACCGTTAACGTCGCGGTGTTCGAGGTCCCGCCACCCGGCGTTGGATTGAACACTGTGATCGATACTGATCCCGCCGCAGCAATGTCTGTGGCCAGTATTTGGGCCGTCACTTGAGTCGCGCTGACGATGCTAGTAGTACGATTACTGCCATTAGCTCGAACCACCGAGCTACTAATGAAGCCCGAACCGTTGACCGTGAGCGTGAACGCGCTGCCTCCGGCGGTCACGCTGGGCGGCGAGATGCTGCTGATGGACGGCACAGGATTGCCGGTAGCGGCGGGCTGTTCGCTTGCGACCATTCTGCCGCCCACCATGATGTACTCGATAGACGGGCTGCCTGGGGCGAGAGAGCTCTGCGGCGCACCCGCTCGCGAGGCGCCGCTCAGAAAAGTCGAAGGGTGAATGCCGCCGAAGCCCACAATCATCACGCTCACGGCAAGGGTCACGAGTGAGCAGATGACGAGGAGACGGCGCTGCTTGAGAACGTTGTTCAAGCGTGCGCGCATCTCTCTACTCGCGCGTGTCTTCCACGTTGGCCGTGCGTTACGGATCGACCTCTTCTCCTTGCGAACTCTTCTGGTTGACATGACTCACCTCCGATTGATCAGCAGAAAGAACTCGTCTCGGCGCAGGCAGAGGCTCGCGGCCCGAACGCTGGCCGACGGCAGCGAACGCACGTCTCCCCGTCGGGCGTACTCCCGCCCCTGCGCGAGGGACTCTTCGTCGCCCCACCCCGCGCGTTTGGTTATTCGATTCCCCGCTTGATATCGCCCCGGCGAACGGAGCGGTTCGATCAGATTACCCTTGAAATCGGGTTACTACCCGACTAACTGCTTCGACTTCTTCACGCTTCGTTGACTTCTCGCATCAAGAACGCCGGAGCAGGTCACTCGTTTGCAAAACAACTTTTTTAGAAAGCGTGCCCTGATTCTCAGTCCTCTCACGGTGACGATGGCCTGAGATGCCGACTCTACCGGCGCGGTTGGTCTCCTAATCGAGAAACCGCAATCGCGGCATAAACATGTTCAACCCGGACGCCCCGTGCTTCCTGTGCTCCTTGCGAGTCAGGAACCTACTGGGTCTACGAGACAACCTTTAGCAGATGAGCGGCGCTAATATACGATGAGGCCGTAACGGTGTCACCAACTTCCTACTGTTCACTCTCACTTTTTTGTGACACCCTTCATTAACGCTCCACGTATCCTCAAGGCGATTCCCCTGCGATCACGGAGTGAGCTTGCGGAAGAAGGAATCCAGACCTTTCTCAGGCTTTCCTCCCGGTTTCCTGTCGTCGATGGGAGTCCATCCCGGTTATGCTGCGGCGACGCTGGGTCGAGCAGTCTCGGCAGTTGCGGGAACTCGCATGTGAGGATAAGCTGACGTGGCTCGAATGATAGGTAATATGATGTCCGAGACGAAACCTAGAGAGCGAGCCTCAAGGAGACACCACGATGAAGAAGCGCATTCTCATTTCGATACTTTTCTTGTTGGGCGCCGGCGGCAGCGCCTTCGCTGGCGGCGATTTCGATCGCTTGAAGGCGTTGGTCGGCGAATGGGAATCCACGAGCTCTGAAGGGACCTTCCGAATCCGGTTCCAGTTGGTATCAAACGGCACAGCGCTGATGGAAACCATGAAGACCGGCAGCGTGGACATGATCACGGTCTATCACCCGGACGGCGAATCGACCTTGATGACCCACTACTGCGCGGTCGGCAATCAACCCCGGATGCGAGCCCAGAAATCGTCAGACGCCAAGATGATGACCTTTCAGATTGTCGACGTCGCGAACTTGAAGGGAAAGGACGACGGCCATATGCTCCGCCTCGTGATACGGTTTCAGGACGCGGACCACCTGACCGAAGAATGGACCTGGGTAGATAAGGGCAAGGAAGCGACGACCGCGTTTCATCTGCGGCGCGTGAAGTGATCGACGCCCCTTACCGATTGGACACTGAGTCAACGGATCATTGGTTCATAGGCTCATCGAGTCCAACGATTCATTGATCCGATGACTCGGTTCAGGTACAAGGACTCAGTGCTGGCGGAACTAGCTCGCCACGGAGTCGCACCGACCGAGGAGACGACGCCCGACCTGGTCCGCGAGTACGTTAACGACCTGTACGTTTACGAGATTCGCAAGCTGCGCGACCGCCTCCGCAACGGCCTTGTGCGCAAAGAAGATTACGCCGTCCTCGTGGATGAACTTCGCCGTCGATATCCGATCCTCTCGCTTCCGATTCAATTCTGGACAGAGCCGGTGACGGATTGAATCATTGGGCGATTGTGCGATTGAATCATTGGGCGATTGTGCGATTGATTCAATGACGCAATGACCCAATGATTCAATGACCGATGACTCCTCCGTCCGTCATCCGATCGGCACGCGCTTGAGCCGCTCGGTCGCAGCCTGCAGTGAGGCGTTGACGCTCTCGTAGCGGCCGTTGTCAAACTCGCGGCCGAGCAGCGTGACTTCGATTTTCCGCGGGCCGTCCACGATCGTGACGAAAAACCTGTCGCTCGCTTCGTCATAGAACGTGGCCTGGACTATCAATGCCGGATCGATTCGTTTGATGATGCCCTCGACACGAGGTTTGATCTTTCGGACGTTTCTCATTCGCTCTCCTCCGGTCGCGCTTCCGACAAGTTTTCGTCGACTGAGCCCGCATTCTAGCGAGGGCTGCCGCGCGGTTCAACTGTCGCGGAGATATCGAACCGCTGCGGCGCGCCACTTGCCGCGTCACACCTCAAGTTCGACTCAAGAGCACGAGAAGACCGAAGCAAAGAAACACCGCCCTTGACTATTGAACAAAAGGTAATACAATCGAGCGCCGGTTGTCCGAAGCGTTCTCGCTGCCGGCCACGCGACCTCGACGGCAGCATTCTGCGGCGATAGGAGCTAATGTCAGGTCCAGACACATCCCACCGTGATTGGTTGGCGCTCAGTTTCGTGACCGGGGTCGGCTCGCGGACTGCTGCCATACTGATAGACCGGTTCGGCTCGCCCACCGCGTGCTTTGAAGCCTCCCAATCCGCGCTCGAATCGGCCGGGCTCCGACGCGAGTCCATTGAGGCGCTCAAGAGCACGGAGTTGCGCGAGCGGGCAACACAAGACCTCGCCACGCTCGCCGAGCTGGGAACCGAAGTCGTCGTGCTCACGGATTCGCGTTATCCGGCGCTGCTGCGAGAAACCTACGACCCGCCCATCGTGCTGTACGTCAAAGGCGATCTGACGAGGGCGCTCTCTCAACCGACCGTGGCCATTGTCGGCTCGCGCCGGTGCTCGACGTATGGCCGAAACGTCGCCGAGATGCTTGCGCGCGAGCTTGCCTCTCGCGGGGTGACGATAGTCTCGGGCCTCGCGCGCGGCATTGATGCGGCTGCTCATCGCGGCGCGCTTGATGGCAGGGGGCTCACAGTCGGAGTGATGGGCACGGGAGTCGACGAAGTCTATCCCAAAGAGAACCGGCGATTGGCGGAGCAGATCGCCGAGCACGGGGCGCTGGTCTCCGAGTTCCCGCTCACGACGCCGCCCGTGCCTCAGAACTTTCCGTTTCGGAATCGGGTCATCAGCGGCCTGGCGCTCGGCGTGATGGTGGTCGAGGGAGCCGAGCGCAGCGGTTCGCTGATCACCGCGCGGCTGGCCTACGAGCAGGGCCGCGACGTGTTCGCCGTGCCTGGCAACATAACTTCGGCGAAGAGCTTCGGTCCCAACTACCTGATCAAAGACGGCGCGAAGCTCGTGCACACGTGGCGCGACGTGGTCGAGGAGTTTCCCGCCGAGTTGAAGGCGCCGATTCTCGCGGCCGAGCGCGGCGAGAAGACGCCAGCGCAACTCAGCATTGAAGAGGTCGCGCTCACGGACAGCGAGCGAAAGGTCTTCAAGCTGCTCAAAGTTGACGAGCCGGTTCACATTGACCACTTGATCATGAAGGCGGGAATGAACTCGGGCGAGTTGATGGGCGCGCTGTTGAAGTTGGAGATGGCGGACCGGATCAAACAGCTACCCGGCAAGAGCTTCGTGAGGAAGTTGTGAGAGCAGGCGATCAGCGACGGACGATTCGATGACTGACTGATCCCCCGAGCAAGTCCTCTTACCGTTTCATTGTTGACACAGATCGAATGCCGACGCTAGATTTCGTGGTTTGACGGTCCATCGTGAAAGCTGACATGGTGCGACCGCTCACGGACGTGCAAAGTGGGGGTTATGGAAAAAGCGCTGGTCGTAGTGGAATCGCCCTCGAAGGCGAAGACGATAAATAAGTATCTCGGACGCGGCTACAAGGTCGTCGCCTCGGTTGGCCACATCAAGGACCTCCCGAAGAAGGGAATCGGAATCGACTTCGATAACAACTTCGAGCCGACCTACGAGACGATTCCGGGAAAAGAAAAGGTCATCCGCGAGCTCAAGTCAGCCGCGAAAGACGTCGACACGATCTATGTCGCGACCGACCCCGACCGCGAAGGCGAGGCCATCGGCTGGCACATCAAAGAAGAGCTCGAGGGCCGCGGCAAGAACCGAAAGACCGTCCGCCGCGTTCTCTTCAACGAGATCACCAAGTCGGCCATCCAGGAGTCCTTCAAGCACCCAACCGAGATCGATCAACACCTGGTCGATGCGCAGCAAGCCCGGCGGCTGCTCGACCGCATCGTCGGCTATCAAGTCAGTCCCCTGTTGTGGGACAAGGTCCGCCGCGGACTCTCCGCCGGCCGCGTGCAATCAGTCGCCCTGCGGCTGGTCGTGGAGCGCGAGCGGGAGATTCGCGCTTTCGTCCCCACTGAGTACTGGACGATCGCCGCCAATCTGAACGCGAAGCTTCCGCCGAGCTTCGACGCTCGCCTCCTGCGCATCGACGACAAGACAGTCAAGACGTCGGAATTCGCCGAAGAAGCCAAAAAGTCCGAAGTTCACATCAAGGCTGAGAAACAGGCGCGCGACATCGTCGACGAGGTTCGGCGCCAGCAGTTCATCGTCTCGTCGGTCACTACCAAAGAGAAGAAACGCAATCCGGTCCCGCCCTTCATCACCTCGAAGCTGCAACAGGAGGCCTCGCGCAAACTCCGTTTCAATGTCAGGAAGACCATGCAGATCGCCCAGCGGCTCTATGAAGGCGTCGAGATAGGCGAGGAAGGTCTCGTCGGGCTGATCACGTACATGAGAACCGACTCGACTCGTGTTGCGGATTCCGCGCTCGCTGAAGCGCGGGATCTGATCGGCTCGCAATTCGGCGCGGCATACCTTCCCGAAAAGGCAGTCTATTACCGCTCGAAGAAAGATGCTCAGGACGCGCACGAGGCGATCAGGCCGACCTCTGCGCTGCGCACGCCGGATGCGGTCGCGCCGTACCTGGGCAAGGATGAGTTCGCGCTCTACAAACTCATCTGGCAGCGGTTCGTCGCATCGCAGATGATGCCGGCGCTCCTCGATCAAACGACGATAGACATCAACGCGGGGCCGCGATTCATCTTTCGCGCGACCGGTTCGGTGATTCGCTTCAACGGCTTCCTCGCGGTTTATGAAGAGGGCAAGGACGAAAAGGACGAGGAGGACGAGGAGCAGGCTCGCAAGCTGCCGGCTGTTGAACAGGGCGAACACCTGACGCTCAACCACGTGACGCCGGACCAGCACTTCACCGAGCCGCCGCCGCGTTACACTGAAGCGACGCTCGTGAAGGCGCTCGAGGAACAAGGAATCGGGCGGCCGTCGACTTATGCGTCGATCATGACCGTGATCCAGGACCGCGAATACGTCGAGCGCCGGGAGGGCCGGTTCTTCCCGACCGAACTCGGAATGATCGTCAATGATTTGCTGGTCGAGAGCTTCGACGATTTATTCAACGTTCAGTATACGGCGCACATGGAGGAGGAGCTGGACGAGATCGAGGAAGGCAAGATGCGATGGACGGCGGCGCTTGCCGAGTTCTACGAGAAATTCACCAAGGACCTCGAGACCGCGAAGAAGCACATGCGCGACGTGAAGCGGCAAGAGATACTGACCGACGAACTATGCGAGAACTGCGGCTCGCGCATGGCAAGGAAGTTTGGCCGCTACGGTGAGTTCCTCGCTTGTACGAACTACCCCGAGTGCAAGACGACTCGCGACATTCCAAAAGTCCACGATGAAGTTAGCGAAGAAGCTCACGCGGAAGCGGGCGAGGAGACCTGCGAGAACTGCGGCCGTCCGATGGTCATGAAACGCGGTCGCTTCGGCCAGTTCCTCGCGTGCACCGGATACCCGGAGTGCAAGACCACGCGGAAGATCCACAAGGGCGGCAAGTTCGCAGCACCGGACGTGACGCTCGACGAGGTGTGCCCAAAGTGCGGCAAGCAACTCGTCGTCAAGCAGGGCCGATTCGGGCCGTTCACCGCGTGCTCGAACTATCCAGAATGCAAGTACATCAAGCAGGAGACGACCGGTGTGAGCTGTCCCGAATGCGGCGGCGAGATCGTCGTCAAGCGGGGAAAGCGAAAAACCTTTTATGGCTGCGGGAACTATCCGGCGTGCAAGTTCGCGCTCTGGGACAAGCCGATGCCGCAGTCGTGCCCCGATTGCGGCGCGCGCTTTCTTTTGGTGAGAGCGAAGAAGGACGGTGGCCGCGAGTTGTACTGCCGCGCTGAAGGGTGCAAACACAAAGAGGCTTTAATTTCCGACGAGAACGACACTGCAGCGAGCGAACCATCCGCTATTGGACTTTAGTGGCGTCCTCCACCGAATTTGATTGCAGGGGACGTCAGATCTCGGAATGCCGGCACACCCTAGAGGTAGACCAGCGCCGGTTATATACTCTTGAGTATTCGACACTGGGGCACGCCGTGAAAACGCGATCTGGCATCCTCTTCCTCCTCTCGCTGACCGGCATCGCGCTTGTTTTCTGCTTCGTTATCTTCAGACCCTTCCTGAGCCCGGTAATCACGGCGGTGGTAATCGCGGTGGTGTTCTTCCCCGTGCAGGCTAGGATGTTGAAGCTCGTCCGCTATCCGACCCTCGCTGCGCTGCTCTCGACGTTGTTGGTCATCCTGATTATCGCCGTGCCCGCTGTGTTGATCGGCATCGCGATTAAGAAGGAGGTGTCCGACCTGTACGCTCTTCTGGATCAAAAGAGCACCGAGAGCGGCGGCATGAGTTTGTACTTGACGGAATTGATCGAACGTCCCGTGCGCTGGCTGGGGCAACACGTGGACATGGGCGAATTCGACGCCCGCAAGGAGTTGCTCGGACGCCTTCAACAGATCGGGCCCGCGCTGCTTGGAGAAGCCGGCATCGTCGCCGGCAAGATCGGCAGGTTCGCCGTTAACGCCGTAATCACGTTCTTCACTCTCTTCTTTTTGTTTCGAGAAGGCCGCTCGATGCGCCGCCGGGCGGCGGTGATCCTGCCGCTCAGTCACGAACAGACCAACAAGCTGATCGATGGAATAGGCGACACCATCGTGGCAACCGTCTACGGCGGGCTGGTGGTCGCGGCGGTCCAGGGTACTCTGGTAGGCCTCGCACTATGGGTGCTCGACATTCCTTCGCCGGTTCTGTGGGGCGTGATCGCGACGGTGTTCGCGTTGATCCCAGTCGTCGGAACCGCCACGGTCTGGGTTCCCGCGTCGCTTTTTCTGATACTCGGCGGGCATTGGGTACAGGGACTGATTCTGGTCGGCTGGGGTTCGCTGGTCGTCGGAACCATTGACAACATCATCCGCCCCTACTTGATCAGCGGTCAGGTTCGAATGCACACGCTGTTGATCTTCTTCGCATGTTTTGGCGGCGTGACTGTGTTTGGGTTTCTCGGCCTGTTCATCGGCCCGGTTGTTCTTGCGATCACTGTGACGTTGTTGAGAATGGTCAGGGATGAAGGCATCACGTGGGACGTGTTCGCGCGCGGGAGCCCCTCATCCGAACAACGATAGCGTCAGCCAATCGATCGGCCCGTCATCTTATAGCATGTATGGGTGTGCTTTCGCGCGAATGGTGTCGACCAACGCGGCTGTCCGCGCTCCGGTTGATCCGATTGTTCGGCGCGTCACCAAGGGCGTGGGGGTGCGGGATAGAGCGCGTCGGAGCCGACGATGTAGAGTTCAACGAACTCGGCGAATGAACCAGCGATCTGTACCGGAACCGCGTGACCAATAACGCAAACGCTCCCGTAAGCGGGCGACGTCTCGGCTACATCAAAGGCCAGCGCCCAGCACCAACATAGGTAGTCGGCAAACAGGACGTGCTTCGCCGCACCGGGAAACAGAAGGCATGCGTTCCATTTGTGATCGCGGGCTTCCTCCACGGCTGTGCGCAAGCGTTCCAGGGGCCAGAAGCTGTAGCCCTCGGCGTCTTGATCGCCGGGGTAGTAGGGGTTCATGCCGCCGAGGGAGGCGAGATAATCTCGGAAGTCTCGCGGAAGTGCGCAGCTCCATCGCCGCTCGGCCGAAGCGATTTCCGTCTCGGAGCAGCCCGCCATGATCGGCAAACCCTGTGAGCGCCAGTGCTCGGCAAGTCGTGTCCAAGGACCAGTCATCTGCTTCGTTCTCTTTCCAGGCGGCAAGCGCCGACGACCTGGCGTTCGTCCGACTGCAACGGCGGGTTGAGCGGCGCTCCGGGGCATCGTCCTTCCATCATGGTGGTCCGTTCTTCTCGGCGAATGCCTGGAGGCGTACGGTTTGTCCAACGGCCAATTGGCCCGTGCGAATGACGGCGCCGTAGATGCCAGCGTTGTTTTGATTCATTTGAACAATTGCCTTCAGCACCTCAGGAGTGGATCGCGCTGAATCTGGATCAAGGTTCTTCCGGCCACTGCCTCGCCGCGTGCACGACAGCAATGATGTCAATCTCATCGTCGATCAGATGGTAGATAATCCGGTACGGACCCTCGAGCACTTCACGAATGTTTACGTCGTTCGCCTCCGGGACGATTCGGCCCGACTGCGGGAATCTCGCGATCTGCTGAGATCGTCGCGTGAGTCGATCTACCGTCTTCGTAGCGTACTGCTGCGACGAGCGGGCAATGAACGAGTGAATGTCGCTTAACTGTGCCCGGGCCGCAGCGGTCCAATTCACTTTCATTCCGGTAAGCCAAACTCGCCGCGAACATCCTCAACCGGTGTCTTGCGGCCCGCGATACTGTCAGCCAACCCGTTCTCGATCGCCTCGCGCACGTAGATTTCGTACATCAGTTGCTCCCATGACGATAGAGACGGAAGACTATCGATGAGTCGTTTTGCTTCGTCCTTAAGGTCTCGTTCCATGAGTGCATTCTACACGCTTCGTTAAGCCTGCGCCCACTCTTGCCGAACGATCGGTTGACCGGGGCCGCGCCGAGTACCTGCCGAACGATAAGAGACTTGCTTCGCGGCCTCCGGTCGAACCGATCGTTATGTTGCAGCGGCCAGCACGCCGCAATCCCTTCAGAACGGAATGTCATCATCGAAGCTACGCACCGCCCTGGGTACTGCTCCTTCGGGCAAGGGCAAACTAGTAGTGATGTAAAGGTTCACAATATCTTCCCGATCCATTAAAGAGTATCTGGCTTCTCTTAGTGGCATCTAGCTTTTCGCCCAACCAATTCTTTGCTTGCTTGGTTATCTCTCCGCCGGCCACAATAAATGCGTGGTCAACCAACACCCGTCTGTTTGTTTCCGGATCAAATATTTCATGACCAAGCATCATAAGAACTTGATTATGTATTTCCGCGATATTTGAATTCGATCCCTTGGTAATTCCTGCCGAGTCCAGTTTTCCTTTTTTGACTTGAACACCAAAGTACAAGACATGTTGGGTAGGGAGAACATACCTCATCCAGACGTCTTTCCCGTACTCAAGCGCTTTGTCCTTGTGCCCCGCAGCTGTAATCCGATGAAAGCCCAGTTGCCTAAAAAGTGGCAACAAAACCTCCTCTATCAATTCATCTTCGGAACATCGCTCCAAGTATCCAATCAGCTGTTCTCGTCTTTCGATTTCTTTTGGTGTGAACGGTCTGTGGGGGTTAACAGCTGCCGATATTGTTTTTGTGCCTGTGTGTCGAACATAAAGTAGATCGTCTTCGCCGTAGAAGGCTTCGTAGCCCTCTCGCGATAGAGGCTTGTTTAACGCCTCAAGTGCAAGCGAACGATCTGGATCATCTGCTTCGGCATCAGATCTGTGCATCAAAACTCGCAATACGTGCACAAAGCGATCCGGCAACGTGTAAGCCGCTGGCTGTGGCTGTTGAAGCAATTCCGTCAATCTTTCCGCAGTCCAAGCCCACCTCGTCGAACCGTCATGAACGAAGTCGAGGTCGCACTCTTCAAAGAATTGGGTTATGTAGCTACTAGATCGATACGGGAAATGTTCTGCATCCCCGATCACCATCTCAGCAATAGCACGCAGGTTTCGATTCTTGAACTTCATTTTGATGACGAAATCCGTAATGCCTCAGACCGGCTCAGCGTGAGCTAGCATCTGTGCATATGCGACATAACGCCTCGCATCACCCGGCCCGCGCACAGTATTGAAAGGAACCAACCAAAACATTGATCGCGGGCTCGGGTGCATGCGGAAGTTCGGTTGCGTTACTTAATAACGAATTCACCCGCGCGAAAGAACTCAATGTATTTTTGCACAGATTTCCGACCCTCACCGCCGCCGAACCAATCACGCGGCGTGAGACGTTCCATGTCTTCGAGAGCAATCCCATCGATAACGGGATTGGTCGGTAAATTGTGGAAGTCTCGCGGTAACTCGACCGAGACCGTAACACTCCGGCGCTTATCATCGCTTGGCAAATCATTTAACGCTCGCGATAAGGCATCTGCGAAATTGCGCGCATCGTCAGCCGTAACGCGTTGCCAATCGTTCGTTTGGTAACCGCCGTTCCAAGCAACATTCGGTTCGTCAAGCAACATTCCGGCAGGCACCCAGCCATATGACTGACCAAGCCTGAGTAGTTGGCCCCACTCGAATACGCTGGCCCAGATGTCACCGCCTGCTCCCTCCAAGATGATCCCCATATTTCACCCAGCAACCGAACATGAAATGGCCAGTTTTCTTCATAACACTTTTATCCAGCAGATTCCTTCTGGATAATCCAATTCCAATCGGCAGCTTTTCGCACCCCCTATGCTCCTGCCATTCAATAAGATTGCCTCGCCACGTCTGACGTAACGCTGTAGATGGAATGGCCAGAAGCTTCCCTTCTGTATAATCCGGTCCGCGCTAATGAAAGCCGTGCCGCTTTACTGCGAATCGGCCGGGTTTCGCACGCCGCGCCCTCCCTTGTCCAATACGTGAGTGTAGATCATTGTCGTGTTCAAGTCACTGTTGCATTTCATAGCGTTGCATTTCATAGCGTAGCCGTCGCTAGACAACCATTTCGGGGCTGCTGTAACCTAACAGCGATGTTCAACGGCCCCAGTGCCCGTCCAGAAACTCAGTGAGGGACTATGCCTTCAAAGTTCAAAGCGTATACCCGCGGCATCGCACAATCGCCAAACTGGTTTCAGGAGTTCTTCAGGCGCTACACGTTCCTGGCGCTGATTGCGCTGTCGATCGTCGCCGGCATCATGTTTGGAGCGACCGTCGCCTATCAGGCGAGCATGACCGAAGAAGCTCAGCAGGTCGCGGCGCTTGCCAACTACCAGCCCAATCTCGTTACGCGCGTGCTCGCCGATGATGGGAAAACAGTCGTGGGCGAGTTTTCTTTGGAGCGGCGAATCCCCGTCACCTACGACCAGATTCCCGATCGGATGAGGCAGGCCATCTGGGCCATCGAAGATGACCGCTTCTTTCAGCACATCGGCGTCGACCCCATCCGCATCGCTTCGGCCGCGTTGAAGAACGTGACCACCGGCCGGAAAGCTGAAGGAGCATCGACCCTCACCCAACAGCTCGCGCGCGCATACTTCCTGACGCCCGAGAAGACCTACGCGAGAAAACTGAGGGAGGTTTTGGTCGCGCTTCAGATCGAGCGCTACTACACCAAGGAACAGATAATGGAGATGTACTGCAACACGGTCTTCCTCGGGGGCGGTTCGTACGGGTTTGAGGCCGGCGCACAGTACTATTTCTCGAAATCGCTCAAAGACCTGTCGCTCGAAGAGTCCGCGCTGCTCGCCGGCTTGCCGAAAGCGCCGAGCCTCTACTCGCCGACTCGCGACGAGAAGGCCGCGCTCGACCGGCGCAACGTCGTGTTGTACCGAATGCGCGAAGAGGGCTACATAACCGACGACGAATTCAACCGCGCGAAGCAGACCAGGATCAATCTGAACCTCAACCCGCAATCGGGCAACAACAATTCGATCTTCGGTTACTTCGTCGAAGAAGTGCGACAGGAGTCCGAAGAAACCTTCGGCACGTGGCAGACGCAAACCGGCGGCATGAGCATCTACACGACGATCGACGCCGCAGCCCAGCGGGAAGCAGTGCGTGCGATTCGCCGCGGCCTGCACGCTTATGAGGACCGGCACGGCAAGCGCTGGCGTGGGAAACTTCTGAACGTCCTCGATAACAAAATCGCTAACGACCTCTCGCATTACACGCATCCCGACTGGCTGGGCGACTACGTCGCGGGCGAATACATCTACGGTCTGGTAACCGGCGTCAGTCCGGCGGGCGCCGAAGTGCGCTTCGGTGATTACACGGCGGCGATCACCGAAGCCAATACCAAATGGGCCGGCGGACCCCCGTCGAAGCTCCTCCGCAAAGGCGATCTCGCCGTGTTCAAGGTGGTCAAGGCGGATAACGAGAAGCGAACGCTTGAGGTGAACCTGGATCAATTGCCCGTTGTCGACGCGGCGCTCGTATGCATAGAGTCAAAGACGGGCGAAGTGAAGGCGATGGTCGGCGGATATGATTTCGCGACTCGCAAGTTCAACAACGCGACACAAGCCGAACGACAGACCGGCTCGGCGTTCAAGCCGTTCATCTATGCCGCCGCGATTGAGAGCGGCTTCACACCTGACAGCGTCGTCAGCGCCGAGCCCTTCGTCGATCCGGGAACGGGCTGGTCGCCGACTAATTATGACGGCTCGGAGGGCGGGGGAGCACTGCCGCTTCGCTCGGCGCTTCAGCAGTCGTTGAACGTTGTAGCCGTGCGGTTGCTCTCGATGATCAGCGTGGACAAGGGCGCGGAAGTCGTCAAGCGGTTCGGACTGCCCAACCCGATGAAGCGCGTGTTGCCGTCGGCGCTCGGCGCAACCGAAGAACCGCTCCTCGACATGGTGAGCGCATACTCCTCGTTCTCGAATCAAGGTGTGCGGGTCAAGCCGCACTTGATCAGGAAAGTGACAGACGCCACGGGCAATCCGGTCGAGGGCGGACAGTGGAAGCCGGAGTCTTACAAAGTGATCTCGCCTTATGTGGCTGCGCAGATGCAGAACATGATGCGCGGCGTGGTAACCGGCGGCACCGCCGGCTCGATAATGTCGAACAAGGAGCTTGCGCGGCGGACAATCTGCGGCAAGACGGGAACGGTGAATGATTTCACCGACGCATGGTTCATCGGCTATACGCCTAGCTACACCGCGGGAGTATGGATCGGCTATCCGGGCCTCAAACGCAGTCTTGGACGCGCAGAGGCGGGGTCAGTAGCAGCACTGCCGATGTGGATTCAATTCATGGAGAAGTTCCTAAAGGAACGACCTAACGATCAATTCCCGAAAGCGCCGCCCGCCGACCGGGAGATCGTCGCGCGCCGCGCCGAAGCGGAGAAAGCGATTCAGAAGGCCGCCGCGGACGAGGCCGCCGCAATATCGAGCGATGAGACTGCGGACAAGGCGAAGAGCGCCTTGCGCGATGACGGCGTCAAGCCGCCCGGCGAGCGCCGCACTCCTCGAATGGTTGAGGGCGAACCCGGTGAGCGTCCGCGAGTCATTCGTCCGCGCACCGACATCGACCGCCCACCCCCGCGTCCGCCGTTGATCGAAGAAAAGAGACGGCGCGGCAAGAACGGATGAGAAGATTTTGGATTTCGGATTTTAGATTTTGGATTCGCGATTTGAAGTCCGCGGCTCGCGTGATTACTCGCGTGATTATTCGAGAATTTCGAGAACAGGCGATCGGGAGCGACGATCCAAATCCGAAGTCCGCAATCTAAAATCCAAAATCTAAAATCCAAAATCTCTAAGATGCTCCCATTTCTCCTGGTCGTCCTGATCGTTGTCGCCATCGTCTGGTGGGCGGCGAACCGGCGCAATCTTACTCGGAACGAACGGCTCTATTTGCGGCGGAGGGGTTACGCTCCAGCCCTAGCCGAACGTCTTGACACAGGTCCTCCGGCAAACCGAGACGCGCGACTGCTCGATCTGATCCGGTCGCTCGGAGATGTGACTCCATACTCGCGGCAGCGCGCCGCAGAGGAGCTCGCGCGAATGTGCGCCGAGGGCCGCAGGGATGAGCGGATGCTGCCCGCGTTGATCGCGGCGCTCGAGGAGGATGCGGACGCCTCGGTTCGCGCGGCGGCTGCGTTGGCGTTAGGGAACCTTGGTGATGTCCGCGCGATCGACGCGCTCAACCGCGCGGTTCAGGAAGATGAATCGCTTCACGCTCGCGCTGCTGCAACGAGAGCGCTCAAGGCGTTGGGCCCTGAAACTCGTGATGATCTACGGGCGCAGGCCGCTGCCGATCAGTAAGTCGTCCCTTCCTGTTGTATACGCTGGGGCGGCGAAGCCCTCGCGTGCGAAAGAGTATTACCCAACCTGAAGATCCTCTCAGTCGCAACGATCAAGATTGACCGAATGCCCGCGATGGATCGGCCAGTATCATTGAGTAGTCCCCTCCAGATACTCGTTGATGCCGGACTCTCTTCAGCGGTCGGCTAGAGTTTATTCTCACCTCGCGCGTAGTACCTGAAGGCCATCTTCGCCAGCTTCCACACCTTGCTCCATTCGATGTTGCCCGACTCGCCCTTCACAACCTGATCGACGATCAACCTGCGGAGGTAGCGGCCCTCGCGCCTGAACATGAATCGCTTGGCATATGGCCGGGCGACCTCGAAGAAGTTGAACCCCGGATCGACCTGCGTGCCGATTCCCTCAAGCGTCATCCCGGCGCGCACGATGTAGGTGAAACTCGCCGGAATCCGAAACGGAAACTCATAAACGACATGCGCCACATCGAAGATCAACTCCTTGAAGTTCACGTCTCCCAGCCGCCGGCCCAGGTATCGATCAAACAACATCTCGATGTTCGGCTTGAACCGAAGCTCTTCTTCCGGCGACAGATCGATGAAGCCTAACCGCACCATGTCATCTACCAGGCCGTGAACGTCGCGCTCGATCACGTGGAAAAACGCGTTGATCAGCTTCGATTGCAGTTCGACCGAGAGCCTCCCGACCATCCCGAAATCAAAGAAGGCCAGCCTGCCGTCAGCCATCACTCGCAGGTTTCCAGGGTGCGGATCAGCGTGGAAGAAGCCGTCTTCCAGCAACTGCTTCAGGTAGGTTCGCGTCAGCAGCTTCACTACCTCGTGCGGACTTTGCCCGGCGGAGCCGAGCGCCTCGGTGTCGGTTACCTTCAACCCGTCGATGAACTCCATCACGATCACGCGTCGCGTTGAAAACACCTGATAGATTCGCGGCACGTAGACCTCGCGCCATCGCGCAAAGTGGCTTCGGAAGACTTCGGCGTTGCGAGCCTCCTGCTCGAAGTCAAGCTCTTCGAAGACGGTGGATCGGAACTCGCCGAGCGCGCCCTGCCAATCCACGCCCCTGATCAGATTCGGATAGCGGTCGAGTGCGCGCGCGATTCTGCGAAGCACGGCCAGGTCGCGGTCGATCTGGGAATGAATACCGGGCCGTTGGATCTTGACTGCGACCGCCTGGCCCGTTCGCAATCGCGCGCGGTGTACCTGACCTAAACTGGCCGCCGCAATCGGCGCCTCATCGAAACTCGCGAAGATATCCTCGATTCGCACGCCCAGCTCTTGCTCGACGATTGCGCGAGCCTGTGAAGTCGGGAACGCGGGAACCTCGTCCTGAAGCCGGGCCAATTCCTGAATGTACTCGATGGGCAGCAGGTCCGCGCGCGTCGCAAGCGTCTGGCCTATCTTGATGAAGGTCGGGCCGAGCCGGATCAGCTTCTCCCGCAGCGCGGCGCCCTCGCGATGGCGCAACACGGATGGCGACGCGCCGGTCCATCGAAGCCATCTCAGATTGTCCGCAATGACCCGAAGACCGAAGAGAAGGAACGAACCGGCAATCCGCGCCAGACGAAGGTATCCTCGCAGCCCCACGCGGTCGTGCGTCCCGCCGGGTTTCGGACGTTGAACCCGTGACGGCCCGGTGGACGCAATCCCGTTGGGTTTTCTACTCAGTTCCTGCATCAGTCGGCACAGCGGGACGCATAGTTCGAGTTAGGATCCAGTGGATTCGACCAACTCGTCGCGAAGCGAGCCATCATCAAGCACTGGAAGACTGCGAGGGGGCGGGCTGCTTCGGTCGGCTGGTCTACTTTCAATGGGGTTATACAGTGTGTCCCGCTCGACGGGGATCCGGCCCGCCCCGCGAATCATATCTTCGATCCCGGCCTTGGTTAGTTGATTCTCGTTGCCCTCGGCGAGATAGGACTCCATCAGCGAGCCGCCTTCGGTGATCGTGCCATCGAGATCGTCGGCGCCGAACCGTTGAGCAACTTGGGCGAGGTTCTTGCCCAACAGGACCCAGTAGGCCTTGATGTGGGGAATGTTATCGAGCAGCAACCGCGACACGGCGATTGTCTTGAGACTATCGATTCCTGACGGTCCCGGAAGGTGGGAGATCGCCGTCCCCGCTGGGTGAAACGCGAGCGGGATGAAGCACATGAACCCGCCGGTCTTGTCCTGGAGTTCGCGCAGTTTCATCAAGTGATCTACGCGGTCTTCGTAGGTTTCAACGTGGCCGTAGAGCATTGTCGCGTTCGTGTGAAGACCGCGCCGGTGGACCTTTTCCGACAGCTCGAGCCAGCGTTCGCCCGAGGTCTTGTGCGCGCAGATCCTGCTGCGCGTCGGTTCCCGAAAAATCTCCGCGCCGCCGCCAGGACAGCTATCCAACCCGGCGGCGATGAGGCCGTCGATCACTTCTTCGTCGGTCATTCGGCAGGTCCGGGCGAGGTGGTCGAGCTCGACCATCGTGAACGCCTTGAGGTGAAGCCCGGGAAAGTTGCGTTTGAGTTCGCTGAGCAGCGTTGAGTAATAGTCGAACTGCAATCGCGGGTGCAGCCCGCCTACGATGTGCAACTCCCGGGCGCCCTCGCCGTAAGCCTTTCGCGCGATGGCAACGCACTCCTCAACGGACCAGTCATAGGCTTCCGGGTCTCGCACGCGCCGATAGAAACTGCAGAAGGCGCAGTCCGAGACACAAACGTTGGTGTAGTTCATGTGGCGGTTGACGTTGTAATAGGTGACGTTGCCGTTGATCCGCTCGCGCACCTTGTTGGCCATCCCGCCGACGGCAAGGAGATCATCGCTGGCGAACAGGGTCAGGCCGTCTTCGAAGGTGAGGCGTTCCTGGTCTTCTATTTTCTGAGCCAACCGGCTGAGTTCTGATGACACGCCGCGCTTCATGTCGGTACCTCGCCTCGCATTATAAACAGGGCGAGGCCGGCTACCAAGCCTGCGGAGAATGACCGCTCGACGCGCCTGCGCCGCGATCCCCGACTATCGATCGGCCTTCGGTGATGAGGGTTTGTCGACGGTCACTTAGGCGGTTCGACGATCGTCTTCAGTTCCGACCTCAGCCGCTCGATCTCCTGGATCTTTTCCGAGATTCGCTGGAAGAGCGGTTCCTGTGCCTTGATTCCCTCGCTGATCAGGAACGCAGCCGACTCCGAGCGGCTCTTGAAGATCCCGGACTGAACAAGTGCGTCCAGATTCTTGAGCGATTCGTCATTGACCCTGACCATCACCACGTGGCCCCGTGCCGAAAGGGCCGATTCGATCGCCTTGCTGATCGATTCGGTCGCCTTGTTGAGCACGTCGCCTGTCTTTTGGGCGACTTCCTTTACCGATGACGCCAGTTCATCAAACCCGCTGGTCGGCGGTTTCTCCTCGCTGGGGAGCTTGGTCACCACCACATCATCATTCTCCGTGCCTTTCTCTTCGATAATCACGTCTCCGGGCGATTTCTTGTCTTCGTGCATGATCTGATTACCTCCTGACGGCATTATACGTAATGCTATTACGCGACGAAACTGGAAAAGTTCAGCGCGAATTTAGTCGTAGGTTCCAGGTGGCGGTTATTGTGGCCTGGCGAAAGTCTGGAGGGCGGTTCGTGCGCGCCCGACTCAGTATCTAAAAAACCGATTTGAATAAACCATAGAATATTGTTTCTTTCCGTGGTATAAGACTCGTGGGCCGTGTGCATCCCGAGCGGGTGCCGGTCCGATGACAGCCATGACCGAGAGTGTGTTAAGAGACTAATTGAGTTCAAGGCGCGCGAACAACTACAGACCAGCCTCATACAGGCGCCATGCCAACCGAGCAATCGATGCGCTGCCGTCGTTGTCGAGGGCCCCTGTGCCGGACAACCGCACACCCGCCCAGCCCGAGCGGTTCGCCGAACCGAACGAACGGATTTCTCTCAAAGTACCGAGCGACCTGCAATACCTGGACGGCCTGATAGACTACTTAGCCGAGCGGATGACCAGCCTCGGAGTGATGCAGCCCGAAGAGACCGAAGTGTTGGTGGCGCTTGACGAAGCGATAGTGAACGCGATCAAGCACGGCAACAAATCTGACCCTCGTAAAGCGGTGCAGGTAGTCGTGGACTTCTGCTGTGACGGCGCGAGATTCACGATCACGGATGAAGGTTCGGGCTTTGTACCGGAAGCAGTTCCCGATTGCACCGATCCCGCGCGTCTACTGCAATCGAGCGGCAGGGGCTTGCTGCTGATTCACCACATAATGGACGAAGTGAGGCACAACCACGCGGGCAACGAGATTCAGATGTTCAAGCGCCGGGCGACCCAACAGAGTCCGGCGCCCGCCAGCGAAGAGTAACCGCCTGATGTTCCCCCCGCGGTCTACGTTGGATCAACCCAATCCCAGGACGAGTAGAGGAGATGCGCTCCGGTTGAGCTACGGTCTCGCCTTGTATTTCTCGTACAACTCGGTATGGCGACTCGTAAGTGGGACCTCGTGCCCGCTTATGAACACGTGTTTGACCTTGGTCAGTATCTCCAGCGGGTCGCCGTCGGTCACGATCAGATTCGCGATCTTGCCTTTCTCGATCGAACCGAGTTGATCCGCCACGCCGAAGATCTCAGCGGGATAGATCGTCACCGCTTTCAACGCCTCCTCTTTCGGCAACCCATACGCCGAGGCCATCCCGGCGTTGTACGGCAAGTCGCGCGAATGCGCCGAATCACCAGTCTGGAACGCGATCTTCACGCCCGCCTTTGACAGCAAGCCCGCATTCGCGTATGCGGCGTCGTAGCCGTCGTCTTCTTTGACCGGCATGCGCAGCACCGGACCGACGATCACCGGGATGTTTTTGGCCTTGAGCTGATCGGCGACTTTGTAGGCTTCGATTCCGCCGGCGATGATGCCCTTCAGCTTCATCTCGTCCAGGAACGCGATCGCATTCTTGATGTCGCGCTCGATATTAGCGTTGATCACAACCGGCATCTGGCCGCGGACGACCGGAATCAAGGCCTCGAGCTTGAGGTTCGTTTCTTGCGCCGGAATGGCCGGGTCTTTGGCTCGCGCGTCCTTCGCGTCCCCGTAGGCTTTTGCCTCTCGCAGAATCTTCTTGATGTTCTCGACCTGGCGGTCTTGCTCGCGGCGAAGCTCGGTGACCGAGCGCTGCTGGCCGCCGCCGAATTCGAACCCCTGCCCGAGTCCGCCCGGCCAGTTGATGTGCATCGCAACCGGCGTCTTGACCAGCATCTCCTTGACGACCCAGCCATCGAGGTTGACTAGCGCGCTTTGTCCGGATATCTGCCCTCCGCGCGGCGCGGTCAGCGTCGTCGTGATGCCGTTCACTCGCGTTACGGCAATGTGCGAGCTGTCGGGCCGAATCGCAACGTCGACGTGTATGTTCGCGTTGTTGTCACCGATCTCCGAAGTGTCGACCGTGCCGGCTACCGAGCCGATCTCGGTCAATCCCATCACCGTCCCGCCGTCGATCATGCCCGGATAGACGGACAAGCCGGCAGCGTCGATCACCCGCGCACCGGATGGAACCGGGACATTGGCGCCGACGGCCGCGATCTTGCCGTTCGAGATGACGACGGTCCCCCGCTCTATCACCGGACCGGTGACGGTGACGATCCGCGCGTTTCGGATCGCGTAGGTTTCGCCGCGGGACTGCGCGTGAATCGCGTTAGGCAACAATGTACTGCTGAGCAACGCCAGCAGCGCGATAGCAAGCGTTAGTTTCAGTGCGCTCATTGATTGAACCTTTCGTTCGTCATCGGTGACTCAGACAGAAGTCGATGGCACGGGAGCACCGACTGGAGTCTGCGCCCCGGAGTCGGGGAATCTCGCGCCACGCCGAATACAAATCGCCCGCCCAAACTCAGCTAACGATTTCGGCCTGTATCTGCAAAGGTCAAA
Source organism: Blastocatellia bacterium (assembly GCA_035293105.1). GTDB lineage: Bacteria > Acidobacteriota > Blastocatellia > UBA7656 > UBA7656 > DATDOV01. The sequence continues at coordinate 43,597 of DATDOV010000050.1, forward strand.
CCCGAGAACGTCAAAACTCAAATCACGACCAAAGTCTGTTTTACCTTTCCGGAGGAGACGGCACATCAGGTCCCTTGTCGGGAGTCGGCGCGCCCCTCGGCTGACCCCTGAGCAGCTTGACCAGATCGGCCTTCTCTTTCTTGAGGGCGTCGCGGCCCTGTAGGTCTTCCTTGCGATCGAAATAGACCTCGCCCTCGATCATCGTCATCTCGACGACGGTATAAACCGAGAACGGGTGCCGGCTGAAGATCACCAGGTCGGCGTCCTTGCCGGGGTCGATCGAGCCCGTCCGCTTGTCGATTCCAAGCTGCATCGCCGGATTCAGCGTGATCGTGCGCAGCGCTTCTTCTTCGGTCAAGCCGCCGTACTTGATCGCCTTCGCGGCTTCGAGGTACAACCGGCGCGCCCGCTCGTCTGAGTCGGAGTTGATCGAGACGTTCACGCCCTTGTTCGTCATCAGCGCCGCGTTGTAGGGAATCGCGTCGTAAGCTTCGGCCTTGTAGGACCAAAAATCAGCGAAGGTCGAGCCCGCGGTTTTGTGCGCGGCCATTTCCTTGGCGACCTTGTAACCCTCGAGCACGTGCTGCAGGGTCTGCACGTGGAAGCCCATCTCGTCTCCGAGGTTCAACAGCATCACGATCTCGTCGTCGCGATAGCAGTGCGAGTGGATTAATCGCTTGCCCTGAAGGATTTCGACCAGCGCGTCGAGTTTCAGGTCGCGGCGCGGGGCAATCGCTTTCGGGTCCTTGCCCTTCTTCGCCTCGTAGTCCTGCCACTCGCGCATGTAGTCCTTGGCTTGAGTGAACGCCTCGCGAATCACCTCCTCGACGCCCATGCGAGTCGCGGGGTAGCGGCGTTGCTGCCCCGGCTGTGGCTGGAAGTTGGACCGCTTCGGGTTTTCACCCAGCGCGAACTTTATTCCGGGCGGGGCGTCGGGAATGAACCACTCGGTCACCGGCCGGTTGCGTTTCAGCTTGACCACCGCGTTCTGCCCGCCGATTGCGTTGGCCGACCCGTTTAGAATGTTGACCGTGGTCAGTCCGCCAGCCAGCTCGCGATAGACGTCCACGTCGTGAGGGTTGATCACGTCCTGTATCCGCACCATCGCCGTGACCGACAGCGAGCCTTCGTTCACGTTTCCATCGACCGCTGTGTGTGAGTGGCAGTCGATGATGCCGGGCGTCACGAACTTGCCGGTCGCGTCTATCACCCGGACGTTGGGATCACTGGAGGCGACGTTCGGCCCGACCTCGGCGATCTTGCCGTCACGGATGAGAATCGAACCGTTCTTTATTACGCCGTGGGACGCCGTGAGTATCGTCGCGTTCTTGATCAGCATCTCACGCGAGGCGCCGGGCTGGCTCCGGGAGCCGCTTTGCCCGTAGACGGCGCCGGCCATCGCAAGAGCCACTGCCAAAGAGATTGTCGGGTTTGCTTTTCTCATAATCCCCCCAAGGATTTTGGATTTTGGATTTTGGATTTTTGATTCGCGCTGCCACGACGGCCTGGGTTTCGAACTCTACATCTCGAATCTGACGCCTCGAGAGCGGAGCCATGAATCTCAAACCGCGAATTGAAGCCCCCGAGGGTCAGGCTTGAGATTAGAACTCACCCGCAAATCCAAAATCCAAAATCGCGAATCCAAAATCGATTCATCTCGGCCTTGTGCCGGTGAACTCGAACGAGCCGAACGAGCCGATCGAGATCGTCCCTCGCATTGTGTCGCCCTCGATCGTGCCGACGGTTATCGCTTCGATCGAGTCGCCGCCCATCGATATCGTCGACGTGAGGCGAATCTGATTACCCGTCATCGAGCCGCTTCGAATCTCAACGGGCCCCATCGGACCAGTCAGAGTTCCGGCAATGCGATCACCGTCCCGTCGCAAGCTGAGCCGGATGGTCATCGCGCCTTGCGGCGACTGAACGTTAAGGTCCCAATCGCCCGACGGATCTACTGCCGGCCCGGGCCGCCCTCCGGGTGCGCCGGGACGACCGCCGGCAGCAGGCGTCTCGGGTTTCTTGAGCTCGATCTCCCCGCCGTCGATGAACACGTGACGAACCTTCGCGTCCTTGCCCAGCAGATCGCCGGCGGTGACCAGCAGGTTGGCGATCTTGCCGGTCTCAATCGTCCCGAGCTGCTCAGCGACGCCATAAATCTCCGCCGCGTTGATCGTCAACGCGCGAAGGGCCTCATCCTTCGCCAGCCCGTTCTCAACTGCCTTCTTGACGTTGGCGATGAAATCCGCCGGCCTCAATGTCCCCGATGTGAAGGCGAACTTCACCCCCGCCTGCGCCAGCCGCGCCGCGCACTTCGGAGCTTCAGCCCGCTCGCGCAGCACCCGCAGCGGCTCGTCGTCATCTTCAGGCATATCCGATGGCCGCTTAGGATAATCGACCGACAGAATGACCGGCACGTTTCTGGATTTGAGCAGGTCGGTCACGCGATACGAGAACAGCGCGCCGGCGATGATCGGCTTGAGCTTGAACTCGTCCGCGATTGCAAGCGCCCGGCGGATGTCACCGTCGCTGTTGGCCACGAACAGCACAGGAAGCTCGCCCTTAAGGACCGGTTGGAGCGCTGCCAGTTTCTTGTTGTGTTCAGGACGCGGTACGCCGCGCTTCACTCGATTGAATCGTTCTACTTCGTCGCGGTAACGGATCGCGTCGTAAAAGGTCTGCCGGATGAAAGAGACGGTGCCCATCAATGAACCGGGGAATGTCCCCCCGAACCCGGAGGCAGTCGTGAACTGAACCGTAAGAGCGACCGGCGCGCGCACAACCAACCTGGATGGTTCATCCCCAGCGAGGTTAATCAAGGCGCTTTGACCGGCGAGTATTCCCTGCCGCGGACTGCTCAATGCCGACGTTACGCCCGCTGTGCGTGCGTCTTCGATGTTCGACCCGCCGGGCCTGACCAGATCCGCAGCCGAAGCCGACGGATCGCCTAACGCCTGGTCTGGTTGTTGCGCCGCGCCTGCGGCGGCGGCTTGACGGCCCCCGCCACCGCCTGGGCCCGTCGGCGCCGGTTGAGACGGAGCCGGGAGTCCCAGGTTTGTGTATCCGTCAATCAAGCCGGGATAGACTGTCAGTCCGGTTCCGTCAATCACCCGGGCATCGGCCGGAATCCTCGCCGTTTCACCGACCTCGGTGATCAACCCGTCTCGTATGACGATCGTCCCCTTGGCAATCGTCCGGCCCGTGCCGGTAACGATCTGTGCATCCTTGATTGCGTAGGCGTCGGTCGCCGCCACATAGGCGACCGGCGCTCGCGAAAGGGTCATCAAGGCCGCGACAGCGAGAATCATTCCTACGACGGCCGCGCGAGTCACCCCTCCAAGCTCGCGGGGACGGGCACCGCTCATACGCCAACGGCTCATTTTTGCCATCGCTTTGGTCTCCTGCAATGTCATGCGTGTTCGGAAGTGAAGAACTCCGGAATCCCCAAGTGGTCAGCAGCCTGTTACGGCTTCCACTGTGGCGTGGGGTAATCTATAGCAAAGCGCTTTTGAGTGCAAGCGGGGCAGGGTTCAACTTTGGACCGCTCCTTGTTTGAATGTCGATCTGCAATCATGCGACTATCTCAAATCCGGTGATACCGAATCTCCAGTCAATGGCACGGCGGATGAAGAGAGCCTGCATCGTTGCGGTCGCGTTCACGTCTATTCAGTTCCAGGCCGAGGCATCTCACGCGGTTCGGCCCGCTGAAGAATCGAGGCGAACCACCATTACTCACGCCAAATCACACGTCGTAATCGACGGAGTCCTGGACGACCCGGATTGGGCCGAGGCCGCGCCCATCGGCGAAATCCTACAGCGCGAGCCGCGCCCCGGCGAGAAGGCCAGCGAACTGACCGAGGTGAAGCTCCTGCACGACAGCCGAGCGCTCTACATCGGCGTCACTTGCTATGATTCGGAGCCGCACCGAATCATTGGGACTCAGATGGCGCGCGACGCCGACCTGTCGGCCGACGACCGCGTGGAGATCGTCGTAGACACTTTTCGCGACCGCCGCAACGGGTTCTACTTTGCAACCAATCCGATCGGCGCGCTGGTCGATGGCCTGATTATCGAGAACGATGATCTCAACAAAGAATGGGACGCGATATGGGAAGTGCGCACTCGCAAGTTCGACCGCGGATGGACCGCCGAGTTCGCCATTCCATTCAAGAGCCTGGGCTTCAATAAAGGCCAGCAGGGCTGGGGCTTCAATTTCTCGCGCACGATAAAGCGGAAGATAGAAGAAGACCGCTGGGCTTCCCCGCGCCTCGATGCGAAGTTCTTTCAGGTCTCCGAAGCCGGAGAGATCACGGGCTTAACCGAGGTCGAACAAGGACGAGGACTCGACGTTCGCCCGTTCGTTTCCGGCCGGGCGCTGCATGGCAAAGGCAGCGGTAATGATATCGACGGGAAAGCCGGCGTCGATATCTTCTACAACATCACCCCTAGCCTGAAGTGGACGACGACGATCAACACCGACTTCGCGGAGACCGAGGTCGACAACCGGCAAATCAACCTGACTCGCTTCCCGCTTTTCTTTCCCGAGAAGCGCGCATTCTTTCTTGAGAACGCCGGCGTGTTCAGCTTCGGCGATGGCGGCTCGGACGTGATCCCATTCTTCAGCCGCAGAATCGGTTTGCTTTCAGGAAAGGAAGTGCCGATTCTCGCCGGCAGCAAGCTGACCGGCACCGCCGGCCGCTACAACCTGGGCGTGCTCGCGGTGCGCACCCGCGAGACCGACTTCACCGACGCCAAAACATTCTTCATCGGCCGCGTGAAGCGGAGCCTGTTGAAGCAGTCATACATCGGCGGAATCTACACCGAAGGCAATCCAGCCGGCGAAGGCTCGGGCCGCACCTTCGGCGCCGACTTGCGGTTGTTCACGTCGCGGTTCCTCGGCAGAGAACAGAACTTCGGCGTCGAAGCATTCGCGCTCAAGACCAGGAACGAAGGCGGCGGCGGCAAGGACAATTCGTATGGCTTCACCGTCAGCTACCCGAACGATTTATGGGACATCGAGGTCGAGTGGCGTCACGTGGGCGACAACTTCCGGCCGGCGCTGGGATTCGTTCCCCGGCCCGGCGTCAACACGCTTAACATCTCGGCCGAGTTTGATCCGCGGCCGAAGCACTTCCTGAACGTCAGGCAAATGTTTCATGAGTTCCGCTTCACCCGGTTCACCAGACTGGACAAAGGACAAACCGAGAGCTGGCGGCTCTTCACCGCGCCGATCAACTACACACTGAACTCGGGCGAGCACGTCGAATTCAACTACGCTCCGCAGTTCGAGAGACTGTTCGAGCCCTTCGAAATCGCCGAGGGCGTTGTGCTGCCGGCGGGCGATTATCGGTTCACCCGATGGCGAGCCGAAGTGTTCACGGCTTCGAAGCGGCCGTGGAAGATCGATGCTACGTGGTGGTTCGGCACGTACTGGTCGGGCCGCGCTGACGAGATCAACACCTCGTTCCAATACAAACTCGCGCCTCACTTTCAGGCTGCAGTCAGCTTGCGCCAGACCTTCGCGCGATTGAAAGAAGGAAACTTCGTTGCGCGCATCTACAGCTTGCGAGTGAACTACTCGGTCTCGCCGTACCTGACGTTCTTCAATCTGGTGCAGTTCGACAACGAGTCGCGCAACCTCGGATGGCAGAGCCGCGTTCGTTGGATCATCAGGCCGGGTAACGAAGTGTTTCTGGTGTTCAATCAGGGCTGGCTTCAGGACGAAGGGGGCGGTTTTCGATTCCGCGCGGCCGAAACCAGCCTCGCCGGAAAGTTGCAGTACACGTTTCGGTTTTGAGAGCGCGGACCTGCCGCGGCCGACGCTCCGTAGAGCAATCAATGTTGGGGCGGTTCAAGTGAATGTCTTAACGGATTTTCATCTTGAGTTCATCAGTGATTAATCCAAGTAATGTAGCGTATCGAAGTAGCAATGCGCATCCTTTTGGTTGAAGACGAGGTGAAAGTGTCGCGGTTTATCGAGCGCGGCCTTGTAGCCGACCGCTTTGCGGTCGACCTCGCGCAGGATGGAAGCGGCGGGCTCGATCTGGCGACGGCGTATCACTACGACTTGATCATACTCGATCTTATGCTTCCGGGAATGAGCGGGACTGAAGTGCTGCGCCGGATTCGCCGGACCAACCAGCACGTGCCGATACTGGTACTGACGGCACGCGACGCGGTGGCCGACAAGGTGGAAAACTTCGAAGCCGGCGCAGATGACTACCTCACTAAGCCGTTTGCCTTCGCCGAATTGATGGTCCGCGTCAAAGCCCTGCTGAGGCGCGGCCCCGTCAGCCGTGCGAGCGTGCTGCGGGTCGGCGACCTCGAGCTCGACAGGCTCACACAACAAGTCAGGTGCGCCGGGCGGCGAATCGGGCTGACGGCAAAGGAGTACGCGCTCCTGGAATACCTGATGGCAAACGCCGGACGCGTGCTGTCTCGAACGATGATAATCGATCACGTGTGGGACCAGAGCTTCGAGGGTGCAACGAACATCGTCGACGTATACGTTCGGCACTTGCGCAACAAGGTCAGCGCCGCGTCTCCGCAGAAGCTGATCCGAACGGTGCGCGGCGCCGGCTATACGATCAGCGACGAGGCCGAGCAATGAACATTCGCTCGATCCGTTTCCGTGTCACGGCTTGGTACGCGGGATTGCTAGCGGGGTCGCTCCTCCTTTTCGGCGCATCGGTCTACATGGGCCTCGGCCGGTACCTGAAGTGGAACTTAAGTGAGTCGCTGACCAACGAGGCCCGGCAAATCGGCGAGACCCTCCTTTCGAACGTCGATCAAAGCGGCGAGGAGTACGTCATCTATGAGATCGGAGAACACTTCTCTCCCGAGATCAACGGCCGATTCTTGCGGGTGACCCGCGAGGACGGAAGCGTGCTGTACGTTTCCGGGTTGCCGAAGGATGGCAGCTTCGATGCGTCGCAGTTGGCAGGGCTCACGCGGCCGGTCAAGGAAGCCTTCTCGCGTGACGAGCGGCTGCCGGATGGAAGAGAGTTGCTGATCGCGGCTGTTCCTTATGCCGCGCGTGACGGTAGCCGCTTTTTCGTCGAGGCGGGCGCGCCCTATCATCAGATCGAGGATGTCCTGCATGGACTTCTGCTTGCGCTCGCCCTCGGCCTTCCTGTCATCATCGCGGTAGCGATTGGCGGTGGATACTTGCTGACGCGGCGAGCGCTCGCGCCCGTCGATCAAATCACGCGCAGCGCCGAACATCTCACATCGCGAAACCTGAGCGAGAGACTTCCAGTCGCCAAGACTGGAGACGAACTCGAGCGCCTGTCCGTTGCGCTCAACCAGATGATTGCCCGGATCGAGCACGCCTTCAGGCACATCAGCCGGTTCTCAGCCGATGCGTCTCACGAGTTGCGTACGCCGCTGACGATAATACGCGGGGAACTCGAGGCCGTAGTACAACATCCGCAGCTCACCCCCGAAGTCCGCGAGACCATCGGCAGCGTGTTGGAGGAGACAGAGCGTCTGACCAGAATCATCGAAAGCCTGCTGACGATCTCGCGGCTTGACGCCGGCGAAGCGCGGGTCGAGCGGGCTCGCTTCGATCTCGGCGAGTTGGCCGCGGCTACGACAGAGCAAATGCGGCTGCTCGCCGAAGACAAGCACATCTCGCTAAGTTGCGACGTCGTCGCCGGCGTCGAGGTTGAGGGCGACCGCTCGCGCTTGAAGCAAGTCGTCGTCAACCTGCTCGACAACGCGATCAAGTATACGCCGCCCGGCGGAACCGTCAGGATTACCGTGAGCGCCGCGAGCCCTCAGGCGCTGCTAGAAGTGAGCGACAGCGGCGTGGGCATTCCCAGCGAGTCGATTCCACACATCTTCGCGAGGTTTTACCGCACCGACAAGGCACGCTCGCGACAGATGGGGGGCGCCGGGCTTGGGCTTTCAATCGTCAAGTCAATCTGCGCCGCCCACGGGGGCCGTGTCGAGGTCGAGAGCGTTGAGGGCAGCGGCAGCCACTTTCGGGTCGAGCTTCCCCTCGCGGAATTCTGAATGGTTTTTCACGGCGCCTTCATTTCGTATTAATCTGCCGTTGGTAGCCTCTGGTCTTGCTGTGGCGTTCAGGACGACTGGCACGGTTGCAAGGCTCGAAGCGCCGGGGCCCAGCCACGATCCCGACACAGACGCTGTCGCAGTCGAAAGTCAACAGAGGTGATCTATGAGAACGCTTGCCGCCCTGCTGCTGCTTTCAGGCTCCATCATCGCGAATGCCCAACAAGCGGATCGAGATCGCAGGCTCAAAGAGATGGAGCGCAAGTTGGAAGAAGCGACGCGTCAGCTCGATCAGGTCAACGGTGTCATCCAAGCGCTTCGCGCGGAGATGTCCCGCCTGAAGGGCGAGGAGATCGAAGGTGACGGCCCGGCAGGTTCGCCCGTTGCAGCGCCCGCCCAACGTCCCGTCGCTTCCGGGCAACCGCCAAGCGATAGGGCCGCTCGCTTCATTGAACAAGTGATTGGACCCGGCGTCGGCAGTGATGAGCGCGAGAATCAACTTTCGGCCAGACCCGAGATTTTCATCCAGGCGCGTTACTCTGCCGCCCCGATTCGAGATGCCGGATCAGAGTTCGAACCCAACATCGGCCTCACCAGAATAGAGACTCGCTGGGCTGGAAAGATAAGCGCGCGGCTTGGGGCCGGGCTGGAGATCCAGTATCACCCTGCGATCGATGGGAGCCCGGAAGAGCTCGTCAACGACGCCTTCATCGAGTCTTACCTGAATGATCACCTCACCCTCAGGGCCGGGCAGTTCATCAAGCCGTTCGGGTTCGACATTCAGCAGTCGAGCGCGCTTCGAGAGTCTCCCGAGCGAGGAATGTTTGCCGGCTACTTCTTCCCGGGCCAGCGCGATCGTGGGTTCGTCGTTTCGGGCGATCTCGGCTCCCTCGGCGGGGCCGGCAAGAAGCTCTACTATTACATCGGCGCGTTCAACGGTAATCGCTTCTTCGCCGATAACAACCGCCAGCTCAACTACGTTGCCCGCGTGCGCAAGATATTCGACTGGCCTCATCTCGCGCTTGGCGTGTCGGCCCAGTTGGGCAAGCAGCTACTGCCGGGCGGTGTCTCGGGCGACAGGGCTGAGAACGTCTTCGGGTTTGATTTTCAGTACGCAGCGGGCCGCTTTGGACTTCGCGGAGAGTTCGCCGCAGGCAACACGCCGTCGACGCTGCTGTCCATCGAGCCCGGGTTTGCCCCGGCCTTCAGGCCCGGAGCGCACTCCTCGGGTGGGCACCTGTTCGCGACCTACGAGATCAGCGCCGCTGATAACGTCTACGCGCGGTACGATCAGTTCAACGGCGACCCGGTGACCGGCAGAAACATCAGGGCGTTCAACTTCGGCTATCTCCGAAGGATGGGCGAGTTCTCGCGGCTGGGGTTCGACTATCAACTCAAGAATCGGCCTTCGTTCAATGACGACGCAGTCAACGGAAGGTTTCACATCAAGTGGGGAATAGAGTTCTAGAAAGGAACATGATCATGAAATGCGTGGCGTGCGTGGCTATGCTGTTGGTCCTGTTCGGATCGAGTGTCATTGCGCAGACCCGGACAATTAACTTCGAAAAGGACAAGGCGGGGCTGCCTCCGAGGGGTTTCTCATTCGCCCTGACCGGACTGGGCAGGCCCGGCGTTTGGCTGGTTCAGAAAGACGAGTCCGGGCGCGGCAACGTCCTTGCGGAAACTGACGCGGACGAAACGGGCTACCGCTTCCCTCTCGCCGTTTTTGACGGGCTCACCGCGAAGGACTCGGACGTGAGTGTGAAGTTCAAGCCCGTAAGCGGCAAGAAAGATCAGGCCGCTGGGATAGTGTGGCGCTACAGGGACAAGGACAACTACTACATCGTGCGCGCCAACGCGCTCGAGAACAACGTCGTGCCCTACAAAGTTGAGAACGGCAGACGAATCGACCTGCCGCTCAAAGGTGAAGGCCGCACTTATGGCAAGAAGACTCCCGTGCCGAAGAATCAATGGAGCGAACTGCGCGTCACTGCCAAAGGAACCCTCTTCACGGTTTACCTGAACGGACAGAAACTGTACGAAGTTGAGGACGGCACCTTCAGTGAAGCCGGTAAAGTAGGCTTGTGGACCAAGGCTGATTCGGTGACTTACTTCGACGATCTGAAGGTCATTGCGCAGTGAATGAGGGCCAGTGCTTTCATCAGAACAGCCCGCCGCGGCGCTGGCGGAGGTGGGACCTGCTCGCGCATTCCCGTCGGACTAATCGGGCAAGATTCGGTAAACGTTTCGGTCGACTGAAAAGGAGGCATAATGAAACTCCAGGTTTATCTTCGCTTTGTTCTTGCCTCCGCCTGTCTGCTCCTGCTGCTAATCGCAGCGCAGGCGCAGACCGCGGAGATGCTCTACGTCACGAACTTCGGAGAAGATTTCATCTCCGTCATCGATACGAGAAACAACCGCAAGGTGGCGGACATTCGCACAGGAAGGAAACCGCACGGGGCGGCGGTCACGCCTGACGGCCGCCGATTGTACGTCAGCAACGAGGACGACGACAATGTCTCAGTCATCGATCCGGCAGCCAATCGGGTCATTGCCACCGTCGCCGTAGGCAAAACGCCGAATCAACTCTGTGCGAGCCGCGACGGCAAATCGGTCTACGTCGCCAACAACGGTGACGCGACAGTGTCGGTGATCGACACCGCGAGCAATCAGGTCGTCGGCGCGATTCCGGTCGGACGGAATCCGCACATAATTGAAGCCGCGCCTGATGGCCGCCGCATCTATGTCACGAGCGAAGGCGACAACAAGGTCTCGATCATTGACCACAACACGCGCAGCGTAATCGGTGAGATTCCGGTTTTCGGCTTTCCGCGCGTGCTCGTCATCTCGCCGGATGGCAAACACCTTTTTTTGACCTTGCGCTGGCTCAACGGAATCCTCGTGATTGATCCCGATGCGAAGAAGGTTGTTGCAGCTCTGGATCTCGGGCTGTCGATCTTCCCGGCTGACGGCAAGGCCGCTCACGGCCCCGGCCTCTCGCCGGATGGAAGGCTTCTCTACCTGACGAGCCAGATTCTCAACACGGTCTCAGTGATTGAGGCTGCCACACTGAAAACTCTAAAGAGCATTCCTGTCGGCCTCGATCCTAACTGGGTTGATCTGACTGCCGATGGGCGTTACGCCTATGTGAGCAATACAGCTTCCAACGATGTTTCGGTTATCGACACCTCGGCTGGAATAGTGGTGGCCACCATCGCCGTGGGGAAGAGCCCAAAACGTCTGACCGTTGGGCGCGTTGAGATGGGACGCTGAAACGTGAATCGCCTGACCTCTCTCACGGTTGGGCTGGAGGCGCGGTCAAAAGGAGCGACATTGAAAAACCACCTCGCGATTTGGATAGTCCTGTTGGTCGTGGTGATTGTGCTGGCGAGTTGCAGCGGCGCGCCAACGACTTCGCCGGCCAGCGAAGTGACAGTCTACGTCTCGACTGATCGCGTCTTTTCCGAGCCGGTTCTTAGAGCGTTCGAAGATAAGACCGGCGTGAAGGTGAACGCCGTATACGACACGGAAGAAACGAAGAGCACCGGCCTCGCGAACCGTCTGCTTGCCGAGAAGAACAACCCCCAAGCGGACGTCTTTTGGTCCAACGAGCCGGTGCGAACTCTTGTGCTCAAGAATCGAGGCGTGCTTGCCCCATACGAGTCGCCGAGCGCCGATGGCATTCCCGCCGCCTTCAAAGACCCGGAGGGCTACTGGACGGGCTTCTCGGCGCGGCTCCGGGTCATCGTTTACAACACACAGGTTGTGAAGCCGGGGGACGAGCCGAAATCGGTCTTCGATCTCGCCGACCCGAAGTGGCAAGGCCAGGTGGCAATCGCCGACCCGCGCTTCGGCACGACATCATTTCATGTCGCGGCGCTCTACACCCAACTCGGCGATGATCGCGCGGATGAGTTCTTTCGGCGGCTGAAAGCGAACGACGTAAAGGTCCTCGCCGCCAACTCGGTCGTTCTCGATATGGTAGCGCGTGGAGAACTGAGGGTTGGGCTCACCGACACCGACGACGTGAACGTCGCGCTCGAAGCCAGGCAGCCGGTCGCAATGGTCCTCCCCGACCGCGACGGCATCGGGGTTCCGGTGATGCCGAACATGGTCTCGCTGATCAACGGCGCGCCGCACGCGGAAGCGGGCAAGCGGCTGATTGACTATTTGCTCTCGATGGATGCCGAGCGGTTGCTGGCCGAGTCGGAGGCTGTGCAGATTCCGCTGCACGACGGCGTCCTAGGGCCCAAGAACATTCCTCCAATCACGTCTTTCAAGCCGATGACGCTCGACTATAGTAAGTCTGCGAGTCGAGTTGACGACGTCACCCGTCGATTGCAGACGATTCTCAGACTTTGAGAGCGCGTCGTTCAGCAGGAGGCAGTGATAGACACTCTTTCGAATTCCACGACAGCAACGATGGCGCGCGGACGATTCTCAAGATCGCGGACCGCCGCCCTTGGATCTGGAGTTGGGCTGTTCGCCGCGCTTTGTGCGCTGCCGGTGCTATTCATGCTGGTGCTTTCGCTGCAAAGCGCGGACGGGTTGAGTTTCGAGAACTACCGTCACCTGCTTACCCAGCCTAGACAACGCGAACTGCTGCTGACCAGCGCCGTGCTAGCCGGGGGGGCGGCGTTGATAGGCACAATCATCGGCGCGCCCCTCGGTTTGTTGCTTGCGCGCGCTGATCTTCCGGCGAAGCGTTTCCTGCGTCTCGCGCTGATTGTGCCGCTCGTCATTCCGCCATACATACTGGGGCTTGCCTGGATCTACTTCGGCGGTTCGGCTGGGCTCGCCGCGCGGACGATCGGGCGCGATCTGCTTTCGGGTTCGACGTACAGCCTGACGGGCGCCATCGTCGTGCTGGGAATCGGTTTCTATCCACTTTCGATGCTTGCCACTGAGGCGGCGGCGCGGCGCGTGGAGGCTCGGCTCGAAGAAGCGGCGCTGCTGGTTGCTCTTCCGCGCCGTGTGTTGATGCGGATCACGTTGCCGCTGATTGCCCACGCGGTTGCAGCCGCCGCGCTGATCATTTTCGTGCTCGCATTATCGGAGTTCGGCGTGCCCGCGCTGCTGCGCGTCCGCGTATTCACGACAGAGGTCTTTACGGCGTTTGCGGCCCTCTATGACTTCGGCGCGGCCACGGCGCTTGCGGCCCCGATAATGGCGCTGGCGCTGGTTGCGGGGGTCGGGGTCAAGCTGATGATCGGGGAACGGCTGCTGACGACTCGGCGAAACCTGGCCGTGGGCCTGCCGATATATTTAGGCCGGTTGCACGCCTCGGTGCTTGCCTGTCTCGCCATTCTCGTCGCGGCATTCGTTGCGCTGCCGCTGGCCGTACTTGCACGCGAGGCTGGTCGAGTGGAGCGCGTCGCAGCAGCAGTGAACGCCTCGAGCAGCGCCATCGCAAGCAGTCTGTTGCTGGCTACTGGCGGCGCGGTCCTGACCGCCGCATTAGCCGCAGTCGTCGGTTACGCCGCAGCGCGAGCAGAGCGATTGCGCAGTCTGGCTAATCTCTCGTTCATCGTCCTGTTCGCAGTCCCGAGCACCGTGGTTGGCATTGGGCTCATCGGATTGTGGAACCGGCCGGGCTTGCCGAGCGAGGTTTACAGAAGCCCATTGATAATTGTCATCGCCTACATCGCGCGGTTTGCTCCCGTCGCCGCGCTGATTCTCTCGGGGGCCGTGAGGCAGGTCCCGGTTTCGTTGGAAGAGGCGGCGCAGGTGGCCGGCGCGGACTGGATGCGGACATTCACGCGCATTGTGCTGCCCAACCTGAAAGCGGGGCTCGCCGCGGCACTGGTGGTATGCTTCATCTTGGCGTTTGGCGAACTGGGCGCAACGGTGCTCGTCGCGCCGCCCGGCGAGTCGACATTGCCGATTCGCATCTACACGCTGATCGCCAACACGCCATCCAGCGAGGTGGCGGCGCTGGCGCTGGTGCAGACTGGAGTAGTCCTCATGCCGCTCGTACTCTTCGGAGCTTTCGCGCGCGGCAAAGGAGGCGGACGATGAAGCACATAAGGAGATTCCCGACCAGCAGTCCATTGTTCACGACGCGCTCTATGCTCACTGCCGGCAGAATGCGCCGGAGCAACAAACTTGAATAAGATGGGTCAGGCGTTTCTCACATTGATCGATGTAACGAAGCGGCTCGGCGATCGGACGATCCTAGATCGCATATCGCTCGATGCCGCTGAAGGTGCGGTAGTGGCCCTGCTAGGCGCGAGCGGCAGCGGCAAGACGACAACGCTCCGGATCGCCGCGGGATTGGACACACCTGATGAAGGTGAGGTCTGGATAGCGGGCGAGTGCGTGGCTGCCGGGAGGCGCAACCTCTTGCCGCCGAGCGCTCGCCGTGTTGGATTCGTCTTCCAAGACCTCGCTTTGTGGCCCCATTTCACCGTCGCAGCGAGCCTCGATTTCGTGCTCGCATCGGCTAAAGTACCCAAGCGGGAGCGTGCGAAACGGATTGCCGACACGCTCGGACTCGTCCGCATCGAACGTTCTGCCGGCAGCTATCCCTATCAACTTTCGGGTGGGGAGCAGCAACGCGCGGCCCTCGCGAGGGCACTCGTGGGAAGTCCGCGTCTCCTGTTGCTCGACGAACCTATGAGCAGCCTGGATCAACACTTGAAGGCCCAGTTGTTAACGGAGCTGGCGGCCCTACAGCGGAGGCTGGGCATCACGACGATTTATATCACTCACGATAAGACTGAGGCGGCGGCGATCACAGACCGAGTCGTGGTGATCCACGAGGGACGCGTCGAGCCAGGCGGCACGGCGCAGATGTCGCGCCTGCAACCGGTTTGCGAGCCGTCGCTCCGCTGAAGCGTGCGCATTCTGATGGCGATTCCGGAGAAACACGCGGTGGCGGCGATTGCTAAGACACGGCCGGCCCGTATCGCTCATTTCCTTGGCCTCGAGCGGAACGTCGTCGCAGCTTCGGCGGCGGTCTTCCTGCTCGGAGTGGGCGAAGAGCTATGGAAGAAGTATCTGCCGAAGTACCTTGAAGTGTTAGGCGCGGGCGCGGTGGCGATCGGGTTGTTTGGGACCGCCAAGGATTTCCTCGACGCAATCTACCAGTATCCAGGCGGCTGGGCCGCGGACCGGTTTGGACGCCGGCGCGCGTTCGTCGCGTTCATCGCGATTGCGTCGGTCGGTTATCTGATCTATGTCGTCAGCCCTTCGTGGCCTTTTGTTTTTGCCGGACTTGCGTTTGCGATGGCGTGGACCAGCATGGCCTCACCGGTCGTGTTCGCGGTGATCGGCGATGCGCTGCCCAAAGAGCGGCGCGCGATGGGTTTCACCTTGCAGTCGCTATTGAAGCGGGTGCCGATGGCGCTCGCGCCGATGGCGGGCGGTTTGTTGATCGCGTCAACGAGCGTCTCACGCGGAGTGCGGACGGGCCTCGTGATCACGCTTGGGATAGCGACGGTCACGGTGTTCATAGCGAGGCGAATCGATCTGCCCGCTACCGTCGGCGAGGCGGCCAACATTCGAGGCGTCTGGCAGTCGTTTCACTTTGCGCTGAAGCGGCTGCTAATCTCCGACATCATCATCCGAACGTGCGAGGGGCTGGCCGAAGTCTTCATCATCCTCTACGTCGTGAACGTCGCGGGGACCAGCGTGGCGCGGTTCGGGGTTCTGGTCGCCGTGCAGATGACGACGTCGATGCTGGTGTACATACCCGCGGGGAGGCTCGCCGATCGGATCGGGCGCAAGCCCTTCGTGATTGCGACGTTCGTGTGCTTTGCGGTGTTTCCAGTCGCGGTCGTCTTCGCATCGAGCTTCCCAATGATGGTCGTCGCGTTCATGATCGGCGGACTGCGCGAGATCGGCGAGCCCTCGCGCAAGGCGATGATCGTCGACTTCGCGGCGCCCCATCTGCGAGCGCGCAGCGTTGGTCTCTACTATCTGATTCGCGGACTGTCGATCACGCCCGCCGCGGTCTTTGGCGGCTTGCTCTGGAAGTTCGACCCGCGAATCCCGTTCCTCGTCGCCGGAGTCGTCGGCATGTTAGGCGTGTTGGTGTTTGCGGCGACCGTGGAAGAGCGGTACGCAAGCTGAGCGCAGCACGGAGAGAAAGACACTGGAGAATGACGCTCAACTTCAACCGGTCAGGTTGGAAGAGGGACTTGTCCCCGCTCTTCAATCCTGCTCATGGCGCGAACTGCGCGGGGACAAGTCCCTCTTCCCAACCTGGTATTTCACAAGAACCTGTGGCGTCGATTTAGTTTGGGCAGGCCGCGCTCTTTCTGGACTAATGATGCAGCCATCACCGAGAATCACGGCATTGCGAAATGTCTGTTCAACCTGACGGAGGGAGACCCTATGAACAAGATTTCAAGACGGGAAGCTATCGAGAAGCTGGCATCGGGAGGCGCAGCCGTTACTCTCGCGAGCCTCACGGCCAGCGGGATAGCGACTGCAGATGAATACGGGCCGGACTCGAGGGTAACTACTCAGGCGACCGCCGCCGCGCAACCGCCACCGGCCTTCAGAGGTCAACACCAGCCAAAGCCCTTGCCCTTCGACCCGGCGAAGCTCAAGGGCCTGTCGGAGAAACTCATCCGCTCGCACTGGGAGAACAACTACGGGGGCGCAGTGAAGGCATTGAATGCTGTTGAGCAACGGCTCGATGCGATGCTCAAAGACAAAGACCTCCCTGCTTACGTCTACGGCGACGTGAAGCGCGAGGAACTGGCGCGAACGGGTTCGGTGGTGCTCCACGAGTACTACTTCGCGAACCTTGGGGGCGACGGGCGCGCGGGTAACGAGATCGCCGCGTCGCTCAAACAGGCGTTCGGAAGCTACGAGCGATGGGAAGACGAGTTCCGAAAGACGGGCGCGGCACTAGGAGGGGGATCGGGTTGGGTGATTCTCGCGTTCAACATGCACACCGGCGAGGTTCACAACTACTGGGCGTGGGACCATATGCATAACGCACCGATGAGCCGGCCGTTGCTGGTGCTGGATATGTACGAGCACGCTTATCATATGGACTACGGCGCTGCGGCCGCGCGTTACATAGATGCCTTCATGCAGAACGTGAATTGGGAGGTGGTCAATCGGCGACTGACAGGCGCACAGAAGGCCGCCGGCCTGATGTCGTAGGCGTGGCGCTCTGAACTCACCGCCGGAGCTTGTTGATGACTACTGTCCTTCAGCCACCTCGACCGAGAGGGAAGCCGGTACTAGGGAACCTGCTCAGCTTTCGCCGCGATCCCCTGGGCTTCCTTTCTGCGCTTGCTCGCGAATACGGCGACATCGTGCGCCTGAAGTTCGGGCGGCAAGACGTCTACCTGCTCAATCACCCCGACTACATTCGCGATGTGCTGGTCACCCACAACACCAACTTCATCAAGAGCCGCGGCCTGTATGCTGGTCAGATGCCACCTCCTGAGAAACATGTCAGAGTAGCTAATGTATACCACGGGTGTGCGCGGCTGGGAATCAGACCTCGCAGGACAACAGATCAACTTCATTAATCGAACAACCCTTCGATATACGCCTCTGGTGAGAACTCCACCAAGTCGGCCATCTTCTCTCCGATCCCGACGTATCGAATCGGAATCCCAAGCTCTCTCGCAATCGCGATGACGATGCCACCCTTCGCAGTCCCATCGAGTTTAGTCAACACCAGCCCGGTCACCGGAACCGCGCGGGTGAATTGTCTGGCCTGTTCCAATCCGTTCTGACCGGTTACGGCGTCGATGATCAGCAGCACCTCGTGAGGCGCGCCCTCGACTTCGCGACCCGCGACGCGGCGCATTTTCTCGAGCTCCTGCATCAGGTTTGTCTTCGTGTGCAATCGCCCGGCGGTATCCACTATCAAAACATCCGTGTTGCGCGCGCGAGCCGAGCCAATCGAATCAAATAGGACGGCCGAGGGGTCAGTTCCCGGCTTCTGTTGGATGAGCGGCACGCCCGAACGCTCGGCCCATATCGCCAACTGATCGTTCGCCGCCGCGCGAAACGTGTCCGCCGCGCAGACCAGGACTTCGTTGCCTTCGCTCTTGATGCGATGCGCGAGCTTCCCAATAGTTGTCGTCTTACCGACGCCGTTCACGCCGACGATCATGATCACGTAGGGTTTGATCCCTAGCGCGACTTCAGTCTCGGAGGCTACCGTGCCCCGTTTGCGATTGCGTTCGGCCGCTATGAGTATGTCCTTCAACTCGGATTTGATGAACTGCTTCAATCCATGGACGTCAGCCAGTTGATCGCGCCGGACCTGTTGCCGGGCTTTTTCGATTATCGCGAGCGCCGTCTGAACGCCAACGTCGGCGCCGATGAGCGCTTCCTCGAGTTGATCGAGGATGTCCGCATCTATCTCGCGCTTGCCTGCGACGACCGACTCGATGCGTTCGGCGAGGTTCTCGCGAGTGGAGGCGACGGCGGCCTTGAATCTATCAACGAAGCCCGGCTCGTCTTCCGCCTGGGCTCTCTCGATTTCGCGCAGACGAGCCTCTTCCGCCTCGCGCACGATGGCCTCTTCTTCAGCCGTCGCCGCGCGGCTGAGTCCAAGCGAGATGTACTCGTCCTGGCTTCTTCGCTTCCAAAAAGGCATGAGTTCGCTCTCAAGCTTGGCGGTGACGCTCAGTTCCGCCGTTCTCCCCACACTCAAAAGCGCGGCGTCTAGCCGCGCTCAATCGTGTGTTGAGCCTAGCACCCACTTGAAATAAGCGTCAACCAAACGCGCCATGAGTGTGTTCCACCCGCCGCGTCGAGTGCTATAATGAGCCGTCAATTTCAGCGCAGACGCCAAGCGAGCCTCTTCAATGATATGAGTCATATGGGCGCGAGTCGAATCATTCGCATACTCTGCTGCACGATGATGGTCGCTCTCTCGCCCATCGCGGACCAACAAGATGCTCTCGCGGCCAAAGGACCTGGACAGGCAAAACAGAGCGTTCGTCGAGCCGGGAGGTCCAGGACGCGAGTGAGAGCGAGGCCGACTCCACGAGGCAGGCATCGGAGACGCCACCGTCGCAGAGCTTCTTCAACTTCCGTCGCGACGACGAGCCCGACCGGGATCCCGACCGAGCGCGTCGTCGAAATCCAGAGCGCCTTGATCAAACTCGGCTACCTCGAAGGCCCCGCGTCGGGACAGTATGACGCCTCGACGATCACGGCGATGAAGGAGTTTCAATCCGACAATGGTCTTCAGCGGAGCGGCCTCCCCTCTGCTGCCACGCTGAAGAGACTCGGCGTCTCAAAACGAAGCAACGACGGTTATTCCGTACCGGTGAAAAGCAGCGGCGGCGGCGGCGCCGAGCAACAAAGCGGCTCACCGTGACCCGTCGGCCGCGCGCGTCACGCGACCGAACGGCCTTGGACAAAAAACCCTCCCCTCGGGCCCGACAAGTGATGTATACTCGATTCCCAGGTTGTACTGGCTCGTAAAAGAGTTTACGTCGCTGCAGCTCATAAAGCCCTTGAGTTAGCGGCACAAGAAGCAGGATATGCCACGCGAGTACTTCAAAGACCGACTGCGCGCGCAAGAAGAGGAGATCGAATCCTTGCGCGTTGCCATCGACGCTGCGACTCGGAGCCGAAACAAGAAGCTCCTCGGCGTCTCGGAGAGACGCTTGGAGACCGCCATCCGCCTCCGCGAGATGTACCAGCGCCTCGTCAAGTGCGACGAGGACCCGGAACCCGGAGCCGCCACTGGCTCCTTCGATTGAACGGCCCCAGCCTTCGCGTCTAGTTCGCTCCCCCAATCCGAATTCGCAATCCGATGCTGAAGGTCAACTTATGAGCGGGGAAACCCAGAATCTCATCGTAGTCCCGACTCAGTATGTTCTCTATCCGCGCGAAGGGCCGGATGGACCGGTTAACGCGGTATGACCCCGCGACGTTCACGCGTGCGTAACCCTCATTGACGAGCGGCCGTCCTGAAGCGTCGAACCTCGCAAAACTCACCGGGTCCAGGTCTCGACGTTTTCCCACTATCGAGCCGTCCAGCGTAAGCGTCGCCCGTTCGCCTGCCCATCTCACATCGAACGATGTCGCGTGCCGCGGCCGGCGGAGCAACGGCAGTCCGACTTCAGAACCGGCGGCCTCGGACGCTCGATCCAGCCGCGAGCGCAAGAATGTGTAGCCGGCGGCTATTCGAATCTGCCTCATCGGATTCGCCGCTACAACAAGCTCGACGCCCCGTGCAGACGCGCGATCCAGATTGATGAAGTTCGTCAAGCGCCCGCCGGAGAGGCTGATGGGTCCGAACGTGAGCGGATCGAACGTGAAAATGATCTGATCACGAAAGCGGTTGTCGTAATAGATCACTTCGACGCTCGCGCGGCGGCCAAAGAACTCCTGCACCGCGCCCACGTCGAAGCTGACCGCGCGCTCGGGATCGAGACCGGGATTGCCGACAAAGAACGGGCTTGGGCTGAACGCCTCGGTCAGTGACGGCTCCTTTATCCCGGTACCGTAGCTGGCGGTGAACCGGGTGGCGCCCAACGACGTGCCTTCACGATGGCGACGCGCCAGCAGCGACAACGCGAACTTCGGGTTGACTGACACGCCAAATCCAACGTTGCCTTGCGGAACCGTCGAGCCGAGCACTCTCAGTGTTCTTATCAGATCTTCCGGGACTCGGGCAGTGTTTCGTTCAATCCGCAAGCCTGCGCTCACAAACAACCGGCCCCCCAGCGAAGCCTGATCCTGTATGTATATGCCAAGGTTGTTTCGCGACGGCGCCACCCGGCTGAACTCATCGGTGAAGACCGCCGACTCGCGCTCAAGGTCAACCCCGCCGGCAATCACATTGGAAGCTGACACCGCCGCCGTTGTTTGATAGTGGAGTCCGACCCGCTTCTGGTGTTCGACGAAACTGAAAGCGAAGTCCGGGCCGAATGCACCGGGCGGAACGGGCGGTCTGTCGCCTCGCGTGAGGTCCTGGGCAAGCGGGTCAAAACTACTGGTGTCGAACTCGGAGAAGACGAAGCGCACCGATTGGTTCCACCGCGACGTGGCCTTGTGCTCAAGCGCCGCGCCCAGAGCAAAGTCGCGGTGCTTCTGCCGCTGATCCGGATCGGCGAACAGAACCCGCACCGGACCCGAGACGCCGAGAGAGTTGTTGTTCCACCGCGACGTGATGCGGAGATCGGCGCCGGCCGCAAGACGAAACCCCAGGTTGGCCGATGCCGAGCGGTTCCGGTAGTCGCTGTTCTCGAATCGTCCTCGCTCCGTTCGATGGCCGAAGCTCGTCGAGTAATCAAACCACCGAGCCATTCCGGACAGCCGCGCCGTCTCGCGCTGATAGCCGAAGCTGCCGCCTTCGCCGCTGAGTTCGAGCTCGGGAACAGAGGTCGTACCGCGCCGCGTCACCAGTTGAATGACGCTGGACATCGCGTCCGAGCCGAACAACGCGCTGCGCGGCCCGCGCGCCACTTCAATGCGCTCGAAGTTCTCCGGTGTCAGCGCCGAAAAATCGAACAGCCCGCCCGCTGCGTTGACCGGCACGCCGTCGATCAGAACCCGGTTGTAGTCCGATTCGCCGCCGCGCACGAAGATTGAAGTCAAACCGCCGCGGCCACCGGTCTGCGCTACGACGAGACCCGGCACGAGGCGCAGCGGCTCGGAGACGAGCGACCCGCCCGCGCGCTCAATGTCGTCACTTGAAATCACCGACACCGATCCCGACAGTTCGCTCGCGGGCGTCGGCGTTCGCGTCGCAGTGACGATGACGTGATCCGAAATTGCAGCAATCTCCAGCCGCAGTGCAACGCCTTCAGTCGTGTCAGCGCGAACATCCACGCCTGCTTTCTGCGACTGCGAAAAGCCGGACGCTTCGACTAACAGATCGTAGCGGCCTTCGATCACCGCGCTGAACGAGAAGCGACCCTGATCGTCGGTGCGTGTTTGATAAACGATCAAACCTCCGGCGTTGCGCAGGAGGACTCGTGCTCCGGCGATGCTCGCGCCTTCCCGGTCTGCAACCGTCCCCTCGACCCGGCCGCGATCGGAGTCCGCCAGCGCGCCTGATCCAAGATTCATGACGCACGAGAAAGCCAGCGCCGCCAGCACGAGACGCGCTATGCGATTGATTGAGATGTTTGAGTTGACACTTGAACGCCCGTTAGCCAGGCAGGTCGAAAACAGCTTGAGCATGGAATTCTCCTTTCCGCGAAAGAGCCCGTTCCACGGACCGTCGAGTGGGTTCCTGACTTAGCGCTCGCGGCGCATCACAGTTGCGGGACAGTGGCGGACTCACACCGCCTTCCCCGCAGCAACGGCCCAGAATCTACTGTGAGACGGAATGCGCGCGTTGCAATGGTTAGCCTCAGAGAAGGCCGCGTGCAGCGCATGCGTTCACGTATCACTTCCTTTGGTCAGCGTGACCCTTGGCGCTCCGCTCATCGGATTCACGTCGACCAGCAAACCGGTATCGAATATTGTTTGTAGAAGCGCCGCAGTCATAACGTCGCGCGGCGCGCCCCAAGCGGCTTTCTCGCCCTGCTTCAACATCAGCACCCGACCGGCAAACTCGGACGCGAGGTTCACTTCGTGCGTCACCACGATGGCCGACAGGTCCCCGCGTGACACGAGCCGGCTCAACAAAGTGAACATCTTCACCTGGTGCGCGACGTCGAGGTTTGCGACCGGTTCATCGAGAACCAGCAAACGCGGCCGGCCCGCAAGCGCGCGCGCCATCATCACTCGCTGGCGCTCCCCTCCCGACAGTTCGCCGACGAACCGACCGGCGAACTGCGTCGTCTCAGTCATCTCCATCGCCCAACGCGCGGCTGACACATCCTCCTCGCTCTCAAAGCCAAGCAACTTGCCCTGCGCGAACCGGCCCTGCAGCACGAACTCCATCGCCGTGAGAGGAAAGCGCACGGCGGAATCCTGCGGCACGTACCCGATGTGTCGCGCGGCTTCGCGGCGTGACATCGACAAGAGATCGCGCCCGTCCAGAAGCACGCGCCCGCTCGCGGGCTCGAGTATCCCGACGATGATCTTGAGCAGCGTGCTCTTGCCCGAGCCGTTCGGACCCAGCACCGCGACCAGTTCGTCCGTCCCGAGCTCGAATGAGAGTCTCTTGAGCACCGGTGCGGCGTAGCGGAATTCGATGTCCTGGACTTGAAGCATGTTATCCATTTCAAGTTCTTAGATTCTGGATCTTCCTCACCGCGGACCACCCTGCCGCGTCCGGACCGTCAATCCAAAATCCAAAATCTAAAATCCACAATCTTCGTTCAACTCGTCCTTCGCAACAGATAAACAAACACGGGGGCGCCGATGAGCGCCGTTATCACGCCAATGTGCAGCTCTCTCGGAGCAACGATCGTCCGGGCTGCGGTGTCTGCCAAGAGTAGGAATGCGGCCCCTGCGAGCGCCGAACCGGGCAGCACGAGCCGGTTGTCGCTGCCGCCTGCGAGCCGAATCGCATGCGGAATCACCAGCCCCACAAAACCGATGACGCCGGCTGCCGCGACCGCCGCGCCCGTCACCAGCGATGCCGCTATGTACACCGCGATCTTCGTCCGCTCGACTTCCACGCCAAGCGCGCGCGATTCCTCCTCGCCGGTCATCATCAGATTCAAACTCCGCGCGTAGATGAAGATGACCGCCGCCCCGGCGGCGACCAGCGTCGCGACGAGCGGCAACAGACCGGGCTCGCCTCCAAGGTCCCCGATCAACCACGAAAAGACGCTTCGCAATCGCGACCCCGAAGCCGTCACCAGATAGATCACCCACGAGGAGAGAAACGCGTTGACTATCACGCCCGCGAGTATCAGTCGCTCGGCCGAGCTGCCCCGACGCGTCTGTCCCACCGCGTAAACCGCCGCCGTCGTCACCACCGCACCCGCGAACGCCGCGAGCGGACGGCTTATTGGTATCGCTTCCGCGAAGACCGTCGCTGCGATCGCGCCCAGCGCGGCGCCGGTCGAGATGCCGAGTATTCCCGGGTCGGCCAGCGGGTTTCGCAGCAACGCCTGATAAGCCGCTCCCGCGACCGAGAACGCCGCACCGACGACGATGGCCATCAGCACTCGCGGGAGCCGAATCTGCGCGACTATCATCTGCTGTTCAGGCGCAACGCCGTAGGGCTTGCCCGTCAGTTCCGCAAGCGTCGCTCTCACTATCGTCGCCGGCGTGATGTGCTCGCTCCCGACCCCCAGCGCGAGCAATGAGAAAAGAGCGACCAACGCAACCAGCACCGCAAGCACGACGACGAGCCGCCGCGGCGTGAGCCGTTGGCGCGCGAGCGCGCGGAGGGACGTTACGGATGCTCCGTCTGTCGCCGTTGTGCTCATCGAGCTTTGTCCTGGTCGAACGCTTCAGGATGGATCTTCAGCGCCATCTGCTCAAGTCCGTCGACGATGCGAGGGCCGGGGCGCAGCAACAAATCATCGTTGACTCGAAAGACGCGGCCCGATCGCGCGGCGGGAGTCAACCTCAGCCGGTCGGGCAACTGGCTCTCCCCGGCTTGCATGAAGATGACTTCCGGCCGGCGTGCGACTGCTGTTTCAATGCTGAACTGTGGATACTCGGTCTGTAGGTCGGCCGAAATCGACTCACCGCCCGCGCGGGTGATCAGATCGTCGACGAACGTGCCGCCGCCGGCGGTGATCAGCGGTGAGGTCCCAAGGACGATCAGCACGCGAGGTCTCGTGAGTCGTTCGGTTCTAGCACGCACACGATCTACGCGATCCCGCAGAACACCGGTGATCTCGCGCGCGCGGTCGCCGGCCCCGGCAAGCTCGCCTATTCGCGCGATCGAATCGAGAACGCCATCGAAATTTCGCGGGCTGCTGACGTATACGGGTATGCCGAGGTTATCGAGCTTCCGAACAAACGATTCGAGTTGGCTCGCGGTCGAGACGATCGCGAGGTCCGGCTTGAGCAAGACGATCTTCTCGATGCTCGGCCGCATCGTGTCACCGACTCTTTCCTTGAGCGCCGCTTCGGGTGGGTAGTCGCAGAACGAGGTCACCCCAACCACCTTGTCGCCAACGCCGAGCGCATAGAGCGTTTCGGTCACCGACGGCGCGAGCGACACTATGCGCGATGGATTGGCCGGCACACTCACCGACCGGCCGATCTCATCTTTGATCATGCGAGCGTCGTTATGGTCAGCGGGCCGGCTGCGAGCGCACGAAGCAACCACACAAGCCGCGGCCCCCAGCAACAGCCAGCCGGTCACCCAACGGCTCGGGCTCGCAGCGGCGGGCGTTAACAATCGGCGAGCGCGCTGTCGCGACGGCGAACGCGGTCTCAGTGTCGATTTGAGGAAGTGCTCGTCGCCCAAATGAAAAAGCTCCTGCCGGCCCTTCGCACGCGTTGGGTCGAGCAGGAGCTTTGATATAAGGCCCCGGCGCGCCCGTCCCCTCGCGCGGAGGACGATTCGGCTCGCAAATAGCAACGGGCAGGTCTCCTGACTTAGCTTCGCGGATGCAGCGGCACCCCTACGCCGGTGGCCTTCCCGATTTCAATCAGTGGCGCGGGTGACCGGCGAATTGCGAAGCTTCACAGTGGCGGGACCGTGCGGGAATCTCACCCGCTTCCCTATTCTCTCCGAGCGTGAGCCCGGAGCACCCGAAGCTTCCAGAAATGGCAAACAACAATCCGAAGCAGGAACGTAACACGCGGCCACCGGCAACGTCAAATCGAGGTGGCGAGCGAGCGAGTTGCGCGAGTTGGCGCCTTAATTGACAAGCGATTTCACGGGCGATATTCTTCGAGCGTACTCACACAGAAACGCCGCAGAGCCTCTGAGCCTCTGCGGCTATCTTATATCGAGGTGATTCGTGTTGAGCGACACAGTAAGACCGATCGTCGGCGTACCCTGCCGGTTCAATTGGGAAAACGAATACTACGAACTCCGCGAGACCTATGCCGACGCGATCTTTTCCGCAGGCGGTGCTCCGATACTCCTGCCGCTCATCCCGAAACGCGACTACATCGAAACGATCGTCGACAGGCTTGACGCCGTTTGTCTTTCGGGCGCGATCAACGACGTCGACCCGCTCCGCTATGGCCGCGAGCCCAAGCCCGGTCTCGGCCCCGTCGTGCCGCGCCGCGATGAGACCGACATGATGTTGCTCGCCGCTGCTGAAGAAAGGAGCCTCCCGGTGCTCGCGATCTGCTTCGGCATCCAGTCTCTGAATGTCTATCGAGGCGGGACGCTCATCCAGGATATTCCCTCCGACGTGAAGGAACCGCTCAAGCACATGCAGGGCGAGGTCTTCTGGCGGCACTCTCATTCGATCAACATCACCGAGGATTCGCTGTTGGCCGGACTCGCGCGCTCGACCCAAACCACCGTCAACAGCCACCACCATCAAGCCATCGACATCGTCGGCCGCGACCTCGAGCCCGTAGCCTGGGCCGCCGACGGCGTAATCGAAGCTGTCGTCAACACGCGGCCCGGCCAGTTCATCCTGGGCGTGCAGTGGCACCCTGAGGTCAACTGGCACAACGATCCGCTATCGCAAGCGATCTTCAGTTACCTAATCGCGGTGGCGCGTGAACACCGTGAATCCAGAGCCGGGGAACCCGTGAGGGTCAGGCCATAGTATCTTGGGCACACAGGGATCCTCAGGAGCGTATGCATAGGCGGGATAGGGTTACATTGTCCGTGTTGTGCGCGGGGCACTTCGTCAACGATTCGTACTCGAGCATCATCTACCCGCTGTTGCCCTTGATCCAGGTTCAACTCGGCCTCAGCACCGCTCAGGTGTTCTGGCTCGCGCCGCTTTATTCGATCTCGTCATCGCTGATGCAGCCGCTGTATGGGTTCGTCTCGGACCGCTACGCGCGGCGTTCGTTTGCGGTATTCGGGCCGCTGATCACCGGAGTATTCGTCTCGATGATCGGCCTGGCTCCGTCCTATGGAGCGCTGGTGCTCTTGCTTGTCGCCGGCGGGGTCGGCATCGGTTCGTTCCATCCCCAGGCGGCAGCGATGGCATCTCTGGCGTCGAGCGACCGGCGGCGAGTGGGAATGGCGTTGTTCTCGGCAGCCGGAACGCTTGGCTTCGCAATCGGCCCAATCGGGATCGCGCTGATCGTCACGGCTTTTAGTCTCGGCAAAACCTATTACATCGCCGGGCTTGGTTTCATCATGTCGGCTGTCCTCTTCCGCTTCTGCCCGCCGCTTGATGCACCCGCGGTGCGCGACCCGGCGACAACTCGGCCCCGATGGCAACTCCTCGCTGCGTTGCGGCCCGCGTGGAAGCCGCTGCTGCTGCTCTACCTGATAACAGTCATCAGGTCGGGGCTTCAGATGACGACCAACAACTATTTGCCGTTCGTCTTGGGCGAGCGCGGGTACCACGTGACCGGCACAGGCGGCGTGATGACGGTGTTCTTGTTGCTGGGCGGAGTTGGCGGGCTCGCCGGTGGATTCATGGCGGAGCGGGTCTCGGGGCGCGCGGTGACGATGTACTCGGGAATCCTGGCGGGACCGTTGATGGTGGCGGCGCTGATGACTACCGGGCCGGTCAGCGTCATTCTGCTCGGGCTTGCGGGATTCGCTCTGCTGTCGACGTTGCCGGTCAACGTAGCGATGGCACAAGAGCTGGTTCCCGGCCAGACCAGCACGGTATCGGCGTTGATGATGGGTGCGGCATGGGGAGTCGGCGCTCTTGCGCCCCCTGTTCTCGACGCCTTCGTGCCCGCTTATAGCTTTCGGACCGTGCTGATGATGGCCTACGTGGCAACCCTGGCGACGGCTGTGATTGCTTACTTCCTGCCGCGCGATGAACGATCCCATCACGTCGTCGACACGGAGATGGCAACCGCGGCGGTTGGGGATTGACCCGGATGGGCTTGAGCCGCCGAAAACCGGCACCCTTGGACATCACTTCGATGACCCACCTCAAAGGCAAGATTGCGGTCATCACCGGCGCGTCGCGCGGAATAGGCGCCGCCACCGCCGTCAGGTTCGCCCAAGCCGGCATTCGCGGACTCGTGTTGAACTATCATCGCGCGCGTGAAAGTGCGTCAACCGTTGCCGCGAACTGCCAAGCGCTCGGCGCAGACGTCATGCTAGCCCGCGCCGACGTAGCGCGCCCGCGTGCGGTCTCGAAGATGATCCGCCGAGCAGTCGAACGATTTGGCGCCCTCGATATCCTTGTCGCCAATGCGGGAATCTGGAAGGAAGCCGCCATCGAATCAATGACCGAACAAGAGTGGGACGAGACGATCGACACTAACCTGAAGTCGATCTACGCGTGTTGCCGCGAAGCCGCGCGAGTCATGATCCCGCGCCGCGCCGGGACGTTGATCCTCGTCTCTTCGACCGCAGGCCAGCGCGGCGAGCCGTTTCACTCTCACTACGCCGCGACCAAGGGCGCCATCATCGCGATGACCAAATCGCTCGCAGCCGAACTTGGGCCTCGCGGGATCAGGGTCAACTGCGTTGCGCCGGGTTGGGTCGCGACAGACATGACGGCTGATGCGCTGAATGACCGAAAGCAGCGGCGTGAGATTCGCAAGCTGATTCCGCTGGGCCGCGTCGCCACGCCCGACGAGATCGCCGGCCCGATTCTCTTCCTGGCGTCGGAACTGGCGAGTCACGTGAATGGCGAAGTGCTTAACGTTAACGGCGGCTCGGTCCTTTGTGGTTGAAGAAGAAAACAACGCAAAGTCGCGAAGCCGCAAAGACGCGAAGGCGAAGAACATGAAGAGGGACAGAACAGGCAGGCCCGGCTCGCCGGATGTTTGGGTTTCGTTGATTGTTGACCCGTTAGCCCCCTTCCTTGCACCTCTGGGTCTTTGCGTCTTTGCGTTAGACCCCGCGTCCTTATGAAAACTGGCCTCGAAGTAATCCTCGAATCGCGGCTGCCGCTCCTTGATGGCGCCAGAGTCGGCCTGATCGCCAACCCTGCGTCGATCAACTCGCGATTCGACCACGCCGCCGACCTCTTCCATCAACACCCGCGAATCAATCTCACCACGCTCTTTGGCCCCCAGCACGGAATCCGAGGCGAAACCCAGGACAATATGATCGAGTGGCAGACCTTTCGCGATAAGCGGACGGGACTCCCCGCCTACTCGCTCTACGGTGAGGTGCGCAAGCCGACGCCCGAGATGCTGGCTGACACGGACGTGCTCGTGTTCGATGTTCAGGACGTCGGCACGCGCGTCTATACGTTCATCTCCACGATGGCGCTGGCAATGGAGGCGGCGCGCGAGTGCGGCAAGCGGTTCATCGTGCTCGACCGTCCGAATCCCGTCAACGGTGTTCAAGTCGAAGGCAACATCCTCGATCCCGAGTTTCGTTCGTTCGTCGGGATGTATCCGATTCCCATGCGACACGGGATGACCGTCGGCGAACTCGCGCTGATGTTCAATCGCGAATTCGGGATCGGCTGCGAACTCGAGGTCGTCACCATGGAAGGCTGGCGCCGCGCGATGTGGTACGACCAGACGGGTCTGCCGTGGGTGATGCCTTCGCCGAATATGCCCATGCTCCAAACTGCGATGGTGTATCCTGGCAGCGTGCTGATCGAGGGAACTAACGTCTCGGAGGGACGCGGAACGACGAAGCCGTTTGAGATCATCGGCGCGCCGTTCGTAGACCCCTACGAACTGGCTGACGAAGTGAAGAAGGACGGCCTGCTTGGTGTGATCCTGCGCCCGCTGCATTTTCAACCTACGTTTCACAAGTTCGCCGGCGAGGTATGTGGCGGTCTGCAGATTCACGTGACTGATCGAAATGCCTTCAAGCCGGTGCTAACCGGAGTTGCCATCATCAGCGCGATTCGGCGGCTCTACCCGGATCACTTTGCCTGGAAGCAGCCGCCCTACGAGTACGTTTACGACAGGCTGCCGTTCGACGTGATCGCCGGGGGCGCCTGTTTGCGCGAGGAAATCGAATCGGGGACTTCGGCGGCTGAGATTGAAGCCACCTGGCGGTCGCCGCTCAGAGAGTTTCTTGACAAGCGATCGGCGTACTTAATCTACGAGTAGGTTCTGAGTTCAAGCTTTAGCTTGCAGGTCCGGACAGCAACCTAAAGGTTGAACTCAGAACTGTCTGATCATCGGAGGGAGAGTATGAAACACGTCCTGATGTTTCTCTGCGTCTTGCCGTTCTTGAGCGGCTCGCCCGCCAAGGAGCAGATAACCAAGGAGAGCATTCTCTCGAATGGACACAAGCGAACCTACTACCTTTTCGTTCCCGAAAAACTCGATACATCGAAGCCCGCGCCGTTGATAGTCACACTGCACGGCTCAGGGCGCAATGGCCGCATACTGCTGGACCATTGGAAGGGGCTTGCCGAGAAGGAGGGGATAATCCTCGCCGGCCCGGACTCGACGAACTCGGCCTCGTGGCAGACGCCGCACGACGGGCCCGACTTTCTGCGTGATGTAGTTGAAGCGGTGAAGGCGACATACGCCATCAATCCGCGCAGGGTGTACTTGTTCGGCCACTCGGCGGGCGCGGTCTTTGGGCTGTACATGTCGCTGTTTGAGTCGGAGTATTTCGCCGCCACCGCGGTCCATGCCGGAGCGCTCGACACCGGGAGGGACCCCGCCCTGATCGATTACGCCAAGCGCAAGACTCCGATCGCCATCTTCGTCGGAACGAACGATGCGTTCTTCCCGCTGAAAGACGTTCGAGCGACGCGCGACCTGCTCAACGCGCGAGGTTTTTCAGTTGAGCTTGCGGAGGTGCCGCACCACACTCACGATTACTACTCGCGCGCGTCCGAGATCAACCGCAGCGCCTGGGAGTTCTTGAAGAAGCAGGAACTCGCCGCCGATCCGCAATACACCCAGTACGAGTTCAAGCGGTGAGGTGAGACCGAGACCCGACGGCTATGAAGCTATAAGGCGCCCGCCTTCGGCTCTAGTATCTGCCTCATACAGTGGTTCATCGGTTGGGACGGTAGAAACCGGCCTTGTTTGTTCCAATGCCCCGGATGCTCCCATAGTCATATTTCTGTTCTCCTCCCAGAGGGGAAAGAAAGAGGGGTCAGCCAAACATGACGCTGCGCTACACCATCCATGGCTGACTCTGGCGACGGCTGCTTCAAGTTGTTCAAGCTGATCGAGCAAC
>DATDOV010000051.1:0-40562 GCA_035293105.1 Blastocatellia bacterium
CTCAGTCGGCGAGTTATAACGACGGGGCTTTGTCGGCGTCGTCGAACGTGACATATGATGATGGCGGGGTGAGCAAGACGATCAGCAGCACGACGAATGCGGACGGCTGGGGACGCGCAATTCAGTTCATCGCCGGGAACGGGGCGCAGGTGAATACGAGCTACGATGCGATGGGTAGAGTCACGAGCCGGACGAACCCGTTTCCGTCGGGCGGGACTCCGGGGCCTTCGACGAGCTTCCAGTACGACGCGCTGGGACGACAGACCGTGACGACACTGCCCGATGGGAACACTGTTCAGAACACGTATAGCGGTACGGCAGTGACTGTGACCGATCAGGTGAATCGCAAGATCAAACGCGAGACGGATGGGCTCGGAAGATTGACCAAGGTCACGGAGCAAGACGCGACCGGCGCGCTCGCCCAGGACACGAATTACACTTATGACTTGTTGGACCGATTGACCGGGGTGAATCAAGGTGGGCAGACTCGTGCGTGGAAGTACGACGGCCTAGGAAGATTGCTGTTCGAGCGAATTCCCGAGCAGTCAGCAACGATCAACGACGGGACAGGAACGATGTGGTCATCGAAGTACACATACACGAGCTTCAACACGGTCGATACCAAGACCGACGCTCGCGGCGTGATCACGACGTATGGCTACGACACTTTGAACCGCCTGACTTCGATCAGCTACAACACGAGCGGGGCTTCAGGAGTTGCTTCTACGCCGGGGGTGAGTTACATCTACGACAATGTTGACACGAGTCCGACAACCGGCTTGCTGCTGTCAGTCCAGATTGGGGGCGGAGCAAGCGCGGGAGGCTCGGAAGAAAACTACGGCTACGACGCGCTGAATCGGGCATCTTCGGTGACGCAAAAGATCTGGGTGAGCGCTGGAGTGATTAGGACCTACACGACGAGCTATCAGTACAATCAGGGAAGCCAAGCGACGCAGATGACCTATCCGTCGGGACTGGTATTGAACCTCAGCCACGACAACAAGGGCCGCGTGACGTCTGTAGGGTCTTATCTGACCAGCGTGAGTTACGATAACATAGGCCGCGTGAGCGGTATGAACCTTGGCAACGGGGTGGTTGAGAGCTATTGGTATGACGCGAACCGGATGCAGTTGAGTTCGCAGGCGGCGACGAAGGGCGCAACGACGCTGATGAATTTGACCTACAGCTACCAAGCGTCGGCGGGCCAGATGGGAGCAGGCTCGACGGCTGGCAACGCGGGCCAGTTGATGAGTGTGATCGGCAGCATAGGCGGCACGACAGAAAGTGCTGCGTACACATATGACAATCTCGGCCGGTTAGTCACCTCGTCTCAGACGACGAATGGGGTGAGCGCGCAGCGGCGGTTTGACTACGACCGGTGGGGTAATCGAACCGGGATGTGGGACGCGGTAAGCGGAGGCAACCAGATTCAAAGCGTCGCATTGCCGCAATCGGGAGGCGCGCCGACGAATCAGATCGCGAGCGTGACGACCAACGGCACTTGGACGGTGAATTACGTCTACGACGCGGCGGGGAACGTGACCAACGATGGCGTCCATACCTACAGCTACGACTCAGAGAACCGATTGGTGAGCGTGGATGGTGGTGCGACGGCGAGCTACGCATACGATCATCAGAATCGTCGGTACAAGAAGACGGTAGGTTCGACCGTGACGCACTATGTCTGGGAGGGCTATCAGGTGGTAGCCGAGCACAACGGCAGCACGGGCACGGTGTTGGTAGACTACGTCTATTCCGGCAGCCGAATGATATCTAAGATAGCGAGCGGCTCGAGTCAGTATTTCTTGAACGACCGATTGAGCGTGCGACTGACGATGGACGGAAGTGGAACGGTTATTGGCCGCCAGGCGCACTGTCCGTTTGGGGAGGACTTCGCCGAAAGCGGCACGCAGGAAAAACACCATTTCACAAGCTATGAACGGGATAGCGAGAGCGGGGTGGATAACGCCATCAACAGAGGATACTCGGCCGGAGTTGGCCGCTTTGTTTCGATTGATCGAGTACTAGGTAACGTGACTCGGCCGCAGCGGCTCAACCGTTACGCATACACGACAAACGATCCTATCGGCCGTACGGATCCTCTCGGCTTGGATGAGTGCCCGAAGGATCTCCCCCCTTGTGGGGAAGGGCAGGTTCGAGACGCCGGGACGTGCGAGTGCGTGCCAATTCCGACGCGGCCTCCCGAAAGCGTGACAGTCCCCGGCGGGCCAGATAACCCTTTTGAGGATCCCTTCTTTAGGAGTTCGCCGATCGGCCCCAATGGATTCATTGACGTCAGAGACCTATTCCCAACGAGCGCTCCAGCCATGCCAACTCCTAGCATTAAAGGATGGACACAGAAGGACTGCACAACTGCGGTGGATAACATGCTTAGCGAGGGAGACCTCGCCGTAGAGAGCATGCGAAACATCGCGGACGGGCTAGCTGACATGTTCCCCGACGACTTTCTGGAGCTAATGCTGCTGATACAGGCGTTCGTGACCGCGCCTAGCGGTCCGGTGGACTACCAGAAAACTAAGGCCGTGTTCCGAAGAATGGGTAGGAACATTCGTAGGCACGGGATTCAGAATGGCGTCTCCATGGCGGAGTTCCAGAACATGGCGGCGGAGGGCCTGCAACACTTGGGCAGCCTGGCAAACGCGCTCTTTGCCATCGATCGTAACTGCAAGGGAAAGCTGACCGGCGCACAAGTCAGTAAGGTCAAGGGTACGTTGGACCTCATGAATGGCCCGTTGGCTTTTTATGGTAGTTTTTTTAAGGCGTTGCGGGGCCAAATCGGCGTCCGTGTCTAAGGCGTTTCGTACAAGACGGGACCCAGAGCTGGCAAAAGCCTTTCGCCGCGCAGCAACGTATGTGGGTTGTAATGAGAACCGCGGTTGCTTTCCTAACGACACTCTGCCTAGCACCTTCAGCGTGCTCCCCGAGCACTAGAGGTGTTCATGCGCCTTCCAGCAGAATTGCCGGGCATTTTGTGCTCAAGCGTCTGGTTGAGGTTCCTCCCGACGACGGGCGGAAACCTGAACGATTGGAGTGGCCGATTGTTTGTGGACGCGGAGGCGGCATGTACTGGATCAGCTCCGGGGCCAAATTGTACGGATACGACAGCGTGGCCGACGAGTGGATGGTGGTCCGGGAAAAGGAAGGCAGCCTCTTACTGCGCGGCGTTGAGAAGATTTGCTTCATTCGAGGCGGCGGAAGTTGGTTCCTGTCCTCGTTCGATGGATCCTTAGGATATTGTCGCGACGATAGCTGCCGACAACTTGATGACGTAATATCACTCAGGCCCGGTGGAATCCCCCGCGATATGTTCTCTACGCGCTCCGGAGCGCTGTGGGTCGTTTTGCCTGAAGGGCTAGCGGAATATGACGGCGTGGAATGGTCGTCGTCGCTAGCATCCCCTTACGGATATAAGCGTCTGTACCGCGCCACAGCCGGTGAACCCCCGGCTACTGCGGACCCGGAAAGTATCCAACGACTCAGAGGGGTGCTCGACCTCGCCAAAAGAGCAAGCCCCAACGGGATGACACGCGCGAAGCCCGTGAACGACATCGTTGGCTTCTCGGCAGGGGTTGAAGGCGAGGACGGTCACCTCTGGTTGGGTACCGAACGGGGACTTTTTAGGTTCGCACCTCCGAGCGAATGGCAATTCTATGGACGCTCTGAAAACCTGAGAGAGATTGAGGTGGTTTATGAGGACCGCCACGGAAGACTCTGGGTGGCTGACGACTTCGGACACGTTGCGGTGTTCGACGTTGCGCGCGCGACTTGGACAGACATCAATCTCGTTCATCAGGTTCCCGTGGTTCCTTTTGACCTTGACGACCCCTCCTTTTCTATAAATGGTATATATGAAGACATGACTGGGCAGATTTTCTTTGCCACACAAGATGGACTTGCCGTCTTCGTCCAGCGGACGGGCGAGTGGAAACTCTTTACCCCCGAGAACAGTGACCTGCCGGACCTAGATGTCACCGGGATTCTCGAAGATAGTGCGGGGCGGATCTGGATTTCGACCGGCGAGGGAATTGTTGTTCTTGACAGGGAGGTCGGGGGCTAGGCTTGAGTTTGTTGACATTTGATCTGTCCGGCCCGGGAGTGAGCTACGTATACGAGAATGTCGACACGAGTCCGACGACCGGCTCGCTGCTATCGGTTCAGATCGGCGGCGGGGCGAACGCGGGAGGCTCGGAGGAGAACTATGGGTATGACGGTTCGAATCGGGTGTCGTCGGTGACGCAGAAGATGTGGGTGAGCGCTGGAGTGGTTAGGACCTACACGACGAGCTATCAGTACAATCAGGGAAGCCAAGCGACGCAGATGACCTACCCATCAGGACTCGTGTTGAACCTGGGCCACGACAGCAAGGGCCGCGTGACGTCTGTAGGGTCTTATCTGACCAGCGTGAGTTACGATAACATAGGGCGCGTGAGTGGGTAGAGAAAGGAGGGGTCAGGCCTGACTTCCTTGACATGCGCGTTGCGCCTGGATAACATCACGGCCCATGCCCAGGAGACCAAGAATCGAAATAGGCGGTGGGCTCTATCACGTCATCACTCGCGGGAATAATCGCCGTAAGGTTTTCCGCTCCGACGATGACTATCTCAGGTTCGCTGACATTCTCGAGCAGCAGAAATCGAAGCTCCCCTTCCACCTCTACGCCTACTGCCTGATGCCCAATCACGTCCATCTGCTGATCGAGATGCAAGACGATCCAGTCAGCCGCATAATGCAGCGAGTGCTGACCAGCTACAGCCAGTATCACAATCGCAAGTACAAGAAGATCGGCCACGTTTTTCAAGGCCGCTACAAGTCGATTCTCTGCCAGTCGGATCGCTACCTCGCCGAGCTTGTGGGTTACATCCACTTGAATCCAGTGAGAGCAAGGATCGTGAACGATCCCGAGGAGTATGAATACAGCGGGCATCGGGCTTATGTTGGGCTGGACAAATCGGGCCTTGTCGACAGCGAGCCGGTGCTGCGGCATTTCGGAGCTAATAAGAAGCGGGCAGTTGAAGTCTACATACGATTCGTCGAGGCGAGCCTGGGACAGAAGAGTCAAGATGAGTACTATCGGGCGGCAGAAGGGCGGGTGCTCGGCAGCGAGGAGTTTCTGGAACAGACACGACATCGAGTGGGCGAACACCGAGCCGCGCGACAGCCGTTCAATCGCACAACCGTTGAAGATTTGTTGAGGGCTGGAGAGAGGTCGGGTGGAGTGCTCACTGCTCATGCGAGTCCCTTCTCGAAAAAAGGATCGCCAGGGGCCGCTCGCGTCATTCCGTTTATTCCCGGGGTGGAGATTGATCCAATCAACTCCGAGTTCGATCCTCAGCTTGCCATCTTCCAGGCAAGCTGACAACTTCAACTCTGACCTGGGGCGCGATGATTGCAAACGCTGAAGTGGCAGTCTAGTTTGTCGCCGGACTCGCCGACTTTAAGACTCTCCGGCGTCTTCTTCAAGCGCCCGCAGCGTCTCTGCCGCAAGAGACGAGAGCCGTTCGCGCGTAGCATCTGTCCACGCGACTTGTCCTCCGCCTTCGATATCGGGAGCGAAGCGACCTCTCCCGCCCTTCCTCAGTGGAGGGGCGGATACCACTGCCTTGACGGCATCTAACAGGTCTGGGGTCCACGCGACCTGCCGCGCAGCAACAAGAGCATTCCCAATCTCGGGGCTGCGGCTGTGAAGCAGGTCCTGAATGAACTGCGCAAGCGCGCCGGATCCTCGCTCGCCGACCGCCGTCAGCTCCCTGATGGACTGCTCCAGCAGTTTTTTCACGTCCTCATATGTAAGAGCATCCATGCACTGCACGAGCATTTCGATCCCCTTTGACGCTCTCATCTCAGGATCGTCCTCAGCGCCGGTCCGGTCCGTGGGAGGTGCCTCCGGGCCCGCCGCCGACTCCAGCGTCTCGGGTTCGGGCGCGCCTTCGCGGTGTACCACAACCTTGATCTTCGGTGTGACCTCGCGATGCAGCTTGATGGTGACCTCGTAATCGCCGAGTTCCTTGATCGGCTCGCGCAACCCTATGCGGCGCCGCTCCACGGTGCAGCCTTGCGCTTTGAGCGCCTCGCCGATGTCGTGCGCGGTAACCGAGCCGAAGAGCGTGCCGTGCTCGCCGGCTCGCCGCTCGAACCTCAGCTCGAGCCCATCGAGCTTCGCCGCCGCATCCGACGCCGCGCCGCGCTCGCGCTGCTCCCGCTTCGCCAGTATGCGCTGCCGCTCTTCGATCATCCGCTTATTGCCGGCCGTCGCCTCCGTTGCCAGCCCCTGGGGCAGCAAATAGTTCCGGCCATAGCCCGCGCGCACTCGCACCACCTGTCCGCGATGGCCGAGGTTCTCAACATCCTCGCTCAATAAAACGTCCATATGTGCCATGATGAAATCCTCTTGGGATTAGGGATTTTAGATTTTGGATTTTGGATTGGCGGGTCGCCCATTGGCGTCCTTCTACAATCCAAAACTAGAATCTAAAATCCAAATCGTTAGTCGGCCGCAAACGGCAGCAGCGCCGCGTTTCGCGCGCGCTTGATTGCAGTCGCCAGCATGCGTTGGTGCGGCGCGCAGGTGCCCGAAATCCGCCGCGGCAGAATCTTGCCGCGTTCCGGAATGAACGACCCCAGCAGCCGCGAGTCCTTGTAGTCGATATAGTCGGTCTTTTCGCCGCAGAACCTGCAGGACTTTCGCGCGCGAACGAATCGCCGTCCTCCGCCCTGTCTCGGTCCCCTGTCATCGCGCCGGCCTTCGTGTCTCGGCTCGTTGCTCATGCTTCCTCCACCTCCTCTTCGGGTAGTTCTTCTTCTTCGGCTGCTGCGGGGGCAGGTTTGCCGCGGCGGCGGCCTGCACTGCCTCGCGCGGCCGCCTTTTGTGCCCGCCGCGCGCGCAGCTTCTCAGCCCGCTTAAGGTCCTCATCTATGCGGACGGTCAGGTAGCGGATGATCGCGTCGCTTACGCGCATGCGGCGTTCGATTTCCGCGATCTCCGCACCCGAGCCTTCGATCGTCAGGACTACGTAGTGGCCGTCGTTGAATCTCTGGATTGGATAGGCGAGCCGTCGCCGGCCCATTCGGTCCGTCTTGGCGACCGTCGCGCCCTGGTTGGTTGCAACATCACTCAATTGAGTGATCAGAGTTTCAATGTCGCTCTCTTCTACATTCGGAGCGACGATGAACAGTACTTCATAGACTCTCAAAGAAACATCCTCCTTTCGGATTCGCGGCGAGCGCGCAACCTCAAGCGGCGCATCTCGCCCGGGTTAGCCCCGGCCTCCAGACCGGAGCAAGGAGATTCACTTCATTACGGTGACAAAGATCGAGGAGAACTACTGCTCCCCATCAACTGCTGCTGCTTTGATGCGCTGATTGAACAGCGCCATCGCGCGTTCGACTCCAGCTTCAAGCACCACCGCGACCGCGTCGGCGCCGCGTTCGAGCATCTGCTCGACCGCCTCACGATCGCGTTTGGGAATCGGCGAGAGCACGAACTGCACAAGGTCGCCGACCGGATGATCGGGTTTGGCTCCAAGCCGAATGCGAACAAAATCGTTGGCGCCCACGGCTTCGATAATTGACGCCAGACCCTTCTGTCCGCCGGCGCTGCCACGAGCTCGAACGCGGATCATTCCCAGCGGCAGGGCCACGTCATCGCTCGCGACGATGAGATTGCCGGCGTCGCCATCGCCGTACCGGGCAAGCAGGAAGACCACCGCGCCCCCGCTCGAGTTCATAAACGTCTGCGGCTTCGCGAGCAAGACCCGCTCACCTGCCATCGCTACCTCTGCGACCTTTGCGTTGACCTCATCGCGGTAGCGCCGCCCGCCTGCCCGTTTCAACAACTTGTCAATCAGCATGAAGCCGAGGTTATGACGCGTCTCCTCGTACTCTCGGCCCGGGTTTCCAAGCCCGACGATTACTCGCATGGTAAGTTGTCAGTGGTCCGTTGTCCGTACGTGTCGCCCGCCGGCGGTTTGCACACATTTGGCCACTGACCACTACTCTTCTTCAGCCTTGCCCTTCTTGATCACTTCAGGCTCCGCTGCGCCTTCAGGTGCGGCCTCCGGTGCAGCAGCAGCCGGCGTCGGCTCTTCGACAAGCCGCGGCGCAAGCACGCCTGCAACTATCTTGTGCTCATCGCTCAAGAGGCGGACCTTCTCGCGATCATAGACGAGGTCGGCCACAGTCACGTGGTCGCCGATATGAAGATGGCGAACGTCCACCATGAGCGATTCGGGAATGTCGCCGGGCAGACACTCGACCTCTACCTCGCGCAACTCGAGCTCGAGGATGCCGCCCGCCGATTTGACGCCGACCGGTTCGCCCTTGGTCTCAATGCGAACGCTGACCCGCGTGATCTCGGTCAGGGACAGCCGCATCACGTCGGCGTGCAGCAGCCGCCCCTTCACCGGGTCCACCTGCCAGTCCTTTATTATCACCGTGGCCGGTTCGTCGCCCGCCTTTTCCCCGGGAAGGGAAAGCCTGAAAATCGTGTTGTGCCCGCTGTCCGAACGCAGGATGTTCGCGATGGCTTTTGCGTCCACGGCGACCGCAGCAGGAGCCAGACCCTCGCCGTACACTGCGACAGGAATCATCCCCTGCGCGCGCAGCCGCCTCGTCGGCCCTTTACCCACGCCCTCGCGCGCGACGGCGTCAACTGTCAGATCCTTAATCATTCTGTCATAACTCCAAGCGAAAAAAGTCCTGAGTCTCAGTCCTGAGTGCTGAGTCCCGAACTGCCTTATGACTCAGGACTCAGCACTTAGAACTAGATAAACAACCTGCTGACCGACGTCTCGTCGTGTATCGACACGATCGCTTCGGCAAGCAGCCCCGCCACGCTCAGGCATTTCACCTTCGACGAGCGGTGGTTATCGGCCGGTATCGAATTCGTCACGACCACCTCTTCAATCGGAGACGCCTCGATCCTATCGACGGCCGGCCCGGAGAACACCGCGTGCGTCGCGGATGCCAGCACCGACGACGCCCCATTGCGCTTGAGCGCCACCGCCGCCTGAACCAGCGTCCCTGCGGTGTCGATCATATCGTCGATAACCAGCGCCGTGCGACCCTCGACGTCGCCGACTACGTGAAGCACTTCGACCTCGCCCAGCCTGTCGTAGTCGCGGCGCTTGTCGATGATTGCCAACTCGGCGCTGAGCCGCTTCGCGTAAGCGCGCGCTCGTTCAACGCCTCCCGCATCCGGCGCAACAACGGTGAGGTCCGGAAGCTGCAGGTCCAGAAAATAGCGCACCAGCACCGGAGCTGCGAAAAGGTGGTCAGCCGGAATATCAAAGAACCCTTGAATCTGTCCCGCGTGCAGGTCGAACAACAGCACGCGATCGGCGCCCGCCTCAGTTATCAGATTAGCGACTAGCTTGGCCGAAATAGGCACCCTCGGTCTGTCTTTTCGGTCCTTCCGCGCATATCCGTAGTAGGGAATCACCGCCGTTATGCGTTTCGCCGACGAACGCCGGAACGCATCGAGCATTATGAGCAGCTCCATCAGGTTCGAATCGACGGGCGGGCACGTGGGCTGTACAACGAAGCAGTCCTTCCCGCGCACGTTCTCGAGAATCTGAAAGTTGAACTCACCGTCGGAGAACCTGGTGACGTTCGCCTGCCCGATTTCGGATCCGAGGTGCTTACAGATCTCTTCAGCCAGCGCCCGGTTAGCGTTTCCAGAAAAGACTCTGACGTCCACCTGCCTGCTCTTTGCCGAATCGACCTTACTCACGGCCCCTCCACGAAAAGTGCTGAGGACTGAGGGCTGAGGACTGAGGACTGAGCACGTTCTTCGCAGCTCAGTCCTCAGTCCTCACCACTCCGTCCTTAATCTGGCTGGGGAGGGAGGATTCGAACCTCCGAATGGCGGTTCCAAAGACCGCTGCCTTGCCACTTGGCTACTCCCCAGTTCGCGTGACAATGCCCCGTCATTCTATCAGAGAGCACCCAGCCCGCTGATATCTAATTTCAACGCCGCTGAACCAGTATGTTTTGAGTTCAAGCTTCAGCTTGCCGGTTCCGACGGCAACCCTGCCGGCAACCTGCCGGCGACCCGCCGGCAACCTAAAGGTTGAACTCAGAACGTCATCGGTTTCCAGTGACGGAGTACGAGATCAGCCCGGCGGCAGATCGAACACTGTTCTTTGAAACTCTTCCCGATCGACTGTGCGGACCCGCTCTGCCCAATAACCGGAGGCAATCAACTCCGACCGGGCCCGCATGCACGTTTCCGATTTGTCAAAGACCCCGAAGACAGTCGCGCCGCTGCCCGACATCAGCGCGCGGGTTGCGCCGAGGCTGATGAGCCGTCGCTTCACTTCCGCTATTTCAGGGTGCGCGGCTGAAGCGGCCTGTTCCAGGTCGTTCCGAGCCGCAAGTGGAAGCTCACTGATGCCTTCAGCGGCAAATAAATTAAACGGTATGTTACTTTCCGGTGCCCGCCCTGTCAACCGCGATAGGCTCGCGTACACGCCCGCCGTTGATACCTGAACACCAGGATTCGCCAGCAGGATATTCTCCACCTTGATTTGACCGACCGGGCACACCACTTCGCCGCGGCCGGTTCCAACCGCGGTGCCTCCGACAAGAAAAAAAGGCACATCCGATCCCAGGCCGGCGGCGACGCGCTGCAGA
Organism: Blastocatellia bacterium; assembly: GCA_035293105.1. GTDB lineage: Bacteria > Acidobacteriota > Blastocatellia > UBA7656 > UBA7656 > DATDOV01. Next base: position 10,651 of record DATDOV010000051.1, read on the forward strand.
TCGTCTCGCGAAACATCAATGGACCACAGCCGCAGCAGACCCCTCAAGGCCGACGCTGCATTCGACGAACCTCCACCGAGCCCGGCCCCGACGGGTATCCGCTTCTCGATCTCGATCCGCGCGCCCGCGGTGACGCCCGCGGCATCCCGCAAGACGGCCGCGGCCCTGTAAGCCAGGTTGGTTTCGTCACATGGAACGTCGCGGTTGTCGCATGCCACCTCGATCGAGCCCGGAGTCAACGTGATCCGAACGCGGTCGTATAGCGAAACGGTTTGATAGACGGTCCTGATCTCGTGAAAGCCATCCTCGCGCCGGAACAAAACCTCGAGCGTCCAGTTGATCTTCGCGTACGACCTTACGTGGGTGGATTCGAGCATTGGGGAAAGGTTCCCGGCGTGCAGAGTCCTGGTCCTGGTCGGGGCTGTTAGAATCCCGCCGAGCGCGTCACTCTTTGATGAATATCTCGGTGAAGTAGACCGCGCCCTTCAAGTCTATCCACGCGCCGACGGCGGTCCGCTGATAATCGGGAGCGAGTATGTTGCGGCGATGGCCCGGACTGCCCATCCAGCCGTTCAAAGCGGCCGCCACCGGGTTGACGTATCCCGTGGACAGCGCCAGGTTCTCGCCAAGTGCGGTCCATCTGATCCCGGCCTCGCGGACCCGCTGCTGGACGGTGCGGCCTTCGGGATCGACGTGCGAGAAGAACTTCTCCTCGGCCATCCTTCGACTGTAAGCTCGTGCCACGTTCAGCAGTTCCTCTGAGTACGCGAGTTTGGGAAGGCCCCGAGCCTTGCGCTGGATGGCGACCTGTTCCAGGCACTCCTGCTCGAGAGCTTCGATCTCGGCGAGGGAGGGCTCGCTGGACGAGCCGCGCCCTTCCGCCCGTCGACCGGCATCGTCGCGAGCCTTCAGAGAAATGACAGACGCAGCCCCGCCGGCATCGACCGCTGCGGATTGTGATACCGGCGGCGCCAGCACAAGCGCCAGCGTGCAGAGCGAAGGGCCAAGGAATCGTCTCACTGCCATCTCCAAGGGTCTGGGGCGCGGGACCGTCAAAGACTCATTTCTTCCCGAGCTTCTCCTTGATCTTCTTTATCTCGTCGGGCTCCGTCGCCAGCCTCAACGCGTCCTCCCACTTTCCGCGGGCCCTTTCGATCTGTCCCTGTTTCTTGTAAAGGTCGCCCAGGTGATCGTGGATGGTAGCGGACCGTGGTTGATAAACGACCGCCTTCTCAAGGTACTTCTGCGCCTCGCCGAATTTGCCCTGCTTGAAGAAGACCCATCCAAGTGAATCAAGGAAGGAGCCGTTGGTCGGCTCGATGTTGACGGCGCGGTTAATCAGGTCCTCGGCTTCCTGCATTCTCTCTCCACGGTCGGCCAGAAAGTACCCAAGGTTGTTGAGCAGCGTCGCATTGTCGGGGTCGATTTCGAGCGCCTTACGCAGCGTCGCCTCCGAGTCTTTGTACTTCTTCTGGCGCTCCTGGATGATCGACAGGGTCACAAGCGGACCGATGTCATTGGTATCGTAGCTGATGGCTTTGCGCACGCTCTCTTCAGCCTGCCTGAGCTGATTGGCCTCAAGCTGGATGCTTGCCAGGAACACGTAGACATCGACGTCTTCAGGGCCGTCCTTGAGCAGCGCTCGCACCGTTGCCTCGGCTGCGGCCATTTCACCCAGCCGCGCCTGCGCCTGCGCGCGATAGAGGCCGAGCGGCCGGTCGTTTGGATGCCGAGCCGAAGCCTGAGTCGCCGCTTCGAACGCTTCCTTGTTCTTGCCTTCTGCCAGCAGGGAGTCGATCAGCAACTGGTCAGGAGTCGGATCGCCGGCGCCGAGTATTTTGCGCGCCCGCTCGAAGGTCTCCATCATCTTGTCGCGCTTGCCGTCCAACTTGTATGCGAGCACGATGCGGCGCAGCAACAACCCGACGCTCTGTTTTTCCTGCTCGCGCCCGCTGATCGTGCCGTCCGGGTTAAGCAGATTCTGGAGAGCTTCCTCGTAACTCGCGACGGCCTTGTTGAACTCGTGCATCTCTTCGTAGGTTTCGGCGAGCGAGTACAGCAGCGGCAGGCTCTCGGACGTGTCCTGACCCTTGAGCGCTTCTTCGATCGTGCGAACGGCCTCGTCGCGCTTGCCCGCTCGACGGAGTGCGTCGGTCTGGATTCGGATGGCGTTCAGGTAGAGCGGCGAGTCCTTACGCGCGAGCTTCAGTACCGGCTCGAGCTTCTTGAGCGCTTCATCGTATCTGCCGGCCGACACCAGCGCTTCCGCATAGTCGAATAGCAGCGGCGAGGCGATGATTGAGTCAGGCCCGGTCTGGTCCTCCTTGCCTTCTCCCGGCTTAACCCCCAGGGCCTTCTTGTAAATCTCGAGCGCCTCCTGCGACCGCCCCATTCGGAGCAGGCACTTGGCGAGAAGCTGTGCGTACGGAGCCGATTTCTGGTCGATGTCGTAGGCTTTACGCGCGGCGGCCGCGGCTTCACGAATCTTGTTCTTCTGAAACAGGAGTTGAGCCAGCCTGAAGTGAGCTCGGTCCGAACTGGAATCACTCTGGGACACGCGCTTGAGCGCATCGAGCCCCTTATCTTCCTCATCAAGCGCGATGTACAGCTCGCCGATCGCGGCAAGCACCGGAGAGTCCTGGTCGCCGATCTCGATCTTGGCGGCGGGGTCGGATGCCGCGACGGCTTCGAGTTCTTTGATGGCCGCACGTGCCTTGTCCTTGTCGATCGCGGTGCCGACGAAAGTCTGATAGAGATATATCCGGCTGAGCAGCTTGCGGCCGTCGAGGTTATCGGGCGCCAGCTTCATCGCCTCGCGCGCCTGGGCTTCGGCGTCGATGACGTTACGGCTCTTCAGGTATAGCGCGCCGAACGCTATCCGCAGTTCCGCGGACGTCGGGTCGAGCGCGACCGCTTCCTTGTATGCCGACACCGCGGCGGGAAAGTTCCCGTCCTTCTCGAGCCGCTGAGCTTCGAGGTACTTCTTCAGCGCCTTCGCGCGATTATCCTCGCTCTGCCGATTCTCGCCGGTAACAGGCAAGCCCGCCGCCCGGATCGGTGCGGCTGACAGCGGTACAACTCCAAACGCCAGGGCGATGATCGACGCCTTGATCAGAATCTGTGGTTTCAAAGTGCTACTTCCTTTCTCGAATAACCCGGCGATCCGCGCACGAATCGAATCGCCGCAGTGCTTGTTGTTATTGCGGGGCCGCGCCGGCGCCCGTAGTCGAAGCCAGATACTCGACCGTCCTCTCCCAAGCGCGCCGGCGCGGATAGATGGATAGCATGATAATCAGTCCCACGACTCCGAACGCGACCACGTCGAATTCGTTGCCGCCGAAGAACACCACTACGATGCCCAGCACTCCTATTACCTCCGCGATTGTAGCCGAGATGATCGTGGTCGTAACCAGATGTCTCAGCAGCCCCTCCGTGCCCCGAAGCGTCGTGACGTCTTGCAGCCGCGCTAATCGAAACTGGCCGCGTCTTATGACCACCGAGCCCAGCGCCAGGAAGAGCGCGACCACCAGGAGCTGAATCCGCAGTTGCGGGAGTCGCGGCGGCCCGCCGGACACGCGCGCGATGACGACGCCGATCACGGTGTAGATGACGATGCTCAACCCGAGAGCGATCACTACCATGCGCGCCATTCGATAAGGCGCGGCGATGATGACACCGGCAGAACTTTGCTGGCTTTGACCCTCCCGATCGAAGCTCATCGAACGCCGCCCTCCACGAGTTGCCCATTCACGAACGCAATCTCGTCACCCGAGTCGGCCCGGCCATCGGGTCCGTGACTCGCAAGCCTGTAGCTCGACGGCGTGCCGTTGTACTCGTACTCATGCGACCACGCGTCGAGCCTCATTATCGACTTGAGGTAGCGCGGCGCGAGCCGGTCGATGAGAGCTGAACACGTGCGGGCTTCCACGTAAGCGCCGTGGTCGCGGCGATAGGCTTCGAGCGCAGTGGCCAGCGCGCCGAGGTCCGACCGCGTGCGCAGCGTCTTCTCTTTCCGCACGGCCGTCTCGATCAATTCAAGCGATTCCCAGCGCTGGTCTCCCGTTCGCACCTCGACTGCTTTCCAATTACCTTGCTTGTCTTTCGCAAGCCGGAATGCCGTTTCAACCGTCGCTTCAACTGTTGCCTGCCCGCCGATGCCGGGACTGATCTTCTTGATGCGGACGTTCTCGATGTCGTCGAAACCGAGCGCGGCGGCGATCGTTTTTCGCGCCTCACGCGAGCCGAGATCGGCGGCCACGGCGGCCCAGATAATCGAGATTGCGACTCCAACCACCACTAGGGCACGCGCGACCGCTTTCATGATCTGACCTCCAAGCCTGGCACGGGAGCATTAGCTGCGGATGACAGCTAGCGACGATACTAGCAACGGCTGTTTTGGTTTGCAACAGATTGAGATTACAGCGGCGTCTTCGCGGTGGGGGAACTCGGCCAGCGAGAATCCAAGACTCAAGTGCACCTATAAATAGCAACACGACGGCGCACTTCGTGTGCTCTTTGTGACTTCGAGTCTTGGCGGCGGGAAGAGACTGATCCGGCGATTCCCTGATGCCTCGTCGATCAACTCGAGGTCTGAAAATGACGCCCGACCGCCGCTGGAAAAAAGTTCGCCGGCCGTTGAACTGTCCGCCCGCCGGCCGGCGAGATTGTGACGCTGCGATTCGGATCAGAAGCTATTTGGTAGTCTTAACATTCAGCACGACCGAACCGAACCTGCTGCCCGCCCGTTCAATCCGGTAATCACCTTTGAGGATGGTCACCGTCTTGAAACCGAGTCCCCTTGCAACCGCGGCGTCGAGGATCATGTCCTCGCTCACCGGCAGTACGTCGCCTCCAGGGGGCACGGCGCCATCGAAGGTGACGGCCATCTTGTCGCCGCGCACCTCGGCCTTGGCTGGCACCGCCTTGGGATCGGGAGCCTTCATTCTGGCAACGCCGATCGTCACCTTGCATAACCCAAACCCTTCGCATTTGTCGGCGGCGACGGTGAGCCAAGTGTTTTTGAGTGTGTTCTTGAAACAGACCCGAATCTCTGCAGCCATAACGATCACCACCACTAAGCACCTGAGCGATCCCCGACGCTGCGCGGCACGCCCATCGCGTCAGCGCGCTCAGGATCCGTCAAGAAGTGTGACGAGGCCACAGCGTTGTCGAGTGTGGCCTGAAGAATCTGGCCTTGCGCGGCAACGATGACACCGCAGACCCAGAATAGACCGCCAACTATCGCGGCGAGGAAGAATCCCCCCGCCAGTACTGCGCCAATACCAAACGGACCGTTCCCAGCGCTCCAAAACGAACTGAGGACAATGATGCCGGCAAGAATTGCGCCCACAATCTTGATGGCATTGCCGAGTCCCACCAGCGTCGCTCCAACCCGATACGCGTCGCGGTACCGGTTGACAACTGGCGACCTCGACTCACCGATGCCGACTTCTGTGGGTGTGACCTTCGTGCTTTTGCTGAAACGCTTTATTAAGCTGCTATTCCCACACAAATCCCAATGAGAATAATGAGCGGTAGACCTCCCCCTCCACTCGGTTGCTGCTGGAGAATAATAAGTCTAGGAGCCTGTCGGAATAATTCCTCGTAGTAACGAATTCATTCGTTTCCAACGTTGGCGAGACGCTATTCCTCAACAAACCGAACGAATGAATTCGTTACTACGCTGAAGCGCCTCGTTAAACATGATTTATACGCAAAAGGGCATAACCCTCTCCTGAATCATCCCGGCGACGGTACTGCGTCTCCTGATCACGACTCTACTCATTCAGCAATCCCGGCCGCGAGCCCTAAGGGTAAGCTCTCGAAAAGTCTCCGGCCTTCCGCGAGGCCCTCGAACGCAGGGTCACTGCAGGCGCTCGCCTGAGAACGAGCCCTTCGAGGTATCGAACAACGCGGGGTCGCGATCGTTAGGCGTGTCCCACATCACGACGACGTTGCCGCTCTTGAATCGCTTCTTGTTCTTCATCCGTCCGAGCAGGATCAAGGACGCGCACGTGTTGTTGCCTTCGCCGGCACAGGGAAGCTCATAGGCCAGCGAGACGAACTTGCCGGCTTGCCGCCACACGCCGCCGACCGTGCGACTTTGCTCGTCGGTGATAGTCGTTCGGCCATGCGGCTTACCCCCGCGCGACCCCGCGTCGACGTCGATCGTGAACGTCTTCGTGGTCGCGCTCGCGGCGGACTCAGGCATGGTCACACGCAGAGTCCACCGGCCTTCAAACTCTTTAGCCGCAGGCTGCGCAGGGCTCTCGGGGATCGCAATCGCGCTCGAAAGCCGCTCGCCCCTGAAGGTCATCGCCAGCGTGTCGTAGCCGGTCGGCCGTTTGTCGTCGGGCTCGTCGAAGAAGACCGTCGCGGTCCCCCTCACCCGGTCGCCGTTCAGAAACTCGCCGCGCATCACGATCGAGCCGCAGGGTTGCGTCGTGTCCGGGCACCATAACTGAAACGTGGCGCTGAGCCTGTTTCCGTTGATCCGCCAAACGCCGAGCGGCTTGACATCGGGGCCGGCGTCCTCGCGATTGACGAAGCCGGTTCGCAGCTCACCTTGCTGTTCGAAGAACATATCGCGGTCGGGGAAGCCGATCGTGTTGCCCTTTCTCGAGAACAGCTCATTGTTGATCGGGGCCCACGTCGTCCTCCATTCGCCGACAAGCGTGCGTTCGGTTTGCATCGAGGCGCCAGGCGGGACGAGCGCGCCCGCCGCAAAGAGAAGTGCGACCGCCGCTCCCATGCCCGTTCGTTTGTAGCCTCCGCCCGGCATCGTGCCAATAATCAAATACCAGATACGCGTCGCAGTCAAGAATCAGGTGTGGGTCGGGTGCGCGTCACGTTTTCGCGCTGGTGTTACGGGTGTCGACGCTTAGCCGACGAACGTCCGGGCAGCGAAAACCGCGGTCCAGGACGTGAGGACGTCGTCTCTTCGTATGGTACTTGCCAGCGAGCGTCACCCTCTCCGAGGGTTCACGTTGTGTGGATTCGCGTAAGCCACGGGCTCGCGGACTCACCCGTGGCTCTACTCCGGCATCCCGTTCCGGGATTCACCCGCAAGAATCTGACGCGCACTCGTGCGGGTCCCGCCCGCCCTTGAGGGATTCGTTTCGGGCACGACGACGGGACGCAGCCCTTGAACCGCCGCCTTTCGCTTTCATTCAATCGTCGGAAAAAACCTGCGCCGCGACTGGCCTGTTTGTTATATTTGTTGAGGATTCCAAGCGGCACCGCACTTGCAGCACATCGGACGGCCTTATGAGCCGCACGCAAGCAACAATCATATACAACCCGGCGTCGGGCAAGCGGGGCAGGCGCGCGGATAACGTGCGGGAGATGATTCGCCTTCTCGCCGAGAGGGACATCGACGCGCGTGCGTGCGCGACTAATGGCCCTCACGACGCCGGCCGCCTCGCGCGCGAAGCAGTCGAACGGGGCTCCGACCTCGTGATCAGCTACGGCGGTGACGGGACGATGAACGAAGTTATTCAGGGCCTGGTCGGAAGCGGGGCGGCGCTGGCGGTGTGGCCCGGCGGGACCGCCAACGTGCTGGCTCGCGAGTTGGAGATGCCTTCGAGCATCGCACGCATCGCGGACATCATCGCCGCCGGGAAGACCGTCCGCATCGCGCTCGGAGTAATGAGGAGAGACGCGGAGACGCGGAGACGCGGAGACGCGGAGACGAACGGGGCAAAGCTCGAGCTCGCCGCCTCAAGCTCCGATTCTCCCGTCGCCGCGTCCCCGCGTCTCCGCGTCTCCGCGTCTCCCATCCGCTCCTCTCCCGTCGCCGGGTCGCCGCGTCCCCCCGTCTCCGCGTCTCCACCGCCCCGCTACTTCATCATGTTCGCCGGGATCGGGCTCGACGCCTCGGTGGCCAGAAGCGTCAGCCCGTCGCTCAAGAAGAGAACGGGCCAACTCGCATTCTGGGTCGAAGGCATCAAGCACGTCTTCACCTGGGCCCCGGAGCCGTTCACGATCGAGGTCGACGGAAAGAAGTTCGAGGGAGTGTTCGCGCTGATCGGCAACGGAAGGGGCTACGGCGGTGGCTTGTGCATGACCCCGCACGCACGACTGCAGGACCCGTGCTTCGAGGTCTACATCGTGCCGCGCCGCTCAAACAACTTCGCTTATCTTCGAGACCTCGCGGCCTGCGCGCGCGGCACTACTGCGCGGACGACGGCGACTTTGGTGCGGGGCCTGCGGGTAACGGCGAATTCGAGCGAAGAACCATGGGTCGAGGCGGACGGCGAGATCATCGGCCCGCTTCCGATGACGTTTGAAATAGTGCCCGACGCGCTGTCGGTGATTGTGCCGTGAGGAGCGAGACAGGTTCGCAGGAGAGATTGTCATGTTCCGATCATTCACTTCCATACTTACCGTCATCATGATCTCGGCTGGCATCGCTGGAGCGCGCTCAAACACCAGTGAATTGACTGACCCTCACGCGGGAAGCCAGTCTCCAATGCCGGCATCCGCCTCGGAGGAATTCGACCGGCTCCGCAACGAAGGGAACGACGCGCTCTACAACATCGACTACCAGACGGCGCGCGACCGGTACCAGCGGATGACCAAGGTCGCGCCCGATCATCCGGCGGGTTACGTCTATCTCGCCAACAATCTCTGGCTCGAGTGGTTGAACTCCAGTCGGCGCTTGTCCTCGTCTCTCTACTCGGGCGGGTCCTTTTACGTGCAGGGCTCCGGCGAAGACAAGATCGACCCGAAACTCGAGAGCAAGTTCAACGACCTGATCAAACAAGCGCTGGCCGTAACCACGTCCCGGCTCCAGAAGGACCCGAAGGATGTCGAGGCGCTCTATTATCAGGCCGCCGCGTTCGGGTTGAGGGCGGGATTCAAAGCGACGGTGAAACGCAGCTTCGTCCGCGCTATCGGCGACGCGAACGATTCGATCAAGCTCCAGAAGCAGGTGATCAAGCTCGACCCCAACTACGTCGACGCTTACTTGAGCATCGGGCTCTATGAGTACATCGTCGACAGTCTGCCATTCCTGTGGCGGACGCTCGCTCGGATAGCAGGCTTTTCCGGCTCGAAGAAAAGAGGCATCGAGCACCTCGAGATGGCCGCCGAAAAAGGCAAGTACACGCCCGACGACGCCCGCGTGCTGCTGATAGGCGTCTACAGCCGCGAGGGCCGGCCCGATCTCGCGCTCGAGATGATCAGCTACCTGTCCGCCAAGTATCCGCGCAACTATCTGCTCGGCGTTGAGCGAGCCGCGATGTTGTATCGGAGCGGGCGACAGGATGAAGGGGCTCGAGTGTTCGCCGATCTGCTCAAAGACAGTCGAGTAGCTCAATCGGCCGCCGACCACGTCCATTATCACTGGGGCGGCGCGCTTGAGACCGCGCGCGAATACGCGGCGGCAGTGGAGCGGTACAAAGAGGTCATCCGCTGGCCGAAATCGGATTCCGACTTGATCGCGCTCGCTCATCTGCACGCGGGGCAGGCGCTCGATGCGATGGGAAAGCGGGACCTCGCGATGGCGGAATACGAGGCCGTCCTCAAGCTCGCGAACGTGTTCGATTCTCACAAGCTCGCGGCGCAGTACGTCAAGAAGCCTTACGTCCCGGCGAAAGGGTGAAGCGCGTTGCCGTCAATCCGGAGGTCAGCGGAGGAGCCTCCCTCGGCTGCGGTCTCGCCGAGGCCGCGGCTGCTGGGGTTTCTTCCGCTGGTCTTCTTTCTCGCGCACTCGGTTTATTACTGGAAGAACGGCGGGCTCGGGAACCTGCTGTGGATGTGCAACGTCGCGAACCTGATGCTGGCCGCGGGGCTGATGCTTGGATGGAGGTGGTTGATCCGTTTGTCTGTGATCTGGCTGGTCCCGGGCCTTCCGCTGTGGCTGTACTACGTCGCGTTCACCGGAGGATGGCTTCTGACGTCGTTCTTCACTCACGTCGGCGGCTTGATCGTGGGGCTGGCGGCGCTGTCAGCCGTACGAGCGTCGGAATGGACCTGGCTGCACGGGTTCGCGTGGTATGTGATTCTGCAGCAGGTCTCACGGGTGGCGACCGCGCCGGAGCTGAACGTGAACGTCGCGCACAGTGTTTATCAGGGATGGGAAAACGCTTTCGGCGCGTACTGGCAGTACTGGCTTGCGACGACGGCGCTGACAGCGGTTGGTCTGTGGATCCTCGGGTGGATTCTACTCAAGTTGTTTCCTCCAGGCGGCGAAAAAGCCGCGGGCCCGAACGCGTAGGCTCCGACACCGATAGCAATGGACCGAGAACCTAAACAAACGCCTCGCCGGAAACTCATCCTCGCGCTCGACGGCGTGCCCTGGCAAGCCATCGACGAAAGCCGCCGCAGTGGCCGCTTTCAGGTCTTTCACGCTCCGGGCCGCGTCATCTCGCCTTTCCCGACCATGACCAACATCGGCATGGGCGCGCTGCTCGGCACCCGCAAGACGCTTGGGTACGAGAACCTCTACTTCGACCGTGCGCGCGGACGGATGTGCGGCGGCGCGATGAAGTACGTTCAGCTTCGCAAGCGGGACCCCGAACGTCGCGGCTACAACCATCTGCTCGACTACGAAGAGCCGATGCAGTTCGAGTTTCTGGTCTACGTCGCACCCGAGAGGATCTTCTCGTCGGACCTTTCGAGGCTCATCGACCGGTTCGCCAGGTCGGATGCGCCGGTCTTCTACGGATTTCTCAAGTCGACCGATGGCCTGATTCATGTCGGAGGCCGCGAAGCCCTCCTGCCCGCGCTCGAACGGCTCGATGCGGCGCTTGGCGAACTGTACGAGACTGCCGAGGGGCGGTTTGAGATCGTCGTCTACTCCGACCACGGGAACGCGCTGGTCCCGTTCAAACGCGTTCCACTGAAGACCCATCTCGCGCGTCACGGGTTCGAGCCGTCCGGGAGAATAAAGAGCCGGCGTTCGGTGATCATCCCGGGCTTCGGGCTCGTGAGCTACGCGCCCATCTACGCGTCGCCCGAGCGCCGCCAGGAAATCGCCGAGGCGCTCGCGTCGCTCGCGGGCGTGGACTTCTCCGCCTTCCGCAACGAAGACGATGGCGTGACCGAGTTGATCAGCCCGCGAGGCCACGCGCGCCTTCATCACGACTCGCAAGCAAACGCGTTCAGGTATGAACAAGTATTTGGCGACCCGCTCGGGCTCGGTCCCATCGTCGAGCTTCTTCAGTCGGAAGGCTCGATCGATTCGCGCGGCTACGGTTCTGATGCGGCGTGGTTCGACGCAACCAAGGACCACCGCTACCCCGACGCCTTGAGCAACATCTGGAGGTCGGTGCGCGAACACGTGGAATCAACCGCTGACGTGCTTGTGAGCTTCGAAGACGGGTACTGTTACGGAAACGCGATCTTCGACCGGATCATAACGCTGCGAGCGACGCACGGCAGCGCGCTTCAATCGACGAGTTACGCTTTCCTGATGTCAACCAACCGGGAAGTGCCTGCCCATCTGCGCGCGGACCAGGCGCGGCCGCTCATTCGCCCCCACCTGTCGCAACGACTCCAATCGCCGGTCGAGGTGCGTATGCCAAATGCCGTAGGCTAGAACATCAGCATCCCACTTCTCGCGAAGTGGGTATGAGAGGCGCGCGGTGCGGCGTCTTGAATGCCGTAGGCTGGAACATCAGCGACCCATTTCTGGCGAAGCGGGTATCAGCGAAATCTGACGCGCACCCCGCCGATGGTCCAGCCTTGCTCGATCCCGCGCAAACGATATATCCTACCAACACTTGTGGAGTGACGTGGACGCCTCCCCCTGAAGTTCCGAACTCACCCCGGGGAGGATGACGTGCGGAAACCGGATAACCTGTGGCGTAGTGTCTTCGAGTCGGCAGGCGAGGCGATGCTGCTTCTCGACTCGAAGCACGAGATTCTCGCCTGCAACAAGAAAGCAGAAAAACTGTACGGCTATTCCGAGAGCGAGATGATCGGAATGAGCTTTTCCGACCTCTGCTCTCCTGAGTCGCGCCGCGAGCCGAAGCTGCGGCTGAAGCGTCGAATGCGCGCAGGCGGCGTAGTCTTCGCATCCGGGCACCGGCGACAGAGCGGCGCGGTCTTCGTCGCCGAGGTGAGCGCCAAAGTTGTGGAGGTCGGCGATGATTGCCGTTTCGTTCTCATAGTCCGCGATCACGGATTGCAAGGCGAGGTTGAGGAGAGGTTGCGCGTCGCCGTCGAAGAGATGCGGGTCGCCGAAGAAGAGTCGCGCCGGCAGAATGAGGACCTGGCCGAGTCTCACGAGGAGACCGAGCGACAGCGCAGGCGGTACCAGGAGCTGTTTGATCTTGCTCCCGGCGGCTACGTGATTACGGATGCGAACGGGAACATCCTAGAAGCCAATCGCGCGGCCGTGAGCCTGCTCGCTAGCGAGCCCGGTCGGCTGGGCGGCGTCCAGCTTACGGCCTTACTGGCTCGGGAGGATCAGCCGGGCTTGAGCAGGGCGTTGACCGGATTGCGAGAGGGCGCGGCGGCACAGGAGCTCGAGGCGCATGTCGAAGTGCGCGGTCATCCGCCCGTTGAAGTAGCTTTGAAGGCAGTGCCCGTGCGCAACGCGAATGATGAAACGACCTGGTTGTTGTGCGACCTGAGCAATCTGAAGCGTTCGGAAGCGGCGCTTCAGGCGAGCGAGGACAAGTTCCGCGTGCTGACCGAGACGGCCCCGTCGGCAATCTTCATCTACGCGGGTGACCGCCTGCGTTACACCAATCGAGCCGCCGAGGAGCTGACCGGCTACTCGAGTGATGAACTGCACGACATCACGGTCTGGGACTTGATACATCCCGATCACCGGGAACTGGTGGGCGAGCGCGGACGGGCGCGGCTACGCGGCGAGGCCGTCTCGCCGCGGTACGAGTTCAAGCTGATTACGAAGGCGGGCGACGAGCGATGGGTTGATTCCGCCGCGAGCCTCTTCGAGTTTGAAGGCGAGCCGGCAGTCCTGGGAACGGTCTTTGACATAACCGCGCAGAAGCGCGCGGAAGAAACCCTCGCCGCGCGCGCGCGCCAGCAGGCTGCAGTGGCCGAGCTTGGGCAGCGCGCGCTCACCGGCGGTGATTTGCAAGCGCTGATGGAGTACGCCGTTGAAGCGATCGCCGACGCGCTCAACGTCGAGTACTGCAAGATTCTCGAACTCCTGCCGGGCGGTCAGGAACTGCTGTTGCGAGCAGGAGCGGGTTGGAAGGAAGGGGTGGTTGGGCTTGCGAAGGTTGGCGCGGGATTGGACTCGCAGGCGGGCTACACGTTGTTTTCGAGCGAGCCCATCGTAGTCGAGGACCTGGGCACCGAGATGCGATTCACCGGCCCGCCGCTGCTGCACGGCCACGGGGTCGTCAGCGGAGTGAGCGTAATAATCGCCGGTCGGCACGGGCCGTTCGGAGTCCTCGGCGCGCATACGAAGCGCCGGCGCTCATTCACAAAGGACGACGTTAACTTCCTGCAATCGGCTGCCAACGTGCTGGCGCAGGCGATCGAGCGTAAACGGACTGAGGACGCGCTATGGGAGAGCGAACAGCGGCTGCGGCTGGCGGTGAGGGCGTCGAATACCGGGTTGTGGGACTGGAACCCGAAGACGAACCAGGTCTATTTTTCGCCGGAGTGGAAGAGCCAGCTCGGCTATGAGGAGCACGAGATCAAGGACTGCTTTGAGGTATGGGAGGAGCTCCTTCATCCCGACGACCGAGAACGCATGGTTGCAACCGTTAACTCCTATCTGGCGGCGCCGTGGCCGGACTACGAGGTAGAGTTCCGGCTTCGACACAAGGACGGATCGTACCGGTGGATTCTCACAAGGGCGTCGCTGTTGACCGACGGCGATGGAAGGCCGCATAGAATGCTCGGCTTGCACCTGGACATAACCGAGCGGAAGCAGGCCGAGCGCGCGCTGGCGGAGAGCGAATTGCGCTATCGCACTCTGTTCGAGCTGTCGCCCGACGGCATAGTGGTATTTGACCCGAACATGAGAATCACAATGATCAACCAGAAGGGCGCGGCGATCCTGACGCACGATCACCCCGACGAGTTGATCGGCAAGGGTGCGTTCGACTTCCTGGCTCCCGAAGACTGGCCCCGCGCCATTGAGGAAACCAGGGATGTGCTTGCGGGCCGCGGGAGGGACCGCGTCGTGCTCACTGCCGTGAAGAAGGACGGCACGAGATTGAAAGGGGAGTTCGGCGGCGCGGCTATCACGGGTTCTGATGGGAATCCGGCGGGGATTCTGGGCGTCTTCCGCGATGTTTCCGATCGCGACCACGTCGAGCAGGCACTGCGGCTGCAGGCCCAGATTCTCGATCAAGTGCACGATTCGGTGATATCCACCGACGTCGACGGTTTTATCACGAGTTGGAACAAAGGCGCGGAGAGGTTATTCGGCTTTTCGGCCGAAGAGGCGCTCGGCCGCCACATTTCAATCCTATACCCGGAGGGCCACCAGGAATTTTTTGAGCGTGGCGTGATCGCTCCTCTCAAGGCAAAAGGGAACCACGAGGTTGAAGTTCAGGCGCAAAAGAAATCGGGCGAAAAACTCGACGTTCATCTCTCACTCTCACTTCTCCACGATGGCGAGGGAGTCGCCGCCGGGATGATCGGGTACTCGGTTGACATCACCGCCCGCAAGCGTGCCGAGGCGTCATTGCGGGATTACGCCGAACGCCTTCGTTTGCTGCGCGAGATAGACCAGGCGGTCCTGGAGCTGCGTTCGCCGGCTGAGATCGCCCAAGAGGCGCTCAGCCGGCTGAGACTGCTTATCCCGTGCAAGCGGGCGAGCATCGCGTTGTGCGATCTCGATTCGAGCTGGAGCGCGACCCTGCTCGCCGTGGACACCGAGGGCGGCACGACAGTCGGCTCCGGGACGCGGCTGTCACTTGATGAATTCGGGATCAGCGTGCTTCAACAGGGCAGGATCAATCCGGTGGATGACCTGCGCTCGATCGACCAGCCGTCGCCGCTCCGGCAAGTGCTCAAGACCGAGGGTCTTCGTTCACTCGTCAACGTGCCCCTCATGGTGCAGGGGAAACTGATCGGCAGCCTCAACCTCGCGGCGGACGCTCCGGGCCCCTTTCCGTCCGAGCACCTCGAAATTGCGCGCGAGGTGGCCGATCTGGTGACAATCGCCATTCAGAATGCCCGGCTTTACGAGGGCGAGCATCGGGCCCGCGAGGTCGCGGAAACGTTGCGCGCCGCGAATATGTCGCTCACTCAAAGTTTGGACATCGAGACCGTGCTTGAAACATTGCTGGCGGCGCTTGAACGGTTCGTGCCTTATGATTCGGCGAGCGTGATGCTGCGCGAGGACGCGAATCATTTCGCGGTCCGCGCGGTACGCGGCTACGAGCGCTGGACCGATGCGGATATGGCCCAAAAGATCGCCCTCGATCTGCGCGAAGCTCCGCTGCTGCGGACTCTGGTTTCGGACAAGAGAATCGTCCTGGTCGAGGACAGCCACAATGAGCCCCAATGGCTCACGGTCGCCGGGGCCGAGCACGTCCGCAACTGGATGGGAGTGCCGCTCGTATCGGGCGGCGAGGTCATCGGATTGTACTCGGTGGACAAAGCCGAGCCGGGCTTCTTCACCGCCGAGCACCTGCAACTCGCCGAATCGCTGTCGGCCCAGGCGGCGGCAGCGCTCCAGAACGGCGCGCTGTTTGAGCAGGTCAAGGCCGGCCGCGAGCGATTGGAGAGTCTGTCGAGACAACTGATGGAGGCGCAAGAAACCGAGCGAAGGCACCTCGCGCGGGAGCTGCACGACGAGATCGGCCAGGCGCTGACGGCAGTCAAGCTCAACCTGCAGGCGCTTCAACAGTCGCTCTCCGCGCGCGAGCTCAAATCACGGCTCGACGAGTGCATCGGGATCGCCGACCGCACGCTCCAGCAGGTGCGCAACCTGTCGATCGATCTGCGCCCGTCGATGCTCGACGACATCGGACTGGTGTCGGCGCTGCGGTGGTACGTCGACCGATTCGGCCAGCGCTCGGGAATCAACGCGCAATTCAGCGCCGCGCGGCTGGCCCGGCTGCCATCGGAGATCGAGACCGCATGTTTCCGCGTCGCGCAGGAATCGCTCACCAACGTCGTGCGCCACTCGCGCGCGCGCCAGGTTGGGGTCGAGCTCAAGAGGCGCGACGGGGAGCTTGAGCTGGGAATCCGCGACGATGGAATCGGATTTGACGCCCACGAAGCGCGGGCGAGGGCGGCGCGCGGCGAGAGTTTCGGCTTGCTGGGCATGGAAGAACGGGTCGCGCTGGTTGGCGGCAGAATCGAGATACTGTCGGCGCCCGAAAAGGGGACCGAGATCCGCGCCAGCTTTCCAGTGGGGAAATAACGTTGAGAAACAGGCGTTCAGAGTACCGACTTCAGTCGGGTCTTTCCCGTGAGTGACGAACGCGGGAATCCGAAAGACCCGACTAAAGTCGGTACACGCCCGTCGCCGGAGGATCTTGAATAAACCGGTTCGCGTACTATTAGCCGACGATCACACGCTTGTTCGCGCCGGTATTCG
Source organism: Blastocatellia bacterium (assembly GCA_035293105.1). GTDB lineage: Bacteria > Acidobacteriota > Blastocatellia > UBA7656 > UBA7656 > DATDOV01. The sequence goes on from DATDOV010000051.1 coordinate 27,137, forward strand.
CGAGTTGCTCCAGAAGATCGACGGCCTCGAAGTTGTTGGCGAGACCGGCGACGGGCGCGAGGCCCTCGATCTGGTCAAGACTCATGGCCCCGACGTCGTGTTGATGGACATCACCATGCCGGGGCTCAATGGGTTGGAGGCGGCCGAGCGGATCGCGAAGGAGCGACCGAAGACTCGCGTCATTATTCTCTCGATGCATGCCACCGAAGAGTACGTGATGCAAGCGCTGCGCGCCGGCGCCGCGGGCTACCTGCTGAAGGAAGCGGCCCTCGCCGAACTCGAGATCGCCATCCGCTCGGTCGCGCGAGGCGAAACCTACCTGAGCCCGGCAATCTCAAGGCACGTCGTCGAAGCTTACATGCGGCGAGTCGGCGGCGAGACCGGCCCGCTCGAACAGTTGACGCCGCGCCAGCGCGAGATTCTTCAATTGATAGCCGAGGGCGCGACGACCAAACAGATAGCCAGCCGGCTGAACATCAGCGGAAAGACGGTTGAGACCCATCGCGCGCAGTTGATGGAGCGGCTTGGCATCCACGACGTCGCCGGCCTTGTTCGTTATGCGGTCAGGGTCGGACTCGTGAAGGGATGACCCTTCTCCTGCCCCATTGCGCCGCTCAACCTGACCCCTTTTACCGCGGCGCTCTCCACACTTCTGCTCTTCTAAGGTTTTTTCCCCGGCGAACTAGGGTATTCACCTGATTGTCCGCCCGTCGCATCGGAAGTAAGGTAGACGTGTCGTGGAACAACATCCGCGCAAAGAAGGACTCATCGCCGAGCGGCAGCCGGAAGCAGGACCGCCGCCGGGCAAAGGATTAATCATTATGCGCATACTGCTAGTGGATGACAGCGTCGAGTTCCTCGACGTGGCCGCGCGCATTTTGTCCGCCGATTCGATTGTCGAAATCGTGGGACGCGCGCAGAGCGGGTACGAGGCATTGAGAAGAGTCAATGAACTGCGGCCCGATCTGGTGTTGATGGACCTGGCCATGCCGGGGATGAACGGGCTGGAGGCGACGCGGCTGATCAAAGAGGACCCATTGGGGCCGAAGGTCGTCATCCTGACCCTGCACGATAACCGCGAGTATCGAACGGTTGCCGAAGCGTTAGGCGCCGACGGCTTCGTCAGCAAGAGCGAGCTTGGCACTCAGTTGCAGCCCCTGATCCAGAAGTTGGCGACCGAGCATGCCTCCCCGGCCAAGGGGGTGGAACAACCCAGTGGCGGGTGAGCAGCCCGGGAGCGTGAGCGAACAAGCCGGGAGTGGGAATTTGGAATGGACGGGGACCGACTAAGAATACTGCTCGTCGAAGACGACGAGGAAGATTACAACCTCACGCGCGATATGCTCGAAAAGAGCGTTAGCCCGGCGATCGAGCTGGACCGGGTAGCGACTTACGATGCGGCGCTGAAAGCGTTCGCGCGTTCCGAGCACGACCTGTATCTCGTGGACTACCGCCTTCCCGGGCGGAATGGCTTGGAGTTGTTGCGGCAAGCGATTGCCGGGGGCTGTCAGGCCCCAATCATCGTTGTTACTGGGCTGGGAGGCCGCGAGATCGACGTCGAGGCGATGAAGGCCGGGGCTGCCGACTTTCTGGTTAAAGGTCAGTTCACCGCCCCCACGCTCGAACGGTCCATCCGGCATGCTCTTCAGCGGGCCAAGAGCCAGGCGGTGTTGCGCAAGCAGGCGATGATCGATGAGCTGACCGGGCTCTATAACCGGCAGGCGTTTCTCGGCCTTGCCGAACAACACATGAAGCTGGCCGCACGGCGCAAGAACGCATTGATTCTCATCGTTGCCGGCCTCGACCGCTTGAAACAGATCAATGACTTGTTCGGCCACCAGGAAGGTGACCGCGCGCTGACCATAGCTGCGTCGCTTGTGAAAAAGGCGTTTCGCTCGACCGACATCGTCGCCAGAATCGGCGGCGATGAGTTCGCCGCGCTGGCAATCGACACCGCCGAGCACGGAGTCGAAGCGGTAACGGCTCGCTTCAGGGGAAAGCTGAAGGACCACAGCGAGCAAAGCGCTCACTCCTACGAACTGTCGCTCACTATCGGCGCGGTGCGATTCGATCCGTCGAGCGCGGTGTCGCTCGACGCGCTCGTGTCCGGCGCGGACCAGGCGATGTACGAAGGCAAACGGGGCGGGATAACCGCCGATGACGCGCTAGCGCCGGAGTCGATCGAGCCGCCCCCCAGCAATCACAGCTCGGCGCCCCAATGGATTTCGGGCGCGGAAGGGGGGGGCACGATGATGCCGAACGACCGCCGTTTGAGGGTACTTCTCGTCGAGGGAAATGAGAACGACTTTGTCGTCACGCGGGACCTTCTCTCTTCGATCGACGGCGGCGGATTCGATCTTGAGTGGGCGCGGAGTTACGAAGCCGGATTGAAGGCGATGACCGGCCCTCATCACGATATCTGCCTGGTGGGTTTCCGCCTTGGGAACAGAGACGGCGTCGAGTTGCTGCGCGAGGCGCGAAGGGCGGGCTGCCAGGCGCCGATCATCCTGCTCACCGAAGATGGAGTGGCGGACGGCGCCGTGGGCATCGAGTCGATCAGGGGTGGAGCCGCGGATTACCTGATCAAAAGTCACCTGAGTGCGGAGTTGCTTGAGCGCTCGATCCGCTACGCAATCGAGCGCAAGCGGAGCGAGGAGGCGCTACGCGAGAGCGAAGAGCGCTATCGCACGTTCATCAAGCAGAGCGCCGAGGGCGTCTACTGTTTCGAGATCGAGCGGCCGATTCCGACTGCCAGTCCGGAGGAAGAGCGCATCGAGACGTTCTGGCGGTACGGTTACCTCGCCGAATGCAATGAGGCAATGGCTCGAATGTACGGTTTTTCGCGGCCCGAAGATATCATAGGGGTCAGACCCGGCGAGTTGTCCGATCCGGCCGACCCGAAGAATTCGGAGTTGGCAAGGGCTTTCGCGCGGTCGGGATACCGGCTGGAGAATGCCGAATCACACGAAACGGACAAGGACGGCGCGCAGAAATACTTTCTCAACAACCTGGTCGGCATCGTCGAAGATGGCCGCCTGGTCCGAGTCTGGGGCACTCAACGCGACATCACCGAGCACAAGCGCATAGAAGAAGATTTGAGGCTGATGCTGCAGTGGCGCGAGGCGATATTCGAGGGGTCGCGCGACGCTATATTCATCAGCGATGCCGAGTCACACTTGATTCTGGTCAACACAGCGGCGTGCGAGATGACCGGTTTCTCGAAAGACGAGCTGCACGATGCTCGCATCGAGGACCTTCTACTCGGGGCGGACATCCCGGCCTTTCGCGCTCGCCACGGGCGCGCCCTTGCGGGAGAGGACACCGTATGGGAGGCGAAGTTGGTGAAGAAGAGCGGCCGGTACGTCGATGCCGAGTTCAGCATGCGCCGCATCGTGATTTCAGACGCGGTGTACGTGCACTCGGTCGCCCGCGACATTACGGAACGCAAGCACGCGGAGGCGGCGTTGCGCGAGTCCGAGGGGCAGTTCCGCCTCCTGTTTGAGAGGAACCCACAACCTATGTGGGTCTTCGACCAGGAGACGCTCTTCTTCCTCGCCGTCAACGACGCGGCGGTCGATCACTACGGATACTCCCGCGAGGAATTCCTCGAGATGACGATTGCCGATATTCGGCCTTCCGAAGACATCCCGGCGCTGATCGAGGCGGTCTTGGGCGGCCGGCAGGCGTTGAGCGCGGGCAGAAGCTGGAGACACCAGAAGAAAGACGGGACTCTCATCGACGTCGAAATAGCCGCGCACGGGCTGACTTTCGCGGGCCGGCCTGCGCGACTCGTTCTGGCGACCGACGTCAGCGCGCGCCGGCGGCTCGAAGAGCAGTTCAGGCAGGCGCAAAAAATGGAGGCGGTCGGAAGACTGGCCGGCGGCGTCGCGCACGACTTCAACAACCTGCTGACGGCGATCAACGGATACGCCGACTTGCTGATGATGTCGCTGGGCGAAGGCGACTCCCAACGTTCCACGCTGGAAGAGATAAGGAAGGCGGGCGACCGCGCAGCCGCGCTCACGAATCAACTGCTGCTGTTCAGCCGAAGACACGTGTTGCAGCCGAAGGTCATCGACCTCAACACGGTCATCACCAACAGCAGCAAGATGCTCGGGCGGCTGATCGGCGAGGACGTCGAGTTGCTGACCCGTCCTCACGCCGAGCCGAGGTTCGTCAAGGCGGATCCCATGCAGTTGGAGCAGGTCCTGTTGAACCTCGTCGTGAACGCCCGCGACGCGATGCCTGACGGGGGCACGCTGTTGCTCGAAATCGCCGACGCCTACCTGGATGAAGACTACGCGCAGCGGCACGTCGCCGTAGGGCCCGGACCGTACGTGATGCTGGCAGTGAGCGACACCGGTTGCGGGATACCCGAGGAGGCGCGGCCTCACATCTTCGAGCCGTTTTACACGACGAAGGGCGAAGGCAAAGGCACGGGGCTCGGATTGTCGACCGTATACGGCATCGTCGAGCACAGCGGCGGGCACATCGGCGTCTACAGCGAAGTTGGGCGCGGCACAACCTTCAAGGTTTACCTGCCCGAGGCGAAGTCCGACGATGACGGCGGGGCGACCCCCAGCGTGCTCGCCGAAGCGCCGCGCGGTTCAGAAACAATACTGCTGGTCGAGGACGAAGAGATGGTGCGGCAACTGGCGCGGGAGATACTCGAGCTGAACGGCTACAACGTGCTTGAGGCTGCCGGAGCCGAACAAGCCCTTCAGCATTGCAGCCAGCATCGCGACCCGATACACCTGATGGTCACCGACGTCGTGATGCCGGTGATGTGCGGGCGCGAGCTGGCCGCGCGAATCAGCGGCTCTCATCCCGAGACGAAGGTGCTTTACATGTCCGGGTACACCGACGATGCCATCGTGCACCACGGCATTCTGGACGGAACGACCGCGTTCATGCAGAAACCGTTCACCCCGTTCGGTTTCGCCAGCAGGGTAAGGGAGGTATTGGATGATTCACGAAAAGTAGCAAGCGTGGATACCAGGAGGATTGTGGACACCTGCCAGAACGAATCCCCGCAGCGAAGAGCGGAGGACGCATTGAAGTAGGCGGATCAACGGCGCTGTACCGGTCCGTGTGCGATCGCCTTCGCCCTTGGCGCTCGGCCCCCACGAATGGACCTTTGCAGGCACTCAGTCCCGCGGCGAGCGAAGCTGGCCGGGGACGGCGGCGCCGAACGGATGTGACCTGCTAGTTACGGACTGATGGAACATACGCCAACGACCAGTCAATCTGGGATGAGCAGCCGTCTGGACGGGCGCTTCGATGAGCGCGTCGTGTCGGCGTTGAGGTCGGTCTCGCGCGGCTCATTTGCGCTCGTCGTCGTAACCGGTCTGTTGGTGCTTGCGGGCTGGGCATTTGACATCTCCGTTTTCAAGAGCGTGCTTCCGGGCCTGGTCACGATGAAAGCCAATACGGCCGCAGCGTTCGTGCTGGCAGGGCTTGCGCTGGGGCTGTTGTGGGATGAAGAGGCGCAAAGAGGGCGACGCCTCGCGGCGCAGGCGATGGCTCTGGTCGTCGCTTTGGTCGGGCTGGCCACGCTCGCCGAGTATGTTTTCGGATGGGACCTTGGCATCGACCAGTTGTTGTTCAAGGAGCCCTGGGGCGCCGTTCAGACGTTCGCACCGGGCCGGATGGCGCCGGCGACGGCGGCGTGCTTCCTGTTATTGGGCAGTGCGCTGTTGCTGCTGGGCGGGCGGCGAGCCTACTGGCTGACGCAATCGCTGACGCTGGCGGCCCACCTGATCTCCGTAGTCACGCTTTTGGGATACCTCTTCAACGCCGGTATGCTCTACGGCGCCGGGCCTTACACAACGATCGCGCTACACACCTCGTTCGCGTTTTTCGTTCTGAGCGAGGGGATTCTCTTCTCGCGGCCGAGCTGTGGTCTGATGGCGATCGTGAGCAGCGATAGTGCCGGGGGTGTGATGGCGCGCCGCCTTTTGCCTGCGGCCCTCGGCGTCCCGGTTGTGCTGACCTGGTTCAGGCTCCTGGGCCAGCAAGCCCGGCTTTACGAGTCTGAGTTTGGGCTGTTGCTGCTGGTAGTGAGCCTGGTGCTCGTTCTTGTTGTACTGATCTGGGTGATCGCGCGGTCTCTCACGGCGATGGACGCCCGGCGCAAGGCGGCCGAATCGCGGTTCGCGAACATTCTCGACATCGCCGCCGATGGAATCATCGCGATAGACGAAGACCACCGAATAACCCTTTTCAATCAGGCCGCCGAGCGCATCTTCGGTTATGACGCCGGTGAGGTCGTAGGCCGGCCGCTCGATTTGCTGCTGCCGGCGCGCATTGCAGAAGGGCACCGCGATCACGTGAATAGATTCCGCGACGAGGCGGTGAATGCCCGCCGCATGGGAGAACGCCGCGAGATCTTCGGGCGTCGCAAAGACGGCAGCGAGTTTCCGGCTGAAGCCTCGATTTCGAAATCGGATCCCCAGGAACCCGCTACGTTCACTGTGATCCTAAGAGACGTCACCGAGCAAAAACGAGCCCAGGAGAAACGGCGACGGCACGCGGCGGAACTCGAGCGAAGCAACAAGGCGCTCGAGGATTTTGCGTACATCGCCTCGCACGACCTGCAGGAGCCGCTGCGCAAGATCCAGGCGTTTGGAGGCCGGCTCAAGGTGAAATGCGGCAGCGTGGCGCCTGACGCGCTTGAAGACCTGGGGCGAATGGAGAGCGCGGCCGCGCGCATGCAGACCCTGATCGATGACCTGCTCGAGTACTCTCGCGTCGCTACGACGCCGCAACCCCTGGTGACGGTCGATCTTTCCGAGACGGCGCGGGAAGCGGTCTCCGATCTTTGCCTTCGGATAGAGCAGACAGGTGGCCGCGTGTTTATCGGCGATATGCCGGCAATCGAGGCGGTGAGGTCGCAGATGCGTCAGTTGATCGGCAACCTGATTTGGAACGCGCTGAAGTTCCGGCGTCCGGACGCGATCCCTCTGGTCAACGTCTACGGTCAGGTCACAAACGGAGACGCGCTGTGTCAGCTCTTCGTGGAGGACAATGGGATCGGCTTCGACGAGAAGTATCTCGACCGGATATTCCAGCCGTTTCAGCGCCTGCACGGGCGAAGCGAATACGAGGGGACCGGAATCGGCCTGGCGATCTGCCGCCGGATCGTCGAGCGCCACGGCGGGACCATCACGGCGAAGAGCGCGCAGGGTTTGGGCGCGACGTTCATCGTCACTCTGCCGACTACCCAGTCTAAGGAGGACAAGGCTGCATGAAGAGACCATCCGACAGGATCACTATATTGATGGCCGAGGATGATCCCGACGATCGCAGGCTGACCCTGGAGGCGCTGGAAGAAGCCCAACTCGACAGCGATCTGCGCTTTGTTGGCGATGGCGAGGAGTTGATGGACTACCTCACTCGGCGCGGCCGCTATAGCGATCCGCAATCGTCACCGCGGCCGCGGCTGATACTGCTCGACCTGAACATGCCGCGAAAGGACGGGCGCGAGGCGCTCCTCGACATCAAATCCAGCAGGGACCTTCGGCGCATCCCGGTCGTGGTGCTGACGACTTCGCGCTCGGAAGACGACATCGTTCGCTCGTACGACCTCGGCGTGAATTCATACATCTCAAAACCCGTGACCTTTGACGGGCTCGTGGATACGGTGAAGACGCTGGGCAAATACTGGCTAGAGATTGTGGAGCTGCCGGCGGCGGGTTAGGAGGTTGGGAATGGAAGCGGGTCCCATCCGCGTGCTTCTGATCGAAGACGACGAGGACGACTACATCATCGCCCGCGACTTGCTGTGCGGAAACGGCTCCGTCAAGTGCGAGTTGGAGTGGGTGAGAACACACGGCGAGGGCCTGGAAGCCATCGGCCGCAACCGGCACGACGTCTACCTTGTCGATTACCGCCTTGGCGAGAGGGACGGGCTGACCCTTCTGCGCGAGGCGATCAAACGTGGGTGCGAAGCGCCGATCATAATCATGACTGGGCGGGGTGACCGCGACGTGGACATCGACGCGATGAGGGCCGGCGCCGCCGATTACCTGGTCAAAGGACGGATTGACGCCCAGGTCCTGGATCGTTCGATTCGCTATGCCATCGAGGGAAAGCGGGCGCGGGACGAGTTGCGCCGGAAGAACGAAGAGTTGAGAACGATGTCGCAAGAGCTCTGGCAGGCGGCCAAGCTGGCGACGGTTGGCGAGCTGACCGCCAGCATCGCTCATGAGCTCAACAATCCGCTGGCGATCGTGAGCCTGCGAATTGACTCGCTGCTGGACAAGACACCGTTCGACGACGTGAGGCGGGCGCCGTTGAAAGTGATTCAGCAGGAAGTCCAGCGGATGGGCACCCTCGTTGGCAACCTGTTGCAGTTCAGCCGGCGGGGCCACCCGCACACCTCCACCTTCGATCTTCGCGAAGAGATCGGCGCCACCCTCGATCTGATTCACTATCGCCTGGCCGCCCGCCGGATTGACGTCGAGTGCCAGTTCGCCTCGGACGTTCCGCTCATCCAGGCCGACCGCCAGCAGTTGCGCCAACTGTTTCTGAACCTGCTGAGCAATGCCGGCGACGCGATGCCCGCCGGGGGAAGCCTGACGATTCGTTTGGCCCGCGCTGCGATGGAGCGCGCCGGAGACGCCGTCTCAATCGACTTCACCGACACCGGCGTCGGCATAGCGCCCCACGACCTGCCTAAAGTGATGGAGCCGTTCTTTACGACCAAACGCGAGGGAGAAGGTACGGGCCTGGGTTTGGCAATCTGCCGGCGAATAGTCCAGGAGCACGGCGGCAGGATCGACATCGTAAGCAAGCCCGGCGCGGGCACCGCCGTGCGCGTCGTTTTGCCCGTCGCAAACGGGACGAACGACGTCCACTTGAGGGAAGCGGGCTCGGGACGTCCGGCGCCGGGATCGTGGGAGGATTTCAGTATGCCCGAGAAGTCGTAGGGCGAGGGGAGTTGAAAGATGGCTGGTTCTTCGCTTGGACGATTGCTGATCGTCGATGACGAGATCGAATTGATGACCGCCTTGTGCGAGATGCTGGGCGAGCGGGGCTACGAGACGCACGGCTACGCGTCGGGCAAGCATGCGCTCGATGCGCTGGCCGAGCACGACTTCGATCTGCTCATCACGGATTTGATGATGCCGCGAATGGACGGCATAGCTCTGTTGCGGGCGGCGCTCGACATGGATCCGAACCTCGTCGGCATCATCATGACGGGTCAGGGCACGGTCAAGACCGCAGTCGAGGCGATGAAAGCCGGCGCTTTCGACTACGTGCTGAAGCCGTTCAAGATGGACTCCCTGCTCCCCGTGTTTGCGCGCGCGATGCAGATGCGGCGGCTGCGAATGGAAAACCTGCAGTTGCGCGAGACGGTGGCGATCCACGAGCTGAGCCAGGCGATCGCCTTCACGCCCGACTCGAAGACGATTCTCCAAAAGGTGGCCGACGCCGCCATACAGCAATGTCAGGCCGATGAAGTGTCGATCATGCTGACCGCCGACGGCAGCAGCGAGCTCTGCGTCAGCGTCGTTCGCGGCAAGGACCGGTCGCACATACTCGGAATGCGAGTGCCCGTGGACAGGGGAATCGCGGGCTGGGTTGCACGCCATCGTGAGCCGCTCAGCTTGCAGGGCCCGGTCGACGACCCGCGCTTCTCGCCGGTCAATCCCCGTGAGACGATTCGCTCGTCAATATCGATGCCGATGCTGGTCGGCAACAAACTGGTTGGCGTTTTGAACGTCAACGCGACGAGCGGGCGGCGCAGGTTCACTCCGGGACAGGTCAAGGCTGTATCGCTGCTGGCGGGCATCGGGGCGTCGGCGCTTGAAAGCGCGCGGGCCTACACCCAGATTCAGGAGGCGGAGGACAAGTACCGCTCCCTGTTCGAGAACGCGGTCGAAGGGATCTTCCAGGCAACGCCGGACGGGAAGCTCATAACCGCCAACCCGGCGCTGGCGCGCATGCTGGGGTACGAGTCCGCCGAGGAAGTGACCCGGAGTATTACCGACGTCAGCCGCCAGCTCCACGTCAACCCTGAGCACCACGCAGGGATGATGCGCGTGCTGGAAGAACAGGGCGTCCTGTCGGGGTGCCAGTGCGAGGTCTACCGCAAGGACGGCAGCGTCATCTGGGTGTCCGGGAACGCTCGCGCTCTGCGCGACGCGAGCGGGAGCTTCTCAGGCTATGAAGGCAGTCTGGAAGACATCACCGACAGCAAGCGCGCGGAAGACGCCCTGCGCGATAGCGAAGAGAAGTTTCGCACGCTTGCCGACTGCATTCCTGCGGCGACTTACATCTACCGAGGGGATCAGTACGTCTACGCGAACCCGGCTGCCGAGGAGATGACCGGATTCTCCCGCGACGAGCTGCTGGGCATGAAGATCTGGAACGTAATTCACCCTGACTTCCGCCAGCTTGTGACAAAGTACAGCCGGGCTCGGCAAAAGGGAGAGCCGGCGCCTTCCCGCTATGAGATAAAGGTCATTACGAAAGCAGGTCAGGAGCGATGGTGCGACGTCAACGCGGCCCTTACCAGTTTTGAGGGCCAGCCTTCGGTGCTTGTTACCTCGTTCGACATAACTCGTCGCAAGCGAGCCGAGGAGGCCCTGCGTAAGAGCGAGGAACGCTTTCATCTCGTAGCGCGGGCGACCAACGATGCCGTATGGGATTGGGACGTGACCAGCAATGACGTGTGGTGGAATGAAAACGTCGAGGCGCTCTTTGGCTACGCGCCGACCGAAGCAGGTCCCGACTTCAGTTGGTGGCGCGACCACGTGCACCCGGAGGACCTCGATAGGATCCAAACCGGCGTCGCCGACGCTCTGAGAAGCAGCGGGGAGTTCTGGTCTGGCGAGTACCGATTCAAGCGGGCCGACGGCTCGTATGCCTTCGTCTGTGACCGAGGCTATGTGATTCGCAACGACCAAGGTGAACCCGTGCGAATGATCGGCGCGATCGCCGACGTCACCGAGCGGAAGCGCACGGAGGAAGCGCTCAGGGCGAGCGAAGAACGCTATAGGGATCTCTTCGAGAACGCCAACGACATCATCTACACCCACAACCTTGACGGGCGATTCACCTCATTGAACAAGACGGGCGAGCTGATAACCGGCTACACTCGTGACGAAGCGCTCGAATTGAACGTCGCCGACGTCGTCGTGCCCGAGGACGTTTCAACCGCGCGGTCGATGATTCAGCAGAAGGTCACCGGCGAATCGTCGACGACCTACGGATTGGAGATCAAGACAAAAAGCGGGCGCTACGTCGCGCTCGAGGTCAGCACGAGGTTGATACTCCAGCAAGGCGAGCCGGTCGGGGTCCAGGGCATCGCCCGCGACGTGACCGATCGCAAGAATCTCGAAGACCAGTTGCGGCAGTCGCAAAAGATGGAGGCGATCGGCAGACTCGCCGGCGGCGTTGCCCATGACTTCAACAACCTGCTGACGGCGATAATCGGATACACGTCGATCGTTCTGGGCCGCCTCGACCCCGACGACCCGCTGCGCAGGGAGTTGGAAGAGGTGAAGAACGCCGGCGGCCGGGCGGCTTCGCTGACCAGTCAATTGCTCGCATTCAGCCGCAAGCAGGTCCTTCAGCCGAAGGTGTTCGACCTCAACAACGTGGTCACCAACGTCAACAGAATGCTGCGCCGAATAATCGGTGAAGACGTCGAGCTTGTGATGGATCTCGATCCGTCGCTGGGTCTCGTGAGGGCGGATCCCGGACAGATCGAACAGGTGGTCCTGAACCTGGCCGTCAACGCCCGCGACGCCATGCCGCGCGGAGGGAAGCTGACGATTGAAACCGCCAACGTAGTGCTCGGCGACGCCCAACACCAGGTCGGCGTACGGGCAGGCCCCTACGTTGTGCTGCAAGTGAGAGACACCGGTTGCGGGATGGACGAAGAAACACAATCTCATATCTTCGAGCCTTTTTTCACGACCAAGGAACATGGGAAAGGAACGGGACTCGGGTTGTCGACCGTGTACGGGATCGTCAGCCAGAGCGGCGGACACATCAGGGTCGACAGCGAGCCGGGCAAGGGAACGGCCTTTTACATCTATCTGCCCGAAACCGAGTCTTCCGCCGATCACGACGATCAGCGCGTCGAGTCCGAACACTTCCCGGAAGGCCAAGAAACCGTTCTGCTCGTTGAAGACGAACCGTTCGTGCGAGAGCTTGCGTGCTCGGTGCTGCAAGGGCAAGGGTACAGCGTGCTGGCGGCGGCGAACGGCGAAGATGCTATGCGGCTCGTTCAGAACCACGACCACCGGCAGATACACCTGTTGGTGACCGACGTGGTGATGCCGCAGATGAGCGGCTGCGAGCTTGCCGGCCGGCTTGCGGCATTGCGCCCTGATTTGAAGGTCATTTACGTTTCGGGTTACGCGGACGGCGCCATCGCCAAGCACGGCATCCAGGACGGACGCGATTCGTTTCTTCAGAAGCCGTTCACTCCGGGCGTTCTGGTGCGCAAGGTGCGGGAGGTTCTCGACGGGGTTTAGGATTGAGAGTCCGCCAAACAATCAAGGGCGGCCTTCCAGCCACCCTTGATTATCGCGCGCGTTGATGAGCCGTGGAGGGCTCGAACCTCCGACCCGCTGATTAAGAGTCAGCTGCTCTACCAACTGAGCTAACGGCCCGACGGTGGAGATTCTAATGAGCGCTTCAAAAGTTTGTCAATGCGCGCGACCTCCGACAGATGTGACGGGGTGTGATTAAAGCGGAACTCGAGGCGGATGACGCCTTTCCTTTTCATTAACACCTCAGTTTATTGAGGCGTCGGAGAGCGGACATCGGTTTTGCCTGAACTGTTTGAAAACCCCAACGGGCCTGGGCCAGTCAGCGGGCCATCACGCGATTCAATCCATCGTAGGCGAACGTCGTCACGACATTGCGCGCATCGGTCTTGGTGAAGAGGTTGCTGTTGTCGTCATAGGCGTAGCTGACGATGCCGCTCTCGGGGTTGTTGGCTTGTCTGAGCCGCGACAACGCATCGTAGATAACGTGCGAGCCGGTTGGTTGTGCTCCCTTGTTCGACGCGAGTGAGATTGCCAAGCGCGTCATAGGTGTACGATGTAGGCTGGGCGGGGGCACCGAGGGAGCCCAGGTTGCCGGTGCTGACACAGCAGGAACTCGCCGCCGATCCGCAATACACCCAGTACGAGTTCAAGCGGTGAGGTGAGACCGAGACCCGACGGCTATGAAGCTATAAGGCGCCCGCCTTCGGCTCTAGTATTTGCCTCATACAGTGGTTCTTCGGTTGGGACGGTAGAAACCGGCCTTGTTTGTTCCAATGCCGGATGCTCCCATAGTCATATTTCTGTTCTCCTCCCAGAGGGGAAAGAAAGAGGGGTCAGCCAAACATGACGCTGCGCTACACCATCCATGGCTGACTCTGGCGACGGCTGCTTCAAGTTGTTCAAGCTGATCGAGCAAC
>DATDOV010000052.1:0-51819 GCA_035293105.1 Blastocatellia bacterium
ACAGAACCACAAACCACAAACCACAAACCACAAACCACAAACCACAAACCAAACTACTGCCCGTAGTAATCACACCTCGCCGTACACGTCTCCCGGATCGTCACCCGATAAAGCCCCGCCAAATGACCTTCCAATCGCTCCCAGATCCACCGCGCGATGTTCTCGCTCGTCGCATTCTCGAGCCCTTCGATCTCATTCAAGTAATAGTGGTCCAACTTCAAGCGCAGCGGCTCGAAGGCTTCAGCGATGTCGGCGTAGTCGATGAACCAACCCGTCTCGGGATCGACTTCTCCGCGCACGGCGACCTCGCAGCGGAATGAGTGGCCATGCAACCGTGCGCACTTGTGACTCGCCGGCACACGAGGCAGCCGATGCGCCGACTCGAAGGTGAATTCCTTCACAAGATCAACAATCACAGCCGAATCTTATCTGCCGCGTCGAACGATTAGCAATCGCCAGGCACGCAGCGCACGCGCGAGCGAGGGCCTGTGCGCTTCCTCAGCCCTTTCCGGTGGGTTAAACTCCAACCGGCAACCGAAGGACCATCGCGCGATGAAGAACAAGCAGCGAACGCTGGTCAGGCCGCGTCTCCCTTTTGTCACCGTCAAGTTCGCACAGTCCCTTGACGGTCGAATCGCTACCTCAACAGGCGATTCGAAGTGGATCAGCGGACCACAGGCGCGGAAATTCGGCCATCAACTCCGTAGGGAACACGACGCCGTCCTCGTCGGCATAGGCACGGTGCTCGCCGACGACCCCGAGCTTACGGTCCGGCTGGTGACCGGCCGCAACCCGCTTCGGATAGTCGTCGACAGCAGACTGCGAATACCGCTCGCGGCCAGAGTGGTCAACAACCCAGCGGGCTGCAACACGATCATAGCGACACTCAGTACAGCAGACCCGCGCCGCGTGGAACGATTGCGACGTCGCGGAGTTCAGGTCTTGCTACTGCCGCAAGGGAAGAAGCACGCCGGCGTCGATTTGAGGCAGTTGCTTCGGCGGCTGGACCGAATGGAGATCGGATCGGTCCTGGTCGAAGGCGGATCGGCCATCATCACTTCCTTGCTGGCTGCGCGATTGGTCGATCGCGTCGTCGCAGTGACAAGTCCGAAGATCATCGGCCGGGGAACCGAAGCGGTCGGCAACCTCGGCATAGCGAAGCTCAGTGATGCGATCACGTTCTCGTCGGTGAAGACGCGCATGCTCGGCAGTGACTTCATTTTCGACGCGCGAATTCGCTAGCGGTGGTTTGTGGTTCGGGGTTGTGGTTTGTGGCGACGTCGCTGCGGTCCAGAGTGTTCCGGGGTCGACAGCTCGCGCAAACCGGGTCGGAGGCCAGGAACTACGAACCACAAACTACAAACCACGAACCATTCTTCATCCCGCCACCAGCCCGACCGTAATCACCCCGCAGCCCTTCGCCAAATCGATCAGAAGGACGACTGATTCGTAGTGCATCACGGCGGGCGCTTTGATGAAGAGCGTGCGCTGGTCCGGCGGCCTCCGCTCCATCAGCGACCCTAGCGTCGAGAGCAGCTCATCTATCTAGACTGGCGTCGTGTTTAACGCGAGTTGGAAATCGCCCGTCACCGTAAGCATAAGCATCTCGGGCGGGGGCGGCTGCGGGGGCTGGGTCTGAGGCTGGGGCGCACGGACCTCCAGCTTCATCTCGTTGTGTGGCTGAATCACCATGAAGATGATCAGCAACACCAACAGCACGTCGATGAGCGGCGTGACATTGATCGTCGGGCGAGAGGATGGCGAAAGACCTCGCGACTTCCCGTTCAACACCATGAGTGACCTCGCTGGAGGAGTCGGCGCTCCTGGCGTGTTGGCCTGCTCTATTGACACCGCGGTGCTGCCAGAAGTTCCACGGGACATCAACGAAACGACGGAGGAACACAAAGGCGGAAATGCAGCGGCACATTCGATGGCCCGGAAGCTGAGAGTGAAAATGGATGGTGAGCCTCTGAGATGACGGGAACAATCTGCGTCGTTACCCGCTTACCTACCGACAACAACTCCGTTCCTCAATTGTCCGGTTCCGCCTGGCCTCTTCGTGCCGCTTCGTGTTCTTCGCGGATGAATCGTCTCTAGAAAAGGCTCACCTTTATGCTGAGGTACTTCTTCGGGTTCTGGCGGAAGTCATACAACAGCTTAACCATCTCGGCCGACATCTGATCGACGTTGTTGTAGAGCTTGTCGTCACGCAAGAACTTTCCGGCCGAGCCCTCGCCCCTCTCCAGCCGGTCGCTGATCGCGCGCACCGACGAGATCGTGGACTGAAGATCGGCGTGCAGCTTCTCATCCTTGAAGAGCTTCCCAATCGTCCCGCGGCCAGCCTCGACGTCGGCGACAATGCGATCGAGCTTCTCGATCGACGTTTTCGCCTTCGCGATCGCTTCGCTTGCGTCGTTGTAGAGCTTCTCGTCCTTGAGCAGTTTTCCCGCCGTTCCTTTGCCGGCGCTCAAATCGGTTGAGATCGTTTTGAGCTGATCGGTTATTCCGCGCAGATCGTTGTAGATTGCCGGATCGTTCAAGAGTTTCCCGATCGTTCCCTCACCCTCTTTCATGCGATTGACGAGCGCCTGCGCATCGACCACAGTACGGTTGAGGTTCACGTAGAGCTGGTCGTCGTGGAGGAGCTTGCCGATCGTGCCCTGGCCCTTGTTGATATTGTCCATCAGCTCCTGAATCTGCTTGCCGACCGTGTTGAAGATAACGAGCAGGTCGTTGGCGCCGCCAAACACCTGCGCGAGCCCCGTCACGTCGGCGCTGGGTATCTCGGAATTGGGCGGCAAGACCGCACCCGCCGTCGTGCCCGGCGTTATGTCGATCACGCGGTCGCCAAGAAAGCCCTGCTGTCCGAGCACTGCTTTCGAGTCGGCGCGGATTCGGTCCCGGACCTCGGTGGCGTTGACGGTGAGGGTAACGACGATCGGTTTCTCATCCGGGCTCTTGGGAACGTCGCCAAAGTCGACGCTCTCGACCTTCCCGACGCGTTTGCCCCCGAGCCGCACTTCGTCTCCGGCTTTCAATCCTTCGCCCGCCGAGAAGCGGGTCCTGAACGTCACCGAGTCCTTGAAGATCGATATGTCCCCGGTGACCGATAGAATGAAGACGATCAGGATGACAATCGTCGCGACCGTCAGTATCCCGACGCGGAGTTCAGACAGCGTTGTTTTTGCTCTAGGCATAAGACCTCCCCGGAGGGTTTGTAGTTCGTGGTTTGTGGTCTGTGGTTCGTGGTCTGTGGTTGCCGTTTCTAAAGTCTGCGCCAAACAGCCTAACGTGTGAGCCAAGAGCGCACAGGCCACAAACTGCGAGATTTCAGATTACAAACTTCAAATCACAAACCCCGAACCACAAACCACAAACCACAAACTACAAACACCACAAACTACAAACCACAAACTACAAACCACAAACTACGAACCACAAACTACGAACCACAAACCCCTGCTACTCCCGGAAAAACTCTTGAATGTACGGCTCACTGGATGTCCACATTTCTTCGTCCGTGCCGCTGAATAGCACCTTACTGTCTTTGAGCATGATGAACCGCGTATTGACCAGGCACAGCCGGCTGTTCTCCTGCTGATATGCTACCTCCCCCGATTCATCTATGGTGGCGAAGGTCGACGACAACAGTTTGATGTCATCGACTCGATGGGTAACGAAGATCGAGCTGACGCCCTCAAGGTCCCTGAGCTTGATTGCCAGCTCGAGAATCGTTCGCGCCGTCGGCGGATCGAGCCCCGCAGTCGGCTCGTCGAACAGAATCAGCTTCGGCGAGCCCACCAGCGCGCGAGCGATTCCTACACGGCGGCGCATACCTCCCGAAAGCTCCGACGGCATCATATACATCGCCCGCTCGAGGTTGACGAATCGCAGCGTGCGTCTCACCGTCTCTTCAATCTCCGGCTCAGGTAATCCCTGCTCGAACAACCGGTAGCCGACGTTTTCATACACCGACAGGGAATCAAACAGCGCGCCGTCCTGAAAGACCATTCCTATCTTCTTTCGAACTTCGACCAGCTCCCGCTCCGAACTGCCGGTAACGTCTTCGCCGTCGATCAGAATGCTGCCGGCGTTGGGCTTGATCAACCCGAGAACGAGTTTGAGTATGGTCGACTTGCCCATGCCCGAGCCGCCCATCACGATCTTGGTCTCACCCGGATTCACGATGAAGCTTACTTCGTCCAGAATCATCCGGCCGTCGTAGGCCATCGTAACATCCCTGAATTCGATCGCTGATTGAGTCGGCTGTGACATGGCTGTTTATTTGAACGCCAGGATGATCCGAGCCAGAAAGAAGTCGGATGCGAGAATCAGTATATCCGACAAGACTACCGCCTGCGTCGTCGAGCGGCCTACCCCAACCGTCCCGCCGTGCGTGCGCAACCCCGCGCGGCAGCTCACGATGGCTATGATGAATCCGAAGACCAGCGGCTTGATCAGCCCTCCGATGATGTCGTTATAGGTCAGCGCGCTCTTGGCCGAGCTTATGTAAACGGAACTCGCGACGTGCATCAATGCAGTTGCAACCACCCAGCCTCCCACCGCCCCGACGATGTCCGCCACAAGCGTCAGCGCCGGCGTCATCACCATCAACGCCAGCAGCCTCGGCCAGACGAGCTTCTGAATTGGATCAGTCCCGAGCGCGCGCATCGCGTCGACCTGCTCGGATACGACCATCGACCCTAGCTCGGCAGCTATGGCCGAACCTACGCGGCCCGCAAGCATCAGCGACGCCAGCACCGGCCCCATCTCGCGCACCATCGAAGTCATCACAAGCGAACCGGTCACCCCGGTCGCGCCGAACGTTTGAAGCGTGGCCGATGTCTGCAACGCGAGCACTCCGCCGGTGAAGACCCCGGTCAGCACGATGATCATCAGCGAGCCGACACCCACGGTGTCCATCTGGGTGACGATCTCGCGAAAGTAGTGAGGCCTTGAGAGCGCCCCCCGAAAGGCGCGGCCCGCCATCAAAGTAGATTCCTGGATTTCTCGGAGGGCCTGTATGAGTGGATTCATCGCTCACTGGCTTAGTAGAACAGGTACTTGCGCCATGTCTCGTCAGCCCGCCCGAGGTAGCGAATGATCTGGCGATTCACATGCAGATTGTACGCTTGAGGCCGTTTCAATAATCGCATTCCGGCGTCTTCGGGCAAGCGGTCGCCCTTCCGGTTGTTGCAATCCCGACAGCAGGTGACCAGGTTATCCCAGGTCGAATCGCCTCCGCGTGAGCGAGGGATGATGTGATCGAGGGTCAGGTCCTGCGGCGGAAAGACCCGGCGGCAATACTGGCACGTGTTGTGATCGCGGAGCAGGATGTTCTTGCGCGAGAGGCTCTTTCTCTCGAACGGAATGTGAATGTACTCGACGAGCCGGATCACGGACGGCATCGGCATCGAGAATCGCGCCGAGTGCAGCCAGTGCGAGGTACACTCCTCAGCGTGGGCGACGCCCTTGAGTAAAAGCACTACCGCGCGACGTGCCGTGCACACGTTGATCGGTTCGAACGAAGCATTCAGAACCAATACGCGAGTGTTCATACGGAAATGAAATATAACTTGGCTTCGCAACGTGTGTCAAAAGGCAGTGGCCATGCTCACTTCCGCGCTTCACCCAAAAGTTGCAGGGTGCTTGCTTTTCCACCGAGTCGTCGGCCCACCGAGTTACCGCATTCATCCGGTATCTATTGATTCGGGGAATCCTCTAAAGCGATCAAGGAGAGTTCCTGGCCGTTGCTTTTTAGCTTGAGCTCTTTTTCGCTCAAGGCAACTATTTCCATCGTTTCGGATATATCGCGAAGCGTTATCACGATCTTTTTCTCATCCGCGTTAAGCATCCAGGTGCCGTTCACATTCTCAGCCTCAATCCCCTTTGGCGGCATGATGACAAGCCTGCCATCGGATTTGAATTCAAGTCGGGACCCGTCACCTATCTTCCAGACCTTACTCACGATTCTCTCTTTGTAAGAGGATGGCGGTTCCGAATCGCGCCCAGTCATTCGCGTGCTCGCGTACGAAGGCCAACCCTTGCGCCCCCGCCCCTGGAAGTCAAGACTCACGCCGGAGAGGGCGATGCACAGCACGATCAGCAGCACAATCAGGATGGCCTTTTGCCGCAAGCCGTCGCTCTGAAACAGCAGCACAAGCAGGCCGACAAGCAGCAGCAGGTAGCCTAGCCAGCCCAACGCGAGATGTGATCGCGTGCCGGCCACTGCGGTCTGCGCCTCGGCCATCTCCCGCCTGATGGCGATGGTGTCGTACTTCTGATCCAGTTCTTCCTTCTTCTGATCCAGCGCCTTCTCCCTCAACTTGTCTTTCTCATCCAGCGCCGTCTTCAACTCTTGAAGCGCGCGATCCTTCTCTTGCTCCTCCTTCTGCACGGCGTCCCGTTGTTCGGGCGTCATCGCGGCGTCAAACGAGGCCGGCTTGCGTTGTTCGGTGGCCTCTTCGTACTTGGTCACTTCAGGAGACTTCTTGCGCTCGTCAGCCTGGTCGCGCTTGAACTCTTCGAGGTCTAGCTCCTTTTGCATCTTGAGTTGGTCGAACTCCGCCTGCGAGCCGGCTAATGAGGTGTCCTTGATATTCAGGATGAGCGGGGCGAGCAACGTGAGCGCGAGCCCCACGATAATCAGGAGGTGTGCTGGCATGCCCTCGAGGGTTGCGAACAGACCCTTGGCGTGTTTTTTCACTTCCATGGCTTCTCCCTTCGTCGATTCCTTGCTTTGTCTTTACGCTCATCGTACTCTCGCCTTGCCAGCAACGCCTGTCGACCTACAGGCGGGCGTGCTGCGGTAAAGATGCGTTAGCGCAGGGCATCAGGTTATGTCCCGTTTTAAACAACGTCAAGCCGTTCACGTTCCGGATGGGCCCAACTCCCAGATCTCATAACGAATCAAGTTCACCAGTAGGCTGCGCCGGAGCGGCTGAAACTGATCAAGCCTGTTGCCGATAGCTTGACCGAGGGCGAGAAGGCGTGCGAAGAGCGGTATCTCGTCTACGGCGAACATAGCAACGCCCCCGGTCGTGAATCGAACGAAGATGATTTCAACCATTTTAGCGGCGTGTGCTTCGGCCCTCGTAGGACTTCCGAGTTGTAGCAGAAGTCAAAGCGATCATGAGTGAAAGATTGGAGTCTGCGACATTGCACTCCGACCCTGTGCGCGATCGCGACGCGCTGGTTCTCCCAAAAAAATCGCAATCCTCCGGGTACTCGCTTCTCCTACCATGCGGCGGTTAGCTTTTCGGCACCGGCGGCGGGCCATCCGGAATGTAGCCCTTGTACACGTGCCCCTTCGTCTTCTCCTTGAACTCGGCCATGATGTCCTCGCGCGCCTTAGCGTCGTCGAACAAATCTACGATCGTCGCCGCGAGTGTCTTCGCCGCCAGCGTCAGCCCTTTGTGCCCGATCGACATTCCTCCGCAAGCAACGACCGGCCACGAGTGCCACGGCGCGCCTTCCGGCGCCGTCGTCACCGACAAGTGCAGCGTCGGGACAATCCAACTCACGTCAGCAACGTCGGTTGATCCGCCTTCGGGGTCCGGGCGCTGGTCTTCGAGCGGCTGAATTGCCCCGTTCAATCCCTTCTCCTCGACTCCTGTTGCGCGCTGAATGGCGCGAGCGAACTCCTGCTCTTCCGCGGTGTACTGGATGGGACCAAGCCACTTCATGTTGGCGTGAATGAGCCGAGCGCCCGCCACGATCACCAGCATCTCGTAATCGCCGCTCTGAACGGTCAGCTTGGATTCGACCCCGGCAATCAGCGCCGCGCCGTCCGCGATCTTTCGAACGCGTTCCATCACAGCTTCAACGCCGCTGCGCTTCGAGTCTCGCACCCAACACCAGAGCCGCGCGTACTCGGGCACGACGTTGGGCACGTCGCCCCCCTTCAAGATTGTGTAGTGCATGCGAACCGAGGGCTTCACGTGCTCGCGGAGCAGGTTGATCCCGTGCGTGAACGCTTCGAGCCCGTCGACCGCGCTGCGGCCGTTCCACGGATCGAAGGCTGCGTGCGCCGCCTTGCCTTTGAACTCGACGGTGAAGTCGACCATCGCCTGCGAGCTCTGCGTGTCGGCGCGGGTCTTGTCTTCTGGGTGCCACGCGATGCACACGTCCAGATCATTGAACAAACCCGCGCGCGCGATGTAGAGCTTGCCGCCGACCGACTCTTCAGCCGGTGTGCCATAGAAGCGAATCGTGCCCTTCAGCTTTCCCGCCGCGATCAACTCCTTGATCGCGGTCGCCGCACCGAGGCTCGCTGCCCCGAACAGATTGTGCCCGCAGCCGTGGCCCGCCGCGCCCTGTTCATACGGTTCTTTCACCGGCGATGCTTTTTGCGAGATGCCCGGCAGCGCGTCGTACTCGCCGAGGATGCCGATGATCGGACGCCCCTCGCCGTAACTGGCGATGAAAGCCGTCGGCATGCCCGCGACGCCGCGTTCGACCTTAAAGCCCTGCTTCTCGGCGTAGTCGGCCAGCAACTTTGACGACTTCGTCTCGCGCAGCGCGGTTTCGGCGAACGCCCAGACCTTATCGCTCAGCCCGAACAGCTCCTGGCGGTGCCTGTCGATGCTGGCGGCGGCTTCTTCTTTCTTCTTGATGTCGGCGCCTGCGGTCGAAGGGGGAGCAATCAACCCGGTCGCAAGCAGGGCTAAAAGACAAATGGCGCGAAGTGTCATGGAATTCCTTTCCGTAGTTGGATTCGATCAATCCAAGCAGCCGGCGTTGAGAGTACCGACTTCAGTCGGTGAGTACCGACTTCAGTCGGCGAGAATCCGATTTGGCGGTACTGACGGGAAAAGGCCCGACTAAAGTCGGTACTCTGAACGCCCGTTCCCGAGGCTCGCGCAACATGGTTCATCTGGCTTCTAGCCTGGCGCGGCACTCGTCGCACGGACATAACTCGCGGAGCCGCTCCCACGTGTATATGCCGTGGTCGTGAGTGTCGCTGAAGACGAACTTCACGCCGTAACGCCCGACGTGCTCCGCGGCGACTACGGTGAGGTCGTCAGCCACGGTCCTCGGATCCAGTATGCGCAAGCCGGTGACTTCGCTGACGCAGTGCGCGCACGTGCACTCCGACCTCAAATACTTCGTGTTGTAGACGCCGACGTGGCCGTCATCCCACCGGATGGTTATCTCGAGCGGGGCCGTCTTCTTGATCTCAACCGGAGTTGGTACTTGCATCGAGCCTTTATGAAGATGAAGGAGGAGTCAAACACCAGGCCTCTCTCAAGGATGAGGCGCGTACTCCATTCATCATTCATCACTCATCCATCACTCATCATTCGTCGTCCTTGCTGTTTCCGTCTCACTTGTGTTTCCAATGCGGCGGGCGTTTGGCGATGAACGCCTCGACTCCCTCGTTGGGATCTTTGTAGGACATCAACTGATTAAGGTAGATGTCCTCGGCGCACTTGAGGGCGTCTTCAAAGCCAAGCCCCTGTGACTGGATCACCGCGCGGCGGGTCATCTCAAGCGCCGGCGCGCTCAGCCCTCGCAGCACGCCGAGCACCTCCTCCGCTTTGCTCTCCATTTCGCCTTCAGCCACAACGTAGTTGACCAGCCCAAGAGCGCGGGCGTCTTCGGCCGTTACCAATTCGCCGGTCAGCATCATCTCTCGCGCCTTCCTTTCGCCTATCAGCCTCGGGAGTATCACCGCCGCGACCGGCGGAAAGACGCCGACTTTGATTTCCGGCTGGCCGAAGCGCGCCGAGGTGGTTGCAATGACGAAATCCGAGAAGGCGACGAGTTCGCACCCGCCACCGAGCGCCGCGCCGCCCACGAGTGACACCACGGGCTTCGAGACCGTGTTCAGAAGGCGAAAGATCGAATGGAACGCGTCGAGCATCTGATAGATGGTCTCGGGGCGGTGCTCTTCAACCGACACGCCGGCCGAAAACGCTCGAGTGGCCGACGCGGAAGCAAACACGATCGCGCATACGTCGTGCATGGCGCCGACCTTGTTCACCGCATCGCCGATCTCTTTCATCATCGAAATCGTGAAGACGTTCAGCGGCGGGCGCGCGAACGTTATCCGGGCAACGCGATCAGTGACCGAGAATTGAATGTCTTTGTACCGGCTTGTCATGATCAAGTCCTGAGTGCTGAGTTCTGAGTGTTGAGTCCTCGGTGCTCGTCGGAGCTTGCAAGTCGCTACGTTCACATCCGCGCGAGCATTTCGCCTTCGATCTGTCGCGCGAGAGCCGCCGACTCGTCTGCGATGCCGTCGATCTCGCGCCGCCACCTTGCAGCCGCGTCGCGATCCTTGAGCATCGGGAGATTCACGCCGATGTTGTAAGACGCTCCCTTGACTGCAACCAGAGCCAACTGGCTGCCGGTGGTCAGGTCGGGAAACGCGTTCGGGTTTCCGAGCTTCGAGAGTCGCGCTAGCAGTCTCAGCAACTCAAGCGCGCACCGAGCCGTTTCATGCGGAACCGCAATCGAATCCGTGGCCGCCGCTTCGATCGCCGCGTCGCGCGCGGCTTGCTCGTCCGCGGACTCCTTCGGCATGCGATAGGCCGCCATCACGCGCTCGAAGCTCGCGGCGTCTTCATCAATAAGCTCGCTGAGTCTCACGCCCGTTCGCGCAAGTTCCTCTCTGATCTCCCTGACCGCCGGCTCGGCCTGTTCGTATTTCTTCTTTCCGATGGTCAGGTTGCACATCATCCGGCCGAGCGCCGCAGCGAGCACCCCACAGTAAGCCGCGACGCTCCCGCCGCCGGGCGTCGGCGTTCCCGCCGCTACAAGCTCGGCGAATCGGCCGGTTGAACCGGAGAGGTCGCGCGAGATTTCGGTCTTCACGTTCGAGATTTCAGTCGCGGTCTGCTCGCTCATCATCCGACCTCATCGCTCGCCTTTGCCCGCGAGTTCCTGCTCGCTCACGGCGGCATCCAATCGGTTCTCGAGTATCTGTTCTTCGCTGAAGTTCTCGAGTTGAAGATAGAAATCCGCGACCGCGTTCAGCGCGCGCTGCGGCACCAGTCCGACGATCTCCGAGCCGGCAATGCGGACGCCGTAGCGTTCGGCTTCGCGTTTGATCATCTCGAACGCGCGAAAGAGCGGCGTCCCTTCGTAGTTGACCATGTTCATCGACACCTGCACGATTCCGCGATCTTTCAGCTCGAAGCCGAGCGCTTTGACGTATCGCAGGCCGCCCGTCTGATGCCGAACCGCGCGCGCGATTTTGTTGGCGATCTCGACGTCGCTCGTGGCCAGGTTGACGTTGTAGGCGATCAGCGCCGGCCGCGCGCCAACAGCCGTTATGCCCGCAGTCGGGTGCACACGTGGCTCGCCATAGTCGGGGCGCCGAGCCTCGGCCGTTTCGATCTCGTCGCGAATTCCCTCGAACTGACCCTTGCGCAAGTTAGCAAGGTTCTCGCGCTCGGCGCGGGTCGCGGCCTTTTCATATAGGTAGACTGGTATGCCAAGCTCTCGCCACATTCGCTCGCCGCACTGGCGCGAAAGCTCGACGCAGTCGTCCATAGTAACGCCTGCGATGGGAACGAATGGAATCACGTCGGTCGCCCCCATTCGAGGATGTTCGCCCTCGTGTTTATTGAGGTCGATCAACTCGGCGGCCTTTCGGGCTCCGGCGATTGCGCCGTCGACAACTCGCTCAGGTGGGGCAACGAAGGTGATGACCGAGCGGTTATGGCTTGGATCGGACTCGCGGTCGAGCAGGACGGCGCCGGGAACGGAGTTGATGGCTTCGACTATCCGATCGACGACCTCGACGCGGCGCCCTTCGCTGAAGTTTGGTATGCACTCGACGATCTTTCGCATTGCAGAACGAACTCAGTGCGGATGTTGGAATCTCGCTCGGAATCGTAACCCATCGCGATTTGTGCTTGCAAAGAATTTACGAGATTGACGAGAACACAGAGAGGTGGGGTCCGTTAGGCGTGGCCGTGACCTTATAGTCCATGATCAACCTGTTATGTTCGCGGAAGTGTGTTCGCTTGCGTTCGATCATGTCTTCGATGAAGCGTCTCAGGACACGGCTATCGGTTACAGCTACTTCGTTGACAAAACGGTCGACCATCTTCTTACGTTCCCTTCCAGGAAGCAACGCGACGTTCCAGGCTATGACTCCCACGGCGATAAGCTGGTCGAGATCCTCAAAGTCACTGATAGAGTCGTCTCGATACGGTTCGATGAACTCCGCCAGCACCTCGGACATCTTCGCCTTGCCGCGCGGTTCAAGGAGAACGACCGCGTCTTTCAACGTCCCCTCCTTGATGATTTCGTCTCTGAACTCTTCGAGTATTCTCCTATGCCCCCGTCGCTTCTTCTTGGACCTCGGCGATGCCATTGTGCATTCTTTTAGCACAGCCGTCCGCTGGTTGCCACTCAAAAGGCCGACCCCCAGCTTTTTCCTGCTTTCCCAGCCGCTTGCCCTTAAGCCAACAAACGAGTAAACATCTCCCTGCGATTGGGCGCGCACGAAGAGGAACTCGCAATGCCGCGAATAAGAGGAGTGATCAAGGGAGGCTCGCTTCTGGCACGGTATGCATTCTCCGCTTGCCGGCGCAAAGTAGGTAAAGTTGTGACGCCGGTGCGGATCAATGCCCTGCACAATTGGCTGCTGTACGGCTACGGCACTATGGAGACGGCTCAGGATAAGGCCAGGCTGGTTCCGGCCAAGATCAAGGCGCTCGCTCAGGTCCTGGTCGCTATGCGAGTCGGCTGTCCGTTCTGAATCGACATCGGTTCTGCCGTCGGCAGACAAAGAGGAATCACCGAAGAAAAACTCATGGCGCTGGCGGATTATGAGACCGCGCCGGTGTTCACGTCCGAAGAAGTCGCGGTGTTGCGATACGCGGACGCAATGACCGCTACACCGGTGGAAGTGTCCGACGAGGTCTTCGCCGCCGTGCGAGCGCTCTTTGATGACGCGCAACTGGTCGAGCTAACGTCGGCCATAGCGTGGGAGAACTATCGCGCGCGCTTTGATCACGCGTTTGGAGTCGAAGCCGAAGGGTTCTCGGAGGGCGCATTCTGTGTGTTGCCGGCCGCGGGGAATGCAGGCGGAGGTCGCACACCTGCCTGAGGGAGGAACAACCGAGTTGGAGTGGTGGCACCCGGCCTCTCGAATGTGGTACACGTAGGGTATGTCTGACGAGGTTCGTACAATCCAGATAACGAGGCTCACCGACCAGGGGCGGGAAACCGACCTCCGTACGACCACGCCTGTCGAAAGGCCGGAGATGATGTGGCAGTTGGCGCTCGATGCCTGGGCATTCAAGGGAGATCCAGTTGCTGAATCCCGGCTTCCGAGACATATTGTCAGCCTTTTGCGACGAGAAGGTTGACTACCTGGTCGTAGGCGCCTACGCTCTCGCTTTCCACGGCTTCCCGCGCGCGACGGGCGACATAGACCTCTGGATTCGGTGCTCCCCTGAAAACGCCACGCGAGTGTGGCGCGCGTTGGCGCGGTTCGGTGCGCCGCTCACGGGTTTGACCGTTGATGATCTCAAGACTCCAGGGACAGTCTTTCAGATCGGATTGGTTCCGCGACGCATTGACATACTCACGTCTGTTTCCGGTCTCGAGTTTGAAGAAGCACATGCAGCCTGCGAAAGTGTCGAGATCGAAGGATTGGTTATCCCAGTCGTAAGCCGCCCACATTTACTTCGCTCAAAGAGGCGGCAGGACGGCCAAAAGACATCGGCGACATCGCCGCGCTTGAAGCCGAAGAAAGTTGATGACCGTTTGAGAGGACATTCATATGAAACGTTCTGATGGCAGCGATTGGGCGCGTGTTCTTCTCCTCGCCGTGCTTGCGCTTGCGTTGCTCGCAGCAGTAAGAGGAGCATCCACGTGGGCTGAAGCTACTAAGCCGGACGAACCGGCCTCACAAGGCCGGCCGATCACCCCCGCTGGCGCTCTAGTTCTCGACGTCAACACGAGACAGCCCGCGGTCGGCGCGCTGCCGGTCGATTTTGTCAGAAGCCCCGATCGCGGCGGGCCGGATGGCGGAGGCCGATATCTGATCGCAGTCAACAGCGGCTTCGGCATTCAGTTCAATGCCGCGACCAATCGCGCTCAGCAGTCGCTTGCGGTCATCGACCTCAACGCCAAACCCGCCGCCGTTATTCAAAACGTCTATTTCCCATCGCCCCAAAGCGTAAACGTCGGCGTTGTGTTTTCACCTGAAGCAGCTTCGGACGGCTCGTACACGCTCTTCGCCTCGGGCGGATTCGAGAACAAGGTCTGGATGTTTCGCTTCAAGCCCGGCGATCGCGCGCCGATCGCGCCCGCGTCGCCCGGCCCCGCGACGACGGTTCAAGCGTCGTTCATCGATGTCAGCGGCTTTACTTTCTACGCGCCGACTCCGAACTACAACGACAATGTCGCGCCGGTCTATCCCGCCGGGCTCGCCATCAGTCCGGACGGTGACGAGTTGTACGTAGCCAACAATCTTGGCGATAGCCTGGGAATCGTCGGCAATCTTCGCACTGACCGCAAGCTCACGCGCGTTGATCTGAGGCGCGAGGGCAGCACCCAGAACATCTACCCGTATGGCGTTGTCGCGCTTCCGTCTCGCAGCGGATCCGAAACGGCCAAGGTGTACGTTTCGTGTTGGGGTGACGCATCTGTAGCCGTGATCGATCCGCGCAAGCCTGAGCGCCCCGTCGCCCGCATAGCGCTCGAGCGGCACCCGACCGCGATGATCCTCAACAGATCGCGCACTCGCCTCTACGTCGTCAATTCGAATGCCGACAGCGTCTCGGTTATCGACACTTCGACGGACCGCGAAGTCGAGCGCATCAACGTGCGATTGAGTGAACGGGCGCTTATCGGCAGCAGCCCTGAAAGCCTCGCGCTCAGCGCAGACGGAGCTACGTTGTATGTCGCCAATGCCCACAGCAACGCGGTTGCCGTGGTCGCGCTCGGGGCTCGCTCGCGCGGTGAAGAGACGCGCGCTCGCGATGACAACGACGGACGCGACGCTGATCGAAGCAAGGTGCGAGGCTTCATCCCAACCGGGCAGTATCCGTCGGCAGTCGCGGTCGCGGGCCGGACGATCTTCATCGGCAACGGCAAAGGGACTGGCGTTGAGAACTCGTCGCTCGTGGTGAACAACTCAGGCCGCGTTCCCAATACTGCTAATGACCGCTTCCCGGCCGGCACCGGACGCGGAAGCCGAGGCGGGCAATACGCGCTGTCGATTGTGGCCGGCAACATCAGCGCCGTCACTGAGCCCAGTGATACTGAACTCGCCCGATACACCCAGCAGGTCATGCAGAACGACGGGCTGATTGGTCAGCAGCGATCGACGCTGTTTGCGGGTCCCTCACCGATCAAGCACGTCATCTACATAATCAAAGAGAACCGGACGTACGATCAGGTCTTCGGCGACCTCGATCGAAGCGGCGACGGCACGCGCGCGGACGGCGACCCGGAGCTGGCGATCTTCGCTTCGCGCGAGGCCGCGCGTACGCCGGGCGGGCCTCCTCAAAACATAACGCCGAATCACCACGCGCTCGCGTTGCGCTTCGGCTTGCTCGACCGCTTCTTCGTCAACGCCGAAGCCAGTCCTGACGGCCACAACTGGTCGACGGCGGCGTTCTCGAGCGACTACGTCGACAAGGCATCGCGGTGGGACTATTCGGGGCGCGGCCGGACTTATGACTACGAGGGATTCAACCGGCTGCAGAGTTACGAGCCGCCCTCGTCGTTGCCGCCCATCTTCCGTTTGCCGACCAACGCCGGCGCGGTGTCGGACTACGTGCGGCGATTCATTCCTTACCTGAGCGGCGGTCGCGACGTCGCCGAGCCCGAGACGCTCTATCTGTGGGACGCGGCGGCGCGAGCGGGCCTCACCTATCGGAACTACGGCGAGTTCATCGCGACGATCACCGAGAACGACATCGCTGCGATCAACAGGCAGCGCGCGAAAGCGTATCCCGATCTCTCGCCGATGGCGTCGGCCTTCCCAACCAAGAAATCTCTCGAGGGACATCACAGTCCGACGTTCTCCAATTTCGATATGAACGTGCCGGATTCGATGACGGTCGATTCGTATCGCGCGGCTAAGGAATCCGGCGGGAGCGTCGATCCGGTGATATCGAGAACCAATGCTGACGCGCGATTTCATGGAGCGTCGCGGCTCGGTGAATGGCTGTCGGAGTTTCGCGGCTTCGTTGCGGACCTCGAAGCAGGACGCGGCGACCACATGCCCAACTTCTCGATGGTGCGATTTCCCAACAATCACACTGCCGGTTTGAGAGCCGGGACGCCGACGCCGCAGTTCTACGTCGCCGAAAACGACTACGCGGTCGGTTTGCTGGTTGAAGCAGTTTCAAACAGTCCCTACTGGCGAGACACGGCGATCTTCATCGTCGAAGACGACGCGCAGGATGGGCCGGATCATGTCGACGCGCACCGCTCGCCGGCCCTGGTGATCAGCGCGTACAACCGGCCGGGCGCGCTCGTGCACGAGTTTCATAGCACGGTGAGCTTGATCCGCACGATGGAGATTCTTCTCGGGATGCAGCCGATGAATCAGTTGGACGCGACGGCGGCGCCGATCGACATCTTCCGCGACCAGGCTGATCTGCGTCCTTACAAAGCGGTGTTGCCTGATGTTGCGTTGGACAACCTGATGACGCCCGAAGCGCGAGACCGCAGAACGGCTTATTGGATGAAGCGAACGGCCGAGCAGGACCTTGCACACGCGGACATGGCCGATCCGCGAGTGTTGAACGAGATCATCTGGTATTCGGTTCGCGGCGGAGCCCGTCCGATGCCGGAGATCGCGCGCCTGCCCGCGTTCGACGCGATGCGGGAAGGCATTGCGGAAGAGCGAGAGGAGCCCGAGCGTGTGGGGAAATTGGGCTCCCGAAGGCACGAATGAAGTTCATGGTTGAAACGAATCACGTGACGGTTTGCTGATCGGCTGCTTGCCGTATAGGGGGATATGACGGCTATTTCTCGCTCACTGCTTTCTGCGACAACGCTTCTATTGGAATGGGACCATCTCGGGGCATGTGTATCTGAAGATGCACTTCGCACGGCACTGATGGGGGCATTCTCGCATGCAAGAGAGGCTCACCTTTCGTTGATTTTGTTGCAGGAAGCCGCTCCTCCCAAAGGCTTTGATAAGCGACTTGATTTGTACCTACTACCAAGTTGGCCGCCGCAACACCGACCTGAAGCTGCGGGAGAGATGAAGTTCTTTCCAAAAGATAGACCTACAGATTACCGTACACGTATTGGTACCCGGCTCAGCGATATCCATTATGTTCATAGCCTAGCCAGCGAGGAGAATCTCCACGGATTCTTTTTCGACCTTGTCCTTAATCAGAGATTACTAGGTCAAAAGTGTTATGAGTCCCTCAAGGAAATGTGCGGAATTGCAGCCACGGCCCTCTACGAGTCAGTACCCCCATTGGCCGCTGACCAACTCAGGGGGGTTCCTGGTGTAAGAGCGTTTGCAAAAGCTTGTCGAGACAGAACTCCGCGTAGGCTACTTAGACGTATGCACTACGGTTTTCTATTCCCCCCGATGGATCTTCCAGGTGGGCCAGGTCGCGCCAAGCGTGGCCCTGCTTTCGTAAGGGCACCAAGCGAAGAAGGACTGATATCGATCGGGGTGAGGAAAGCGGGCCAAGAGCAACGGGTTCCATACCGTGGATTCTTGACAAGAGATGGTGTTGAGGCGGCGGTATGCTTCGCTGTTTTCGAGCCCGGTGGGAACCTCGCAGTGAATACTGATGATCTGATAGCCAATTGCGCAAAGCGATGAGCCAAGTCGTTAGCATGAGCCACGCCCCAAGGCATCCACGCTCAATGCAACCCCAACGGACCGACGGATTAGGTTCGCAACTAAACTGGCTTCCATTGAAAAGGGCCAGAACGACGCAGCGTCCTGGCCCTCCGCGTTCCTGACGTGCCATTCTTGTAATCCTATGGCTTTGCGGGCGGAGGCGTACCTTCCGCCTTCTTTGCCGCAACCGTCTTGGGTCGTATCGGCTTCGGCTTCCAGAAGCCGGGATCTACGCTCGCTATCTCCTCCGTCACGTAGCTCATCCGCGGGCTGAAGGCGAAGATCGTGCTTTCAGTCAACTGCACATCGTCGCTCGTCATCCTGGCGATCTTCGCGCGGTTCTCGTCGCCGAGCGCGTCCTGGTACGCCTTCGTGTGCGGGTCGGTGTCCATCTCGCTCAGCGACTTGTAGGGAAGGAACAGAAGAAACGTCCCTCCCGGCATTCCTGAAACCACCTGGTAGATGGCGTAGTGCTCGTTCACGTTCGCCTTCTCGTGAGCCGCTTTGGTTATCTTTCGTGCCTCCTCGAAGCCTTGGGCGTGGCCGGGCCGGACGCGGAACGTCACTATTTGAAAGTACCGCATCTGCCCGACGTTGATGCCGGCGTTATAGCTCAGGTCTTCGCGATATCGCGCGATCACGGCGCGCTGGCCGGTTCGTAGCGCCGAGTCCTGCTCGTCGGCCTGATCGAGCGCCGCCTTCAACGCCGTGTTCTTCTCCACCGCCGCGTTGTCTTTCTCCCAGGCGTCAAACGACGGGTAGCCGCTGATGAACCACGCCTCGTTGGGCCCTGAGATCGATGTCATCGCGAGGTACGGCGTAGCCCACTTTGCCTCCCTGAATGCCTTCACGTAAGCGACCTCGGCTCTTTCGTGAGCCGCGCCCTTGGCGGGTTTTATCTCCTCTCTGAAGATCGAGAGTATCTTCGGCGGCCCTGGCGGCTGGTCCTGCGCCGCCGCCTGAATCGCCGTTGAAATGAACAGGCAAACTCCAAACAGGAATAGTACAGTCTTTCTCATTGTCGTCCTCCGGGGGTTCGTCGAAAACAGTTAAAAGAAAGACGCAGGCATTAGCCCGCATCTCGTGCCTACTATGAATCGAGATCGCTATCGCGGAGACACCTCTCTCGCGGTGAATCCCGTCCGTCCGTATCAGCGCGTGCGCTCCGCTAAGAGAATGACTTCTGACTTGCGCCGCTGGAGGCGCGCCACGAAGCGCGAATGCATGAGAAACAGCTTTCGAAGAGATCGATCTGCGCCGCGGATTATATCAGGGTTGGACGCCGCACCGGACCGGCTCGGTCGAAACTGCGGAAGGCGCTTTCGAGAGCAGCGGCTGGAAACTCCTTTCGCAAGGACGATTGATGCCTGCGGCTCGCGCACCGACGACGACGACGCATATCTGGACATTCGCGCTAGGCTAGGTGCGGCTCACCTCGCGAGAAGCCGGCCTTGATTGGGCGTCGAGCTCCGGTCGCGATTGCCCGATGCTGTGAGTAAACGCACCCTCGTAGTAAGATCGTCGAGCTTGAGCGCACACCCCTTACCTGAAGACATCGAGACCTGCCGCGACCGGATGTGGCAACGCACTCCCGACCTGCGCGTCGAGACCGCCGTGGCTGCCGAGCGGCTGGTCGAACGCGTCGGATTCTGCTGGACGCTGACCGACGCGCGGCGGCCCGGCCCTTCGCTCTACGTCGCCGTATGCGGGCGGCGCGACGCTTTCATGCCGCGCAACGTTCAGAAGGACCCCGAGAGCAGTCTGGCGTGGTACATCAAGGACGAAGTGATGGAGCGCGGCCGCGTTTACTACGCCAAGCTCGTGCGCGGGCGGTCGACTTTTATCGCGCGCCGGCTGGTTCCGCATTTCAACGCGCTTGGGGGCGTGCCGCGCAGACGGGAGTCAGAGGTGCTTTCGCGAGACGCGCGCGCGGTGTTGCGAGTCTTGCGGCGCGAATGGGAGATGGGGACGGCCGACCTGCGTCAGGAATCCGGAGTGACGGACCGCGGGCGATTCACTCGCGCGATCGACGAGCTTCAGCGCGCCATGAAGGTGATCCCGGCGCAGGTCTTCTACGAGCCGTTCACCTACATCTGGACGCTCGCCGACGCGCGCTTCTCGGAAGAGATGGCAATGAAAGTGAAACGAGACGTGGCATTGAGGGAAGTCGCACGGGCGTATCTCGTCGGCGCAGGGATGGTCACGCGGGGCGAGCTGTCGCGGGTGACGGGATTGTCGCGGCGCGACGCGGGCCTGGGTCATCACGAACTGGTGAAAGAGGGTTTTGCTGAGCGCCTTGACGTTGGCGTTTATCGCCTCGCCCGATTTCAATAACTCCTGATGAACGTTGGTTGAGAGAAACGTTGGAAGAGGGACCTCACCTCTCCCCGTCTCCGTGTCGCCGCGTCCCCGCGTCTCCGTGTCCCCGCGTCCCCGTGTCACCCCGTCGCCCCGTCCCCCTTCGTCCCCACGAGGCCCTCTCCTCCTCGGTCAAGCCCGACAGAATCTTCTCGCGCGTCCGCTCCATCAACTCAGTGATGTTCTCCTTAGAGTAGCCCGCGGTGCTGATCGGATCGTGAACCGTCATTTGTATCGTGGCGGGGAAAATCCTGATCTGCCCCTTAGGCATTATTGCGCTGCAGCCGGATATCGAGACGGGCACGACAGACACGCCGGCGTCGATGGCCATCACGAAGGCGCCCTTTTTGAATGGCAACAGCCGGCCGTCGGGTGAGCGCGTGCCTTCCGGATAAACGGCGTAGGACTTTCCTCGGCGGATCTTCTCGGTGGCGATGCGTGCGGCTTCAATCGCAGCAGGCGAGTTGCTGCGGTCGACGGGAATGCAGCCGATCAATCGAATCCCCATGCCGAAGATCGGGTACTTGAACAGCTCTTTCTTGGCGAGGTACGCGAGGTTGCGCTTGAGATAGGTGATCATCAACGGCACTTCGATGAGGCTCTGGTGATTAGGAGTGAAGATGTAAGTCTTGTTTGGATCGACGCGATCGACGCCGGTGATGCAAACCCGGACGCCGACCATGGCAAGTCCGGCTCTGATGAAGCGGCGCACGGGAGTGTAGATGGTGTCCTCGTTCCCGGTGATTCGACAGATCGCGATCAGCAGCGGGGCGATCACAACAATGGAAGAGAACCAGAATCCGAGAAGCAGTAGCGCGCGCAGTCGCGGCATCATTTCGGACCTCTCGTGACGAGGAATCCGCCACGGATAAACGCGGAATTACGCGGATGGAGTCTGGCTTTCACGGATTTGATCTCTGTCGTTTTCTTTCGTTATCGTAGGCAAATCGCTTGAACTCAGGTTTCGGGCCGAAGTTCAACAACAAACCAACCTCTATTTCGGTTGCCCGCAGATAATTCAAAAGCTGAGCTTCATGCGAAGGGTCGAATGCGCGCACGGCCTTGAGTTCTATGATGACCAGACCTTCGATCAGGAGGTCGGCTTTGAAATCTCCCACTTGGCGTCCTCGAAACCAAACCGGCACCGGGACCTGTCGCTCCACCCTCAGGCCGGCCTCCGCCAGCGCTATCTCCATTGCTCCCTCATATACTGACTCCAGGAATCCGGGGCCAAGCTCGTTATAAACTTCATAAAAGACGCCGATGATCTTCCTGGTCAGTTCCTCGTGTTTCAATCCGCGTTTGTCTGCGTCTATCTGTGGCTTGTTGTCCATTACCATTTCAGCGCTCCCCGACTCTTCGGTGTTTTTGGGACGCTGCCCTTTTGTATCGACACACCGCAGGATTGTCAACGCTAGAAGAGCGTTGTGTTGCGCTCAATGGATCACGATCGCGTCGATGACTTTCAGTTTATGTACCGCGACTCGAGGCGGACGTACTCCCGCAACTCTGCCATGATCTCCGCGAACATCGCCGGCGTCACCGACTGAGGCCCGTCCGACCACGCTTCCTGTGGACGCGGATGCACCTCTATGATCAACCCGTCAGCGCCGACCGCGACCGCTGCCTTCGACGCCGGACGAACCAGGCTCCTGCGGCCGGTTGCGTGCGACGGGTCTACAACGACCGGCAGATGGCTCAGCTCCTTGATCATAGGCACCGCCGCGAGGTCTAACGTGTTACGCATAGCCGTCTCAAACGTCCGGATGCCGCGCTCACACAGGATCACCTCAGGATTGCCGTGCGACGCTATGTACTCGGCCGACAGCAGCATCTCTTTGATCGTCGAGCTCATCCCTCGCTTGAGCAGCACCGGCTTGCCCGCGCCGCCTAGTTTCTTGAGCAGCGCGAAGTTCTGCATGTTGCGCGCGCCGACCTGCAGAATGTCGGCGTACTCGGCAACGATCGAGACGTCTTCGGCGGTGATTGTTTCAGTAACGACCTTCAAGCCGGTCCGCTCGCGCGCCTCGGCCAGCAGCTTCAATCCCTCGATCTCCAAACCCTGAAAGTCGTACGGCGAAGTCCGCGGCTTGAACGCGCCGCCGCGCAGCACCTGAGCGCCCGCGCGCTTTACCGCATCAGCCGTCTCCATCAACTGCTCGCGAGTCTCGACCGAACACGGGCCCGCCATCACCACGAACTGGGCGCCGCCGATTTCGAGATCGCCTACGCGGATGATGGTCTTCTCGCGTTTCAGCTCGCGGCTGACGATCTTGTAGGGCTGAAGTATCGGCACGACGTCGGCCACGCCCGGCGCCGAGCGCAGCGATTGCAAGTGGTCCTTGTTGTCACCTCGCCCGACCGCGCCGATCACGACTCGCTCTTCGCCTCTGATGAGGTGGGGCGTGTATCCGTAACGGCGGATGCTCTCGCACACGTCGTCTATCTGCGATTCGGTTGCGTCTGATTCCATTGCGATGATCATTGCGTACTTCCTTTCGTGACGATCAGGCCGGGGGTTGGGGACTGGGGGCCGGGACCCCTTGCTCTATTATTCCCCAACCCCCGAGCCTAGCTCCCGGCCCCCAGTTCTTCGGCTGCGGGATAACTGCCAAGTACCCGCACGGTTTCAGTCATCTCCGACAGGTGCGCCAGCGCCTGGCCGACCGCAGGCTCGCGCTGGTCGCCGATTACGTCGATGTAGAACGAGTATTCCCACGGGCGCCCTTCGATTGGGCGCGATTCAATCTTGGAGAGGTCAACCTCACGCAGCGCGAACGCGGCGAGCGCACGGAAGAGCTCGCCAGGCCGGTTCGCGAGCCTGAACATCAGGGAAGTCTTTCGCCGATCAACAGCTCCTCGTGTAGTTATAGACCTCGCGCGATCGGGCCGCGCAAGCAACAGGAATCGAGTGAAGTTCAGCGCGTTGTCCTCCAACCCTTCGGCGATCACGTGAGCGCCGTAGACCGCCGCCGCGCGAGGTCCCGCGATAGCCGCTTCATCAGGGCGGTCGCGCTCGACGACCATCTTGACGCTGCCGGCGGTATCGTAAGCCGGACCGGCTTCGATTTGTGGATTCGATCTGAAGAACCGGTCGCATTGCGCGAGGGCTACCGGGTGCGAGTAGACGCGCCGAATCTGATTGAGACTGACCCGGCGAGGGGCGATGAGATTGTGCGTGATCCTCAGCTTCGCTTCGCCGATTATGGTGAGGTCGTGCTCGATCAACAGGTCGTAATTCTTATGGACCGATCCCGCAAGCGTGTTCTCAATCGGAGCAACCGCGCAGTCGGCGGTTCCGCCCGATACCGAATCGAACATGTCATCGAAGGTGCGGCAAGGCGTGGTTTGAATATCGGGTCCGAGCAGGAGCGAAGCGGCCTCTTCGCTGAAAGCCCCGCGTTCGCCCTGATATGCGGCATTCAACGTCCGCGCGCCGTCTTCATTGGTCATCGCCGTCTCCCCGCGTCCCCAAAAACGTTGAGGCCCGCTGCCTTCATCGGAAGGAGCGGGCCTCAGAACATCTCGCGTTTTGGTTTAGGTTACACCATCGCGCCCCCCGCTCCAGTTGCGGTGCTAAAGCTGAAGAAGCTAAAGAAGCGCGAGCGATCCTCGGCGCATACGGCCACCCCGAGGAGCGTCTTTCTTTCGATCTGATTACTCGCGATGCGCATAAGGGTTGTTCGTCCTAAGATCAGGCGGTGATTATGTGGAAGCGGGCGGAGGTTGTCAAGGTGACGAGCGATGAAAAACAAGACAAGGAGAAATCGCTTTGTGTGCGCGGCACTCCGTCAGCGCCGCGATTGCCTCAACCTCGCTGAATGGATCGCGAGAGCTCGCAGACGCGCGTCCCCACGAACGCCGCAGGTCGCAAGTCGCTCGCCTCAGCCGTGGCGGTACTGAATGATGCGCACCCTTTCGAGCGTGACCAGACCTTCCGTCACCATTTCGTCGATGGCCGGCAGCAACGCCTCGATCTTCTCTGCGTTGTCGACGATCTCGACGATGATCGGCAGGTCTTCGGAAAGGCGCAAAATCTTTGCCGTGTGAATCCGGCTCGCGGCGCCGTAGCCCATTAAGCCGCGAAGCATCGTCGCCCCGGCGATACCCATCTCGCGGGCCTTCAGGATGATCGCCTCATACAGCGGCTTGCCTTCCCATCTGTCAGACTCGCCGATGAAAATCCTCAACAGTTGCCCCTCCTCCGCGAGTTTCATGCGTCACCTCCGACTAGATCATCTGAGCGATGCGAATGCCCAACCAGACCGCCGCCAATCCAAGCACGACGCTGGCCGCTACGTTGATTGATGCAAGAGCTATTTCGCCGTCGCGTATCAGCGCATAGGTCTCAAACGAGAAGCTGGAAAAGGTAGTGTAGCCGCCAAGCACGCCGGTCAACAACGCTACGCGAATCGTCGGCGACATCAGGAACCGGCCCTCGAACATCTCCGCGAGCAGGCCGATCAAAAAGCAGCCGGAAACGTTCACGATCAAGTTCGCATAAGGGAACGTCGGCTGCTTGATCACCGAGTAGACGAAGCTCGACAGGAAATAGCGAAAGCCCGTACCGACGGCCCCGCCCGCAAGCACCGCAACATACTTCATCATAGTGAAGCCATCCTCACCGTTGATTGATTGCTATCGCGCCCGGTCTCTGGTGGGCAGATTGAAAAGCTCCTACTTCGCCTCACCGGAGCCGCGAGCCAAGTAGGAGTCATCGCCTGCGTCGAGCAGTGGTTAAGGGTGGACTCCACCACCACATGTTTTACCGAAGAAGCTTAGCCATCGACACGACAAAGGTAAAGCTCGGGCAGCCGGTCTTCATCTTTGACAAGCCTTCGGTCGCAGTTCCCCGTCGCCGCCCGATCTCGAAGCCGCGTGCGAACGGGAGTCCTCTTTACATTAGCGACGGAAAGCGTTAAGTTCGGGCCTCGGAACCAGGCCGTTCGCTCACGGTTGTCCGCGATGTCTTCCATCAGTCTCAACTCTGCCCAGGCTCAACGGCATTGTGGACGCGGCCCGGTTCGTTAGACTCCAAAAACCCGGTTAAGAGCAGCACAGAAAGGAGTCGGCTCATGGCGCTCTCACGAAACATACGAGTGATGATCTCCAGCCGGTGCAACGATCGCTTCCCGGCCGGCAGCAAGAACAGCCCGACGCTCTCGACGATTCGCAAAGACCTCAAGAAAGAAATCGAAGCGCAGGAGTTGTTCGGAGACACGGCATTCGAAGTCTGGATCAACGAAGTGGCTCCGCCTCAAGGCGGCACGTGGGATAGCTGGGAGGTGTGCCTCAACGCGGTCCGAGACTGCGATGTGCTGCTCGTGCTCTATAACGGCAACGCGGGTTGGGCGGGCGCGGCGGGCGACATCGGAATCTGCCACGACGAACTCTCTACGGCCTACTCGACGGCCGCGGGCAAGGTCTGGTTGATCGACCTCGGGGCGATTCCCGTCGATAACTCCGACGCTGGCAAACGCAACAAGCGGTTTCAGGAATACGTCGCCAAACGGACTCCCTTTCGCGGCGGCGAAGTCAAGACACTCGACGAATTGAAGCAGCGGGTCCGCGAGGCCCTGCGCGACGCGGTCGTCACGCTCGTGCAGAGCGGAGTGATCGAGGCGAGCCGGGGCCGGTTCGACAGCGGCCAGGCTCTGGATTGGAGCCGGATGATGATGAGAGGTGCGGCTCGGAGGTTTGAGGGACGGTGCAGTTTGATGCTGCCGCCAAGCTTCAGGAGATTAGGCGGTGCGGGTCGGAGATTTGAGGGACGGGTTCAGTTTGATGCTGCCGCCAAGCTTCAGAAGATTAGAGGTTGGGAAGAGGCACTTGTGCCCGCCAGCCATCGCGAGACTCCGACCCGAAGGACGGCGGGCACAAGTGCCTCTTCCCAACCTGGTATTTGGCTTGGCTTGAGCGGGCACTTGTCCTTCGCGCGGTTTTGATTTGATAA
Organism: Blastocatellia bacterium; assembly: GCA_035293105.1. Taxonomy (GTDB): domain Bacteria; phylum Acidobacteriota; class Blastocatellia; order UBA7656; family UBA7656; genus DATDOV01. Next base: position 26,100 of record DATDOV010000052.1, read on the forward strand.
GAGACAGAGGTCATGGGCGAGAACTTCAAATACGACGTCTTCCTGAGTCACAGCTCCAAGGACAAGCCGGTTGTGCGCGAGCTGGCCGAACGGTTTAAGGCGGACGGGCTGTGCGTCTGGTTCGATGAATGGGAGGTCCAACCCGGCGACTTGATCGGCCTCAAGGTCGAGCAAGGGCTAGAGCAATCGCGAACACTGGTTCTGGTCATGTCAGCAAACGCCTTCGCTTCGGAGTGGGTGACACTCGAACGCCACACTGTTCTCTTTCGCGACCCGACCAATCAACATCGCCGTTTCGTCCCGTTGCGTCTGGATGACGCGGAGGTCAAGGACACGCTGAAGCAATTCGCGTATGTTGACTGGCGGCAGAGGTCCGCCAGTCAATATGCAAAACTGCTGGCCGCGTGCCGTCCGCCGCTTGTGGCGGTAGAGCGTCACGCCGAGCGAAATAGAGAACCCCAATTGGCCACAATACTCAAAGGCCATTCCGATTGGGTTTGGGCCGTGGCAGTGACTACAGATGGACGGAGGATCGTGTCTGCTTCCCGAGACAGAACCTTGCGCGTGTGGGAACCGGATTCAGGCGAGTGCCTCGCCACGCTCGAAGGGCATCGCGATGAGGTGATGGGTGTGGCGGTGACCGCAGATGGAAGGAGGATCATCTCTGCCTCCGGAGACGGAACCGTGCGAGTGTGGGAGTTGGACACGGGGAGGTGCCTCGCAACGCTCGAAGGGCATACCGCTTCAGTCACGGGAGTGGCAGTGACGACAGACGGGCGGCGGGCCGTCTCTGGCTCCATCGACCGAACTGTCCAAGTGTGGGACTTGAGGACGGGCAAGAGCGTTGCCGCGCTCGAAGGACATACCGGTCGCGTTATGGCAGTGGCGGTGACGGCCGACGGACAGCGCGCCATATCCGGCTCCGACGACAATACCGTGCGAGTGTGGGAGTTGACCACAGGTAAGTGCCTCGCGACACTTCAAGGACATTCCAGTCACGTGATGGGAGTGACCATAACACAAGATGGGAAGCGGGCCGTTTCTGGCGCCATCGACAAAACGGCGCGAGTGTGGGACTTGGATACAGGCAAGTGCGTCGCGACACTCGAGGGGCATACCCTCGCGGTGTACGGAGTAGCGGTGACGGCCGACGGACAGTGCGCCCTCTCCAGCTCCGACGACAATACCGTGCGAGTGTGGGAGTTGAACACCGGCGCGTGCCTTGCAACACTGAAAGGGCATACCGATGCGGTGAACGCAGTTGGGGTAACGGCGGACGGTCGTCGGGTTGTTACTGGCTCCGACGACAATACCGTGCGAATGTGGAAGTTGCCGCCATTCGGCGGCTCGGTTTCAAAATGACTAAACGAGGCGAAGAAGCGGCTGAGATAGCGGTTTACTTTGATCCAGGCATACCGGACGACACGAGGTGATGTTTATCCGGGTACGTCCATGAGCACCTGAAGGTGAAAGCTTCAGGCGTTGTCCGGTTGCGACATTACGTTTGCCCGCATTGCCACACGCCGGTCGAAGACCGTAAGACGGCGCGGGGGCGGCTCGACCGAGGACTGAAAGACATTCTTTGCGTCAACTGTGAAAAGCGCGTCCCGCTGTGGGACTTGATCGAGGAGAAGTTCGCCTCCGCGGAGTTCCAGCGCCGCGTGCCAGAACTGGAGGAACAGGCGACGGCGGCGATCGACAAGGAGAGTCGCGAGCTGATCCTCGTCGGCCACGCTTATGCGATCGCGGGCGAGGCGGGTCAGATTTACCGGCAGTATACGAACTCCGATCACGGCATTGACGGCGAGATCGAGTTCAAGGACTACGCGGGGAAGGCCAGCGGGAAGCGAGTCTATCTACAACTCAAGTCGGGCGATTCGTACCTATCCAAGCGCAAGGGAGACGGCGCGGAGATATTCACGATCAAGAAGGAGCGCTGGGCCGGCTACTGGCAGCAGCAGGCGTATCCGGTGATGCTGGTGATCCGCACGTCGGACGGTGCGATTCGCTGGATGGACGTCAGCGAGTATCTGAAGCGCGAGAGTCAGGGGCGAAAGAAGCCGGTGAAACAGGTCGTCTTCGAAGGCGAGCGGCTGACGGCGCTGAGTTTGTTGAGGCTGAGGGAGAGGCTGCTCGGCCCGCCGCTCGGCTGAACCTTAGAGTGCGGCTTCGGCACTCTGTTAGACGACATCGAGAGGTCATTCCGACCTTACTTGAGTTTCGCCGTGTAGGCGTTCAGCGAGCCACAGGTTTACTAGTGTTTCAGGCAAAACCCCTCGTGCCCTCGCCTGCGCCTCAAGCTCCGCGTAGACTTCCGGATCAAGTGTTATTCGCCGTCTGCGCTTTGCCCTTATTTCAAATTCGACTTCGTGAGTCTCATCCCAATAATCGGCCAGACTATGGCTGTCCCAGAACTCAGCGATCTCTTCCGGCGTCCGCGCTCTGGAAATAGGAGTCAGTTGTGCATCATCATTTTCGTTCATAACGTCTTCGCTCCTTATTATCCATATCTCGGGCGCTCAAGATAAGGGCAATGTTTCCCGACTTGTGAATGAAAAACACGATCAGGTACCTGCCTGCATCAGTCTGTCCGCTCGCTGAATAGACATCTTCACCTGGCAAGCTTGAGTATCAGGACCTGACGCGACTGCCGGCCGAAGAAGAGCAGCTATCCGGTGATGCTGGTGATCCGGACTTCGGATGGCGTGATTCGCTGACGTGAGCGAGTACCTGAAGCGCGAAAGCCACGGGCGAAAGAAGCCGGTGAAGCAGGTGGCGTTCGAGGGCGAGCCGTTCACGGCGCTGAGCTTGCTGAAGTGGCGCGCCAAGTTCATCCCGCCGCAGGTGTAAAGCACAGACCTCCATCGCAGAGTTGGTGGAATCCGCCGCGGGGGGTTGAACCCGACCAACTTCAGTTGGTGGACCACCTCTACGAGGTGGTTTTGTTCATCCCGTCGCTCACCCCGTCATGGATGCCGCGAGATAAGCTCGCTAACTTGAGCGCGGGGGTTGTTCGGATCGTGCCTACACGGAACTGGCTGCCAAGCGCGACAACACCGGCAGCGGTGTCAGGACGCTCGCGCTCTTGATGTGACTTTCGGAGAACTCTCAATCGCTCCCGACAAAGGCGGCAAAGCGCGTTCCTTGCAAAAGCGCGTTCCTTGCGAACTCTGTCGAGCATCCGCTACTATCGTTCGTTCCGAGTTGCCGGTCATTTTGTCGAGTGGCAAGCTGGCATGTTCTTTAGACTCGTTCGTCTAGGGGCCTAGGACACCGCCCTTTCACGGCGGTAACACGGGTTCAAATCCCGTACGAGTCACCAATTGAGGTTGAGCGACGAGTGCTGAGGACGGAGCCCCGCCGGCTTTCATCGAGTCCCCGACACTCAGTCCTCAAAGCTGACTTCGGGCCGCCCAGCGTCGAAGTTCCTGACGCGGCGGCTCGATTAATTCGAGAGGTATCCGATACTCGAACTCCAACCCCGCTACGGCGTTCAATAAGCCTCGAATGCTAAAACGCATCATCTTCGCCATTAGCCCAGTCCTGCTCGCCGCCCTGCCCGCGGCCGCCTCGCCGTCGGACACGATAATCACGATGCCGTTCGAGAACGTCTCGGGCCGAGCCGAGTACAACTGGGTAGGCGAGAGCTTCGCGGCTGCGCTCGCCGACCTGCTCGACAGGCCCGGCCTCGCCGCGATCAGGCCCGACGAGCGAAACGTCGCGTACAAGGAGGAGGGCCTTCCCCCTTCGGCGATTCTCACGCGAGCGACGATGATCAAGATCGCCGAGCGGGCCGGCGCTAATCTCGTGGTGATGGGTACCTACCGAATCGCCGGCGAAGGCCGGGACAGCACCATCACCATTACCGCGCGAGTGGTCGATATCCGCGAGGGACGATTGGCGGGCCGCGAGTTCAGCCGCGGCGGGCCGCTGGTCGATCTTCAAAAGCTTCAAGGAGACCTCGCCTACGAGATTCTGTATCAGCACAATCAAGCGCTGCCCTATTCACGCGATCAGATCAGCTCACAGGCGACCGTCGCCCCCGTCGGCGCGTTCGAGAATTTCATCAAAGGTATTCTCACCCGCGAGCGCGACGCGAGCATAGGTTTTCTCGAGCGCGCGATCAAGGAGTACTCCGACAAGATCAACCGGCCGTACATTGCGGCGATATTCGAACTGGGCCGCGTTCGCTATGAAGCAGGTGAGTACGCGGAGGCGATTAAGCAGCTCTCGGTGATCGACGAACGGGACCCGCGCTACGACGAGGCGCAGTTCTACATCGGGGTCGCCCAGGACGCCGAGGGCCAAACTGAAAAGGCTATTGCGCCTCAGCAGAAACTCGCGACCCGGCTGCCGCTCTACGAGGTTTACAACAACATCGGCGTCCTGTTCATCAAGCAGAGACAGTACAAGGAAGCGGTCGAGCACCTGAAGCCCGCCGCCGACGCCGCGCCGCGTGACACGGACACATTGTTCAATCTTGGCTACGCTTACTACCTGGCGAAGGACTACGCGAGCGCCGCCGCGACGCTGAAGAACGAGATCGAGCGCCGGCCCTCGGACGGCGAAGCCCACTACATTCTCAGCAAGGTGCTGGCGGTTTCGGGGGACCAGGCGGGCGCTGCTGCGGCCTCTGATGAAGCGAAGAAACTGCTGCCGTCCTACGCGCAGTGGGAAACAAAGGGTGTGCCCGTGTTGGCCCGCATCAAAACGGCTTTCAGCAAAGCCAACTACTATCGCTACAGACGTGATCAGGCCGAGAAGCTGGGACCCGAGTCAATGGCGGGCGGCCAGTCATCGCAGGCGGATCAGTTGCTCGAGACGGCTCGCAACTTTTTCTTCGCCGGCCGGGACGAGGAGTCGCTCAGCACGCTCGGCAAACTCTTGCAGGTTGCGCCTCAAAGCCACGAGGCTCACTTGCTGACGGGGCGGATCTACGAACGCCGCGGCGACCTCGAACGAGCGACGAACGCGTTGAAGGCAGCGTTGTTTTGGAATCCGAAACTCGTTGCGGCTCACGTTCTGTTGGGCCGCATCGCGGTCTTGAAGGACGATTGCCAGACCGCGCAGGCATCAGCCAACAAAGCGCTTCAGTTCGATCCCGCGGACCAGGAGGCTCAGGCTCTCAAGCGCCTCGTCGAAGCTAGATGCAAGGCCGGGTCGTGAATGGCTGGTACCGCGATGAAACGAGAAAGCGTGCTTACCGTAACCGGATTGTACGGTCGCCGACCTAACCAACCGACCGCCGTTCTGAGTGACGTGCCGCAATTGACAGCCGGGGCCGCGGTTGTGTACGCTGCTCAGTCACATCACAGTCCTTGGCATGAGTCGACGGAGGGTATTGAGTGGCAAGAGTACAGGTTCACGACAATGAGGGCATCGAAAGCGCGATTCGGCGCTTTAAGCGGCAAGTCGCCCGCGAAGGAATCATCACCGACACCAAGAAACACGCCTTTTACCTGAAACCCGGGGAGCGCCGCCGGCTCAAGTCTCAAGTGGCGAGGCGCCGCGCCCGAAAGAGCCTCCGCAAACGGCCAAGCGACGATTGATCCACGGCGAAACTCGGGCCCTTCGACATCAGCGCAATCGCTACCTTTCCGTTCAGTCCGAAGCCGCCTTCAACCTCTTGAGGGCCTCGTTCATCTGCTCCTTCGCTTCTTCGTCCTTTTCACTTGCAACCGCGTCGGCAAGCGGGGTGACCGCGCGCTTGTCGCCGATATCGGCGAGTGCCAGCGCCGCCGCTACCTTCACGAGCTTTGAATCGTCCTTCAGCAGCGCAAGGAGAGAATCGACTCCGCCTCTGTCCTTCAAGCCGCCAAGGCCGGCCGCCGCCGCGGCGCGCACGTCGGGCGCTTCGTCCTTAGTCCTCCCGACCAGCGCGGTCAACGACTGCGGGTCCTTCAAGCCTCCAAGTCCGAGCGCCGCCGCGCCCCGCACGCTTGAACTCTCATCCTTGAGCGCCGAGATGAGAGGCTCGACCGCGCGCGGGTCGGCCAATTGACCGAGCACCCTCGCTGCGGCGCTTCGCACAAACGCCACCTCGTCTTTCAGCAACGCGATCAGCGGCTCGACCGAACGTTTGTCCGCCGGCGAACCGAGAGCGTTGGCGGCCGTCGCTCGCACTTCCGCGTCCGGGTCCTTGAGCAGTCCTATCAGTGGCTCGATCGCGCGGGGATCTTCGAGGTATCCGATCTGCTCGGCTGCGTCGCGGCGCTCAGCCGAAGACTGGCTCTTCAAGCGCGTGAGTTGACGCGACAGCTCGTCGGGCTTCTGACCGCGCGCAGCCGCCGCGTGACCAACCCCCGGCTGAAGAAACAGAAGAAACAACAGAACTACAAACAACGCGGGGAACAACCCGCGTGACAAAACTGCTGAACGTCGCAAACCGCAATTGCGTGCCCAGGTTAGCATAGAAGTTCTTTCAGGAAGCTGCGGCCCGCTCGAAGCTCCAAGCCGAAGTTCTCGGCAACCGTTTGCCCGATGTCCGCGAGCGAATCGCGAATGCCGAGGTCGACTGCTCCGCGAGCGCGCCGGCCCCACACGAGCACCGGCACGTACTCGCGAGTGTGGTCGGTCGAAACGTCCGCAGGATCGCATCCGTGATCCGCGCTGAGAATCAACAAGTCGCCGTCCTTCATCGCCTCCTGAATCTCCGGCAGCCTCAAATCGAAGCGCTCCAAAGCCCGCGCGTAACCTTCGACGTCATTGCGATGGCCATAGAGCATGTCGAAGTCGACCAGATTAGTGAAGATCAACCCGGAGGAGTCGGTCCGCAGCGCGCGAAGCGTCTGGTCCATGCTCGCGTCGTTGTTTCCGGAGGGCAGTTCTTCGGTCGTGCCGCGATGACAGAAGATCGAACCGATCTTGCCGACCGCCGTGACCGCCAGCCCCGCCGATTTCATGCGGTCGAGCAGAGTCGGCTCCGGCGGATCGATGGCGTAGTCGCGTCTGGCCTCGGTGCGGCGAAAGCTTCCCGGCTCGCCTATGAACGGTCGGGCGATGACTCGTCCGACGAGGTCCTCGCCGGTGAGCTGCTCGCGCGCAATCTCACACCAGCGATACAGCATCTCGAGCGGCACGACTCCTTCGTGGGCCGCGATCTGAAAGACGCTGTCGGCCGACGTGTAGACGATGGGCCGGCCTGTGCCCAGGTGCTCCTCTCCGAGTTCTTTTATGATCTCCGTGCCCGACGCGGCCTTATTGCCGATGATCTTTTTCCCGATCGCCCGCTCGAACGGCTCGATGACCCGCGGAGGGAACCCGTTCGGATAAGTCGGAAACGGATGAGCGGTGATGATGCCTGCCATCTCCCAATGGCCGGTCGTGGTGTCCTTGCCGCGAGACCGCATCGCGGCGCGGCCGAACGCGCCGGAGGGTCGGGCGACGGGTGCAATCGAAAGCGATCTGATGTTCGCAAGCCCCATCGCTCGAAGGTTTGGAATCCGAACGTCCCGCGAGGCAAGCGTATGTCCGAGCGTATCGGCCCCGGCGTCACCGTAGTCGGCCGCGTCGGGCATCTCTCCGATGCCGACGCTGTCGAGAACGATCAATACGACGCGATTGAAGGGGCTTGCCTGCACGCTCGTGTTTTCTCCGCTGGCGATTCTAAGGCGGCCCGTCCCAATAATCAACGCAGGGCCTCCCCCCCCAACCCATGGCCTTGATGAGACTATCGGCGGTTGAAGCCAAGTTAACGTGGGGCGCAGTACCTACAGACTTGGACCTTCATGCGTGGGTAGCCGATTCGTCGGGAAAGCACCACATCTATTACGGACAAATGGGAAGCCTGGACGCGCCGCCCTACGCCCAACTCGACAGGGACGACAGAGGCGGCAACGGGAATGAGTCGATCAAGATCAAGGGAGAAGGATGGGAGTCGATTACCATTGCGGTGGAGAACTTTTCTAAGGAAGTTCCTTTTTCTCGGTCACGTGCAGCGATAAGGATACGGCTTGGCGCAAAGAGCGACGTCGTGATGCGGGTGCCGGAATCGGGCGTCGGAGAGTGGTGGCACGCTGTGACGATCAACAACCGGGATGAGGTTGAGGTCTTACACAGACTGAGCGATGGTCCGCCAGCAGAGATGTGAAGAATGCAGAGGGACACTTTCCGCAGAATCCCGCATATCGTATTATGTCGGCGTACCTGGAGGATTCATTATGCACGACCGTATTTCAGTCGACCCTAAGATCTGCCACGGCCAGGCCTGCATCAAGGGCACCCGCATCCCTGTAGCTCAGATTCTAGCTATGCTCGCCAACGGTGATTCAATCGAAAGTTTGCTCGAGGCGTATCCTTCGATAGAACGAGACGACATCCTGGCGTGCCTCGAGTACGGGGCTTCCTTGGCTGAAGAGCAGGTCACTCCGCTTGAGGAGCTCGCCACCAGCGTATGAAGATCTGCGTGGATGAGAACATACCCATAGTGACGGTTCGGGAGTTGAGCAACCTCGGGCATGATGTGTTGGATATTCGCGGCACAGCCGATCAGGGAATGTCTGACGAAATGCTCTGGCTCAGAGCGCTGACCGAACATCGCTTGTTGATTACCACCGACAAGGGATTCGTTCAGTACCGCGATGAGTCGCATTGGGGCATTCTCGTGATACGCCTGAGACAGCCCAACCAACAGAAGATCCACCAGAGAGTCATGAAAGCGATTGAGCAGTTCTCGGCAGAGGAATGGCCGGGTTGCCTGGTGGTCATGAGAGACACCGTCCAGAGCACCTGGAAGCGTCAGCAGTGAATCCGGGGCACCTTCCGTATTTCCCCACTCGAAGACCGCTAGTTCCGATCTCCAAACCCGTGCATACTCCCGCACAGCTTGCACTGAGTCGGGGGTTCGGCGTTGTCGACGGCGTGCTTCACCGGCTTGAGCGTTCGCAGGTACGCGAAGATCGCCTTCAAATCCTCATCCGACATGTTCCGGTAGATCAGCCACGGCATCCTCGGTCGCAGTTTTCTAGCCTTGACCTGGCCGGTTCGTATCGCCTCAATGAACAGCGCCTCGTCATAATACGAGATGCCGGACGGGTCGGGCGTAATGTTGGCGCTCGCGACCTCCCCCGAAGGCTCAATCAGAATGAATCCGCCGGCGAAATCCAGACCAGGTTTTGGCTGACCCTGGTCTTGCGGCGTATGGCAATCCGCGCAGCTACCCATTCGAGCGAGATGGGCTCCGCGTTTGACCGGGTCCGACAAATCAGGCGCCGGCACTGGAGCAGCGATCGGCTCGGGATTGATTCGCATGAGGTAGTTGACTGGAAAATCGAGCTGCGTCTTGGGAAGCGCGTTGGGGACCGGGGGTGTCGAACGAACATATGCAATCACAGCCGCAAGGTCCTCATCTGACATCTGTGCGTAGTTCGGCCACGGCATGATCGGAAACAGCGCGCGGCCGTCGTGACCGATGCCCTCGCGAATGGCGCGGGCGAATGCATCATCACTCCATGTTCCCGCGCCCGTCTCCGGATCCGGCGAGATATTGCTCGCGATCAGCCTTCCGGGCGGGCCTCCCGCGAACAATGCGCCGCCACCCCTCTGAGCTTCGATCACCGGCGCGCCGGGCTGATTCCAGTCGCGCTCCGAATGGCAGTCGAAGCATCCGAGCACTCCTTCGACGAGGTACTTCCCTCGCTCGAGCCGTTCCGCGGTGCGCTCGAACGTCCGCGCCGTCAGCGGTCGCCCTTTCGGTCCGATGAACGGCCGCCAGCCGATAGTAAAACTGATTCCCATTACGACGACCGCGACGATAGTCGAGAATACGATTCCTACAATCTTCTTTCCGCGCGCCAAGTGGTTTCCCTCCCGTGATGATTTGGATCGTTCGGAGCCGCAGGCTGATTCGCCGAACGCGTCTTTCTACATGTGTTGGGTGTCAGTGTCAACCCGGTCTTCGAACGCGCTCACCTGCGCGACCTCGCAAGCCTGCGGCGAACGAGAGCCGACGCGGCCGAGTACAACTGATCGAGAACGTCGAGGCGTTCGTCGGGCGCTGCGAAACCTATTGCCTCCAGGACCAACTCATCGAGTCTTCGGCGGTCATCTTTCTCGATCTCCTCGAACACCGACACGATGGGCCGCGCGGCCAGCCGTTCCACTGCCGCTTCGAGCTGCGCTACCAAAGCAGTGGGAATCGCGCGCGGGTCAGGAAGCAGAATCTGTTCGGCGACTGCGACGTCGATGTCGGCTATCGCTTGCGCGCCGGTCATCTGCCGGCAGGTAGCTTCAGTGTAGTATCTCGCCCACGTTGAATTCAGCAACGCCGCAAGCAACATGGTCGAAACGCCGCCGCGAGGGAAGACGCCGTAGAGTTTCTTGTCTTCGAAGACCCTGGCCCGGTTGATCGCTACCAACCATCGCTCCCCGACTTTGGAAGGAAAGATCATCGGAGCTGGCTTCAATCCGCGCGCGACCGAGTACCACGGCTTGCGCGACGCGCACGTCGGGCGGCGATCGTAGCCCTGACGTTCGCCTTCCTGAATGTAGTCGAGCGCGCGCGTGCCGGCGAGCGCCTCGCGAGTCTCCGAACAACTGAAGATCATCCTCGCGGTCTGGATCCGATCGAGCCACACACCAGCGAGCTCCTTCAATGAGAAAATCACCGGAGACAGGTAGCGCGATTCGATAGCGTGCCGCTTTCCCGATCCGTCTTCGACCAACAGAAGCGTCGCAAATTCATCCGAGGCTTCGCAGCGTGCATCGACGGCCTTCACGTAGAAGAACTCATTCGCGCCGGTCGTGATCCCCCTGCGAAGCGAGGCGACATCGCCGAGCGCCGACAAACCACCGGGTCCCGCTGTTGTCGCACGCGCCCGATTCCCATCCCCCGCTTCCTTGAGGTAGAAGAAGTCGTTCGCGCCGCTCTTCAAGCCGAATCGCACCCTCGCGAGCTCGCCCAGCGGCAGCAGTGTGCGTCCGCGATCCAATACGCGAAAGAAGACATCATCAGCGCGGAGGTGCCGGCCCCATCCGCCCTCGCTCACGAGGGACGACTGACTGATCAGCCTGATTCGCCACTCATCCGAGGATCGCGCCGAGTGCGCCAGTCCGATCTCCCGCGAAAGTTCCACGGGACCCGCTTCCCGATCCCGGAAGATCTCAGCGAGCGGCGCGGTCAGTTGAACGAACCGGACTGGTTGATCTTCGCCGGCTCGCGTGCCGGGCTTTCGCTCGAGCACGGTTATGGCGGTGTTGATCGACGCATCGGAGAAGAACGTCTCGACCGCCGACTCGATCACCGCAACGATGCGGAAGTTTCTCAACAGGAACTCGCGCAGTGGGGCGCCGTATCCGACGTCGAGCCAACTGCTCGCGGTCAGGAAAACGAGCCTGCCGCCGGGCTTGAGGAATCTAATTGCGTGAGCGAAGAAGAAAACGTAGATGTCCGAACGGCCCGACCATCGAGGCCACCATACTTCGGCAGCCTGCGCGCGATCGTGCGTGAGCCGGCCCACGACGCGGAGCTTATCCGGCGCGCCCATTACTTCCTGGCGGATATATGGCGGGTTGCCGATGATGGCGTCGAAGCGCTCGGGGAGTTTGAGGGCCTCGTTCAGCGATGAGCCGGGCTCGACATCAAAGAAGTCGGCCTGGGCAACTCTGGCTCCGGTCGCGGTGGCGGCCTCGACAGCCGGCGCCGAACGGTCCAGCCCGTACAGATCTCCGCAGAGGAGGTCGCGCGCGCAATGCGATTGCTCAACGAGGCGGGCTTTTCGCTCAAGCGCTTCCGCAAGGAGCCGGCCGTCGCCACAACTCGGATCCAACACGAGGTCACCTGCCGACCTGACGGCGAAGGCCGCGAGCAACCGCGCGACTTCACGCGGCGTGTAATGCTGCCCGTAGCGATGTCGTTCGTCGCTGTCAGGTTCCTTGAAAGTCTTGCCTGTAGCCATCGCGGCGCCGGATGTTCGGGCGCTTAATCTATCAGCAGAATGCGCGCTGACGAAAGACGAGACCGGCGAACCGGACGCCTTCGCTGCCCGTAGCACTAATGATTACTTACTCTTGCACCAAGTGCCCATCTGGGGTATTCTTCACCCAGCCTGCCCCTGCCAGACGAGCACCTAACCCGCTTCGGAGACATCTATGAGAATCCAGTCGTCGCGCCTTGTACCGCCATTCGCCCGCTGCTTTCGTCCGGCGACATCAGCGGTCCTGCTTGTTTTGTTACTCGCCCCAGGCGCCGCCGGGCAACAGCCTCCGACCTCAAAGAAGAGGGTTCCAAAACTCTCCACTGAGGATGTTCTTGGTCCAAGGTCCGAACAGGCGACATCCGAAACGCGTGTAGATACGTCAGCCGTAAAACCCGGCGACGCTGCGACCGCTCAGGCCGCGCAAGCTCAGGGCGCGGAAAAAAAGCCGAACCCCGAGGAATCTGCGTGGCGCGAGCGGGTCAAGGCGGCGCGCGAAAAGTCGGCCGCCGCCGAGCGCGCGGCTGAAGAGGGTGAACTGCGCACGACTGAGCTGCGGAATGAACTCGGAATCTCGGGTCAAAGCGCAAAACAGCGGAATGAAACGGCGGCCGCACTCGACGAAGCCGGCAGGCGGCTCGTCGAATTGCGCGCTCAGGCGCGACAGGCAGCGTCAGAGCTCAACGCCCTCCTGAATGAGGGACGTCAGAAAGGATTCGCCGATCCGCCTGATGCGGGCGCCCCACCCGCCGGAGGCAAAGCAGACGAACAGTACTATCGCGATCGTTACGCGAAACTGATCGAGGCGCTTCAGACCGCCGAGCGCCGCATACGATTGTATGAAGACCGTATCCGGGCATACAACGAACGGCTCAACAACCCGAACGTCGACCGATTCGCAACCGCGCAACTCCGGCAGGATCGAGACGACGCTCAACAGAAGGTTGAGGAATCGCGCGCGGCAGCCGCGAAGGCGCAGAGCGACATCGACGGGCTCATCGACGAAGCGCGGCGCGCGGGTCTGCCCCCCTCGGTCTTCAGATAGTGCTTCACGACCGCGACCCCCTTAACGCGCCCCGCCCCTCTCGAGTTCTTGCTGCGAACAACCCCGATGGCTGAGATACTGATTGTCGAGGACAAGGAGAGCTTGCGGCACATGCTGCGCCTGACGTTGGAGAACGCCGGGTTCGCAGTTGATGAAGCGGCCGACGGCGCAGAAGCGCGCCGCAAACTCACCGACTCGCGATACCGTCTTGTGATTACGGATCTGAAGATGCCGCGCGCGGACGGTCTCGAAGTACTGCGCTCGGCCAAAGCGGCCGACGCCGACACTTCGGTAATAGTCCTGACCGCGTACGGCACAATCGACGAAGCCGTTCAGGCGATGAAAGAGGGCGCCTATGAATTCCTCCAGAAACCCGTCGATAGCCGTCACCTCCTCCTGCTCGTAGAACGCGCGCTCGACGAAGCGCGATTGCGCGCGGAGAACATCCTCCTTCGCGATGAGTACTCGCGGCGGTACGGTTTCCCTCGTATCATCGGCGACTCGCCCTCGATGCAGAAGGTCGGCCGCGAAATTCAACAGGTCGCGGCTACACCGACCACCGTCGTGCTGCTCGGCGAATCCGGAACCGGCAAGGAACTGTTCGCGCGCGCGATACACCACCTGAGTCCGCGCCGCAACGCGCCGTTCATAGCGATCAATTGCGCCGCAATTCCAGACACGTTGATCGAGAACGAGCTGTTCGGCCACGAGAAGGGCGCCTACACCGGAGCGGATCAGCGTCGCGTCGGGAAGTTCGAGCTTGCGTCTCGTGGAACGATCTTCCTCGACGAAATAAGCGAGCTTGCTGCCCCGATGCAATCCAAATTGCTCCGCGTTCTGGAAGAGCGGAAGATCACGCGTCTTGGAGGCAGCGCCGACATCGAAGTCGACGTGCGGATCATCGCTGCGACCAACTGCGATCTCAAAGCGGCGGTCGCGTCGAGACAATTCCGCGAGGACCTCTACTTCAGGATTGCCGTCTTCCCGGTCAACATTCCGGCTCTAAGGGAACGGCGAATGGACATCAAACAGCTCGCCGAGTTCTTCGCCGCAAAATATGGGCGCGAACTCCGGCGCGCCGCGTTCAAGCTCACTGACGAATCAGTCCGAATCCTCGAGGAGTACGATTGGCCGGGCAACGTCCGGGAACTCGAAAACTGCATCGAGCGCGCCTGCATTCTCGCACACGGGGCCGAAATCACGCCGGCCGACCTGAATATCAGCCCTCCGTCGGATTACTCGCCTCGAGAACAGATGGCGTTGTTGGACGGATTCGACATGCGCGGCACGCTAGCCGAGGTGAGCACGCGCGCCCAGCGGCTCGTCGAGCGGCGAAAGATCGATCAGACGCTGCGGGAGTGCAGCTACAACAAATCGCGCACATCGGAGCGGCTCGGCGTCAGCTATAAGACACTTCTCACCCGCATAAAAGAGCTCGAGCTTGAATAAACCACGTGTGCCGCCCGATCAGGGAGGGGGCAACAACTCCACGTACTGCGGAGTTACGTGGGTTCCCTCAATCCTGATTTCTCTACCACGCGCATAGCTTCTCAACCACGTGGGGTCAGCAGATTCAACTACACCCTTGTTCAGCCAAATCCTGCCGCCGTCCCTATGGGCCTGTTGAATCTCGCTATCCAGAGTGAGCCGGGTCCTGGACGTAAACCTCCTCCACGTCGTCGCCTCATTAAGGTATTCAAAGGTCGTGTCGACCTCGGTATGATCAGCAAAGTAAATGACGGTTCGCTCATTCCAGATCTTGCTTGCTTTGCGAGCCGCAGCGATCCTTGTATTCGAGATCGTTCTCATATGAGGGACAATGAAGAATGCAAGGTTGAAAAGAACGAGTGCGGCTACTGCAAGCGCGGCTGCCCCTGATGGTGCGTTGTCCAACAATCGGTGATAGTTACTCAGCGCAAGTCCGAACAGAAGCAAGAGAGCCGGCGCGTAGAATGCGCGGTAGTAGGTCTGCCACGGCTCCCAGAAAATCAGAAACACGAGGTACATTCCAACCCAAGTGATGAGTACCGGAGCAATGTGCTTCCACGACTCACGTACCTCCGGGGCTAGCCGGACAAGCGCTCTGACGGCTCCGCCGAACTTCGCTCTCCGTACAATCTTGAAAACACACACCGTCGCGGTGATGAACGCGGCCAGGGCGAAGCATAGCTCGATCCAGCTACCGTGGCTACGGACGAAGCCAAAGTCATGGCCGAGGATGAGATCGCTACTTGTGCGCGGAATTAGCGACAACCCATGAAGGGGATTAAGAGAGGGTGACACGCCACTCTGATTGGACACCGCCCATTTCACAACATCAATCGGTTCGCCGATATCGTGCAGCAGAGCCGCACAAACGTAGTAGACTCCAATGGCCATGGCCCAAGCGATCGAACTCAACCAAGCGCCGAATCTCCATTTGCGTTCGATATTTTCGCTTAAAAAGACTGCGACGAGCGCAGCGGGGAAAAACAGCGACGCTAGTTGGTGAATGAGCATCGCGCCCGCAAGCGCCGGCGCCGCTACGTACCATCGCGGCCTTTCGCTGAGGAGATTGTTCGCGCAAACCAGTATCAATAAGATGCTCAAGATATAAGCGTCCGCATCCGTTGCGAGCTTCCACCACACGGCCGATAGTGCGAGCGCAAATGAGCATACGACCGCTGCATATCGGCTCCCGGTTGCGCGTTGGGCAATTCGAAAGAAGACACCGACGGCAGCCGCCCCGGCGATGGCGTTCATGATCTGTAGCAGATTGAGCGCGCGCAGGCTGATCCCTATCGCCTGCGCCGCGGTGTAGACTAGATATCCGATTCCGTTATACAGCAGATGATTCTGATGAAAGAGAAGCGAGGCGCCGCGCTCGCCTTTGGCCACCTTCTCGATCTGCAACGCGAACGTTATGCCGTCCCAATAGTAATCTGACGTGAGGGTTGCAAGATAAATCAGGAGTAGCGAAGTGAACATTACTCTAGACGGATCACGGAGCGAGTTCGCGATCAAAGGTGTACGCTTGATGAAGTCCATCTTATAGTGTCGGACGATTCTCGGATCAGGCGCTCCGCATTCTATCTATCGACGGGCACGTGCTGCAACGTTCTCCAGCGGGACGAGTGACGCGCAAGAATGGGGCGACGGCAATGAGCGCGGCTGCTGCGGTTGCGCAGGCGGAAGCATCTGCGACTCACCTCTCGCGAGGTGCGTATGCGCGGAGTCCTGACCGCATCGCCCCACCTGCGGTGACGCTGTGTGCCGAGTGCTATTTGTTCGGAGTGCTATTTGGACTAGCTCTCGAAAACCGTATAGAATCGCGACGATGGATCACACGCTGAGCGAGATCGCGCCCGCGCCTGCCGACACCGACCCCGCAAGCCCGGAAACTAATGTCGCTCAGAGAATTCCCGCCCGCAGCGTCGCGCGATCAGCCGGCATCGTCAGCATGGCCGTCATGGCGAGCCGCGTGCTCGGCCTCGTGCGCGAGATCCTATTCGCATACTTCTTCGGCGCGTCGAAGAGCTTCGCCAACGACGCATTCGTCATCGCGTTTCGAATCCCGAACCTGCTTCGCGACCTCTTCGCGGAGGGCGCGCTGTCGAGCGCGTTCGTCACCGTTTTCTCCGATTACCTGGTGACCAAGGATGAGAAGGAGGCGTTCCGGCTGTCGAGTCTGCTCGCAACGGCGCTGATACTCGTACTCGGAACACTTGTAGTGCTCGGGATCATCTTCGCGCCCGACGTCGTTCGGGTTTTCGCACCCGGATTCGGCGACGACCCCGCGAAGTTCCAACTCACCGTTCGGCTCACCCGGATAATGATGCCGTTCATCCTGCTGGTCGCTCTAGCGGCGCAGGCGATGGGAGTGCTGAATGCGCGAGACAGGTTCGGCGTGCCGGCGCTGGCGTCGTCGTTCTTCAATCTGGGATCGATAATCGGCGGCCTCTTTTTCGCGAGCTTGCTGACCGACCCGATTTTCTCTCATCCCATTCGAGCGATGAAGGATAACCCGGTCGAGGCGATCATCGGCATGGCTTACGGCGTGCTGATCGGCGGGTTCCTTCAGTACGCCGTGCAGTGGCCGAGTCTGCGCCGCGCCGGGTTTCGATACCGGCCGATGTTGAGTTTCAGCGACCCCGGCGTGCGGCGCATATTCAGCTTGATGGGGCCCGCGGTGATCGGAGCTGCGGCTGTTCAGATCAACATTTTGATCAACAGCAATTTTGCTTCGAATCTTCCCGGCGATGGCCCCGTGTCGTGGCTCAACTACTCCTTCCGGCTGATGCAGTTTCCGATTGGGGTGTTTGGGGTGGCGATTGCGACTGCCACGCTGCCGGCGATTTCGAGAAGCGCGGCGCTGGGCGAGATCGGGGAGTTCAGGCACACGCTGGCGGGTTCGATCCGGCTCGCGTTTCTGCTGACGATTCCATCTGCGGCGGGGCTCGCGATTCTCGGCCGGCCGATCATAGCTTTGATATACGAGCGAGGCGGCTTCGGCGCGGCGGATACGGACCGGACGGCTGCGGCGCTCGCGTGTTATGCGATAGGCCTCGCCGGTTACGCCGCGGTCAGGATACTCGCGCCGGCGTTCTACGCCTTGGGGGATGCGCGTACGCCGATGATGATCAGCTTGTTGTCGATCGTGACGAACTTCGTGATGAACTGGGCGCTCGTGGGAATACTCGAGGAGCGGGGCCTTGCGTTGTCGACCTCGACGGTGGCGCTGATGAACTTCGCGATACTGTTCATATTGATGAGACGCCGCATCGCCGGCATCGAAGGCCGCAAGACCGCGACGGCGATCTCCAAGATTCTCCTCGCGTCGGGCGCAATGGCGATTGCCTGCTGGGGTCTCAGCCGATTTGTGGGCGGGACAATGGGCGAAGACCTGGCCGGCCGCGCCATTAACGTTGCCGCATCCGTTGGCGGCGGCGCCGCCGTCTTCTACCTGTGCGCCCGCGTCCTGGGCATCGAGGAGATGAACGCCGCGGTGGATGCCGTCACGTCAAGGATTCTCAGGCGCAGGATCGGCCGGGCACGCAAGCAAGACTGAGAGTATGGTGGGACGTTTCAGAAAGACCCTCTTGTTCGGCGCGTTGCTGCTCGCGATTGTCGGAGTCGCCGCCGCGTGGAAATACCTGAGCGCGCGCGAGTCGGCGGCCAGGCTGATCCTGTCGGGTACCGTCGAAGCGGACGAGATACACGTCGGCTCGAAGGTCGGCGGCCGAATCGCCGCGGTCATGGTAAGGGAAGGCGAAGAGGTCAAGGCGGGTCAGTCGCTCGTACGATTTGAATCCTATGACCTTGATGCCCGGCGCGCTGATGCGCTTGCTGCTGTCGCTCAAGCTGAAGCCAATCTTGAAAAGACCAGGAAGTGGTTTCGGCCGGAAGAGGTCGAAGAAGCCCGCGCCCGAGCAGAGGCCGCATGGATGAGTTACGAGCTCGCGCGCAACGGTCCGCGTCCGCAAGAGATCGACGCCGCCCGCGCCGACGTGAGCGCCGCAGACGCGGACTATGAAGTCGCGAGGCTCACGCTGGCCAGAATCGAGCAATTGAACCGCGACGGAGTGGCTTCGCGGCAGGACTTCGACAACGCGAAGGCTGCGTTTGATCGTGCGGCTGCAAAACGTGACGCCGCGCGTCAGAAGCTCGACGTTCTGCGGGCTGGAACCAGAAGCGAGGAGGTCGCGCGCGCCGATCGTCAGTTCAAGCAGGCGGCGGCCTATCGTCAACTCGTCGAGAGCGGCGCGCGCAAAGAGGACGTCGTCGCCGCGCGCGCTCAATTGGACCGGGCGCGCGCTACGCTCCAGCAGATCGACGCGCAACTCGCCGAACTCGAGGTGAAATCGCCCGCGTATGCCTTCGTCGAGGTCTTGCAGATAAGGCCCGGCGATTTAATCAATCCGAGCTCTCCCGTGGCGACCCTGGTGGAAGTTGACCGCTTGTGGCTTCGAGTCTACGTTGCGCAGCCGGAGCTGATTAACGTTCGGTTAGGGGCTGAAGTCACCGTGAAGGTCGATTCGGGCGACACTTTCAACGGGCGCATAGAAGAGATATCGAGCCGCGGCGAGTTCACGCCTCGCAACGTGCAGACCCGCGAAGAGCGCACGCATCAGGTCTTCGGCGTTCGCGTGCGGTTGGACAACAGCTCGCGCCGGCTTCGGGCAGGGATGGCCGCCGACGTGATAATTCCGAAATGAAACCACAGATGAGCACGGATGAACACAGATGAACTTTGAAGATAACAAAAGGGAGCCACGAACCGATGGACGCGGACGCAGGTGGAAGAGCATCGCACTAAGAGAGGAACAGAAGGCGAGTACAAGAAGGGGAGACGGGAAGTGACGAATATGGTCTGTGTTAATTCGTGTTCATCTGTGGTTTCTTTCCGATGAATACAGCCATCGAGATTAAGGGACTGACGAAGCGATTCGGCGAGCTGACCGCCGTCGACGCGCTGAGCTTCGCGGTCGAAAGCGGGGAGATCTTCGGGTTCCTGGGGCCGAACGGCTCCGGGAAATCGACTCTGATAAGGCTGCTTTGCGGGCTGATTGCTCCGACTGCCGGAACGGCGACCGTCGCCGGTTTCGATATTCAACGAGAGTCGGAGGAGATTCGACAGAGAATCGGCTACATGTCTCAGCAGTTCAGCCTCTATCAGGACCTGACCGTTTGGGAAAACATAAATTTCTACGCGCACGTGTACGGATTAAAAGGAGAGCAGCTCAGGCGGAGGCGCAAAGCGGTCATCGAGCTGACTCACATCGAGCCCTTCGTAGATCGCCGGGCAGGCGCGCTCTCGGGCGGATGGAAGCAGAGGCTGGCGCTGTCGTGCGCGCTGGTTCACGAACCCGGGATCATCTTCCTCGATGAGCCGACGGCCGGCATCGACCCGGTTGCGCGGCGCGAGTTGTGGGACCTCTTCTTTCAGTTATCGGGCGGAGGCATCACGTTGTTCGTGACGACGCATTATATGGACGAAGCCGAACGCTGCGCGCGGGTAGGTTATATCTACAACGCGAAACTCATAACCTACGGCGCGCCGGACGAGTTGAGGCAGCTACCCGACGTGACGCCGGTCGGCACGAGGTGGGTTGAAGTAGCGTGCGACAATGCGACCGTGGCGCTCGGCACCCTCAAGCGCGAGGATTACGTGAGGGACGCGACGATCTTCGGCCAGTCGATTCACCTGCTCATGGACGCAAGCGAGCCGATCAACAGAATAGGAGATGTGCTTGAGCAGGCGGGGATCCGCGGCGCGAAGGTCGATCCCGCGCGGCCTTCGCTCGAAGACGTGTTCGTGACGCTGACGAAAAGGCAGGTCGCTGGTTTGTAGTTTGTGGTTTGTAGTTCGTGGTTGTAGTTTGCGGTTCGCATCTTCGACGTGCGCGGCCCCCGAAATGGCCGATGCACTGCAAGTACCAACCACAAACCATGAACCACGAACCACAAACCACAAACCACAAACCACAAACCACAAACCACAAACCAAGGTAGCCTATGTTCAGAGGATTCGGATCGATATTCTACAAAGAGATCATCCAGATCAGCCGGGATCCGCTGACGCTGATGCTGATGCTGATCGTGCCGATGATTCAGTTGATGGTATTCGGCTACGCGATCAACACCGACGTTCGGAACATCAAGACCGCCGTGTACAATCTGGACCCCGGCCCGGAATCTCGCGAACTGCTCCGCGCGTTTGAGAATACAGACTATTTTCAGATCGCCGTAGAGGCAAGGTCCGACGATGAGCTCAACGACGCAATCACGTCCGGCAAGGTGAAGGTCGGAATCAAGATCCCGCCGGACTACTCCAATCGACTTCTCGCCAACCGGCAAGCGACGGTGCTCGTACTCATCGACGGCTCTGATTCGAGCATCGCCATGCAGAGCGTGACGGTCTCGACCTCGGTCGGCTTCAGCCAGTCGATCGCGCGGATGGCGCGTGCCGGCGAGGCGAATGGGTCGCCGCAGCTTCCGATCGAAGTCCGGCCAAAGATGTTGTTCAACCCGGACTCGAGATCGGCGAACTTCATGGTGCCGGGGCTGATTGCCGTAATCCTGCAGATCATAACAACTCTGCTGACCGCGTTCTCGATCGTGCGCGAGCGCGAACGCGGCACCCTTGAACAACTGCTGGTGACTCCGGTTCGCCCGTTTGGTCTGATGCTGGGCAAGCTGGTGCCTTATGGGCTCATCGGCATCTTTGAGACTTGCACCGTGCTTGCAGTGATGCGGGTGGTATTCGACGTGCCGATCAACGGTTCGCTCGTTCTGCTCCTGACGCTATCAATCCTCTTTCTGTTCACCGCGCTTGCGATCGGGCTGCTGATCTCGACGAAGGCGCAGAATCAAATGCAGGCGCTCCAGTTAGCCTGGCTCATCATGCTGCCCTCAGTGTTGTTATCGGGATTCATGTTTCCGCGAGACTCGATGCCGGTTGTCATGCAAGTGATCGGCTCGCTTGTTCCGGCAACACACTTCATGGAAATCCTCCGCGGAATAGTCCTCCGAGGGGCGACCGCCGCCGATCTGTGGGAACACATCGTCGTATTGGCTGTAATGGGCCTGGTGCTGTTGATGCTGAGCGCGTTCAGGTTCCGCAAGAAGCTGGCGTAGAGCGAAGGACTGAGGACTGAATCGGGAACCACTCAGTCCTCAGTCCTCGCACTCAGTCCTTGAAAAAAGTTCGGGCGCTGTGTCGGCTCATCAACCACTTCCGACATCAGCGCCCGGTGAGTAATGGAGGAGGATTTACCCCAAAGCGACAGTGCTTACTGCTGACAACGACCCACGAGTTTTCAGGCGCATATACAACCTCGTGATTCGCTGTCCCTGTTCACTCACATCTCTAATAACGCAAAGCTCGCGATTAGGTTTCAAAATCAAAATCGAGGAAGGCGCGCGCGAAGACGGCATCAACCGGTAGGCTCTGATTCTTGCGGAGTGGGTCCGGCGATCGCGGAAGCGGCCATAACCCAAGGGGGGCGCCGCTTGCGACGCCCCCCACCCCAAGGAGAAGGATACTCTGACTCAGATTCCGATTCGTGCCGGGGAACGGGAAAGCACATCCTGCTCTGCCATTCGTCCAACCCTTCTTCAGAATCGACAAACACTCTAACGCGGAAGCGGGGAAATAGTTCCCGCGCGCGGATGATCGGCAGTCGGTTATCGAGGACGGCGCGTGCTTCGCGCGCGGCGGCGGCTGCGAACGCGTGAGACGATCTGCTCCAACCACTTCACCGCCTCATCATAGCGATCGAAGCGCCGCTCATCGGCTCGAAACTGCGGGCTGTGGTAAACTGTCCGCCCATTCTCGCGGCGCGCCGGATGTTTGACGTGCAGCATCTCGTGGTAGAGGACATATTCGAGGACGAAGCGGGGTACGCGAAAGCTATCAAGCGTGCGGCTGATGATGATGGCGTCGTGGACGTTGTCGTGGTGACCCAGTATCCGCCTCGTGCGCTGCCGGCTCCACGAGAGCACCGGCCGCTTCACCTCGCCGTCGAAGTAGCGCCCATTCAACTCATCGAACAACTCCGCGAGATCGTAGACCATTCCTCGCGGCGAGGTCGTGCACTTATAACCGCGGCTGCGGCGAACCGACTCCGTCACGCTCTGGAGGTCCGCCGTGGAAGTGTATTCACGATAGACGCGTTCGTGTTCGTCCGGGCAGTTGAGGCGATAGAGTTTCGCCACGAGTATACACGCGAGCGCGTGAAGGACTCTCGGCGGCGAGGGCGATAGTATGTCCGAAACGCGGGCAAGGACGCGGCCGCGCCGCAGACGGATAGTCGACGAGAGTCCTGCGTAGGGATAGAAGCGGGCTTCGACGTCAGGCGGCGGCTCTTTGTTCGCCACCTCGCGCAGCGCGGCAGTGAATATTGAATCGAGAGCCGATAACTCGGTCGTGGATTCGTTGCTGCTCGGGTCCGGCTCGACTGCTTGGTGAGTTGGTTGGCCTTCCTCCGAGATCAGCGCGCGAGCATCGAATCCGAGGTCTAGCTGCCGCCAACAGTGATTCACGTTCGTCACTTCTTGGGATTATCGTCCGGCTCAACGTAACGCTGCCGGTAGCGCAGTTCGTATTGCTTGGTGTCCGGCTGGCCGTCACCATCAACGTCGACCGTGACGGCGATCTTCCGTTCTTTTCCGGCGCGTCTGCTATTAGTCGGAACGTATCCGATGCTGTACTGATGGCGGAGCAGAGCCTCTATGCTTCGCATGATCGTCGGCAATTCGCTCTCGAAGGTCATCGGAAAATAGGCGCCGCCCGAACGCTCGCCGAAAGTCTTGAGTTGCAGGAATGCCATCTGCCAGCTTGAGGAGTATTGGGGAGGCCACTGGTGTTCATACTTCTTGTAGAAGATGTTTCCGACGCCGACGACGTAGACCGGTACCCCGGCCGTGCCGATTATCTTGAGCGCCTTGTCGTAGGTGATCTTGCTGAAGGTGTCGATGCCGAGGCTTATCAGGATTACCGCAGTCCGGCCCTCGACCTCTTGCAAGCCGACGTAGTCGGACGGACCGGCGCCTTCGTCGTAAAGCTGAATGGCCTTCCCTCCCAAAAGCGCGAAGGCGAGCGCATCATAGACGTTCGACTCGCTGAAGTTGAGCGCGTCCCGATATCCGGACATGATCGCGCCGTAGAGCCGACCTGAGTCGCTCGTGAAATCCTGGATCACCTTGGGCTTCATACTGAACGTCACTACCGCGACGAAGTCTTCGGGTTTGACGAAGCTCTGCACAAATGTCGCCGCCGATTGGAAAACCTGCTGAGCGACCGTTCCGTCGTAGTAATTCCCCATCCACCTTCTGCTGTAATTGTTTTCAAGTAGCAGAACAACCGTCGCCGGGCCTTCGCCCGACCGGAAGTTGGTTATCTCCTGGTTGACGCTGTCTTCGTAGACCGTGAAGTTCTTCTGCGTGAGGTTCTGCACGAGGCGGCCGGTCTTCTTCTCGACGACCGAGACCTCGACGTTGACGACCTGCGTCGACAGCTTCAGCGGCGGCTCGTCCTTCAGGCTGCGCGGCACGGGCGGTACGGGCTCCTGTGGCTCTTCAGGGATCGGCTTGCCCTCCTTCTCACCGGCCTTTTTTTCGGTCTTCTTCTCTACGTCCTTCTTAGGCGGTTGTCTTCCGCTTTGAGCTTCGACAATCGACCTGGGCGCGACTGCCCCCGCTAACAGGGCAGCCACGATGGCGACCGTTGCGCCGAGTCGCATCAACGTGATTCGTCTCATATGTCCTCCGAGCCTGGTTGGGGAGCAACCGCTGTTTGTATCTTCAGCCGGGCCTGAGCCCCTGGCAACCTGAAAGGAGTCTATCAGAGCGGCGGTGCGAACCCAAAGGCGCGCTGCGGCTTCAGTACTCGCCCGCGAAAAACCTGGCGCGCTGGAACACGCGATCATCAAAGTACCCGCGCAACAATTCGATCCTGTAGCCGTCGCCCTCCTGCACCAACGTCACGACGTCATACCGGTATGGCTCGCTGCTGATCTTCATCAACTGGCGATAGCGGCGGGCCGCGCGAGCGATCTGTCTCTGCTTTCGAAGATCGACCGCGCGCTCCGGGGCGACCAATTCGTCTGATGACCGCGTCTTCACCTCGACGAACGCGAGCGTGTCGCCGTCATAAGCGATGACATCGATCTCCGCATTTAGCTTCTGGCCGCGCAGGCCGCGTCCCAACGGAACGACGAAGTTCGTGGCCACGACCCGGTAGCCCTCTCGGCGGTCCAGATAGCGCACGGCCGCCTTTTCACCCGTGCGTCCCAGCGCAAGGTGATCCGCAGTTGCTCCCTCGCGCCGCCGCCCTGTCAGAGATTTGAGAAGCTGATACATGATCTGCGCTCGCAGCGGCGGAATCATACGACAACGACTTCGCTTGTGAAAGCGTCGCGGCGCAAGATACATTGGACGCGAGGCGATGATGACCCTTTCGGAGCAGGCGGAGGAAACAACGAACGGCGTGCGCGCGCTTCCGACCGTCGTGATTCTCGGGCGCCCTAATGTCGGAAAGTCGACGCTATTCAACAAGCTCACCGGGTCGCGCCGCTCGATAGTCGGCGACGAGTCCGGCATTACGCGCGATCGCATCTACGGCCGGGCGGAGTGGCGCGCGCGCGAGTTCCGCGTCGTCGATACCGGCGGAATCATACCTGATGAAAAAGAACTCATCCCTGCGAACATATTACGGCAGGCGCGCACGGCGATTGACGAAGCGTCGTTGATACTCCTTGTCGTCGACGCGCGGGCGGGCATCACGCCGCTTGACGAAGAGCTTGCTGAGCTCGCCCGTTCGACCAACAAGCCTGTCTTCGTTGCGGCCAACAAGGTCGACACGGCGAAGCTGGAAGCGGAGGCTCTCGAATTCGAGCAATGGGGCTTCGACGAAGTGTTCCCGATATCTGCCGAGCATGGTGACGGCGTCGCCGAGATGCTCGACCGGGTAATGGACCTGCTGCCGGCGCCGGAGGCTCGCGACGAGCGCCGCGAGGAAGTGCGGCTCGCGGTGGTCGGGCGGCCGAATGTCGGCAAATCGTCGCTCGTCAACCGGCTCACCGGTGAAGAGCGCGTCATCGTCTCTCCCGTTCCCGGAACCACGCGCGACGCCGTCGATACCGAGATTGAATACAATGACAGGCGCTTTAGGTTGATCGACACAGCCGGCATCCGGCGCAAGGGCAAGCCTGAACTCTTGGCAGAGAAGGTTTCAGTTGTGATGGCGCGGCAGCAGCTCGAGCGCGCCGACGTTGCGATTCTG
>DATDOV010000053.1:0-2823 GCA_035293105.1 Blastocatellia bacterium
GCCGAGTAGCTACGTCCGGAAGGGAGAAACGCTGAAGGCATCTAAGCGTGAAACCCTCCACAAGATGAGATCTCCCAGGTCGCAAGACCTCTGAAGGCTCCTGGTAGACGACCAGGTTGATAGGCCAGGTGTGGAAGCGCAGCGATGCGTTCAGCTAACTGGTACTAATGAGCCGTGCGGCTTGACCATTTTTTCTCTTTCACGCACCGTAAAGCGTGGGCTTTAGCCCGCGCGATCGACGCAACGTAGCGCGTAGGCTTTAGCCTGCGCCTGTGACTCCGTGGCGTGTGGGCGAGAGGAACTACCGTTTGCAGGATATTCAGTTGTGGGGATTCGGGACCCGGGATTCGGGACTCGAGAATGCGGATCCCAGCTCTTTGAACGTCGAATTAGAACGATCCGTAAAGGCGCTCGAACGTCCGAACGAGCCGAACGTTCCGAACGCCCGAACGGGTCGAAAGATAGTCTGGGACGATCGGCTTTGCGATGAGGTGTCGCTGATAGCGGCACCCCGCATTGCCGGACCCCAGGCTGAAAAATCATTAATGATTTGACGATCCTTGATTGTCGATTCGTTGTCGGTTGTTGATCTTGGATTGGAGATTGGTCTCTCAATCAAGAATCAACAAGCACCAATCACGAACGAATCGATAATCAAAGATCCCCAAATCATTAATTGAGGTATCGAGTTTCCCGGTGGTCATAGGGGCAGGGTCACACCCGTTCCCATTCCGAACACGGAAGTTAAGCCTGCCACCGCCGATGGTACTGCATGCGCAGGTGTGTGGGAGAGTAGGTCACTGCCGGGATTATTTTCACGGGCCCGCTTCAGTCGTGAAGCGGGCCTTTTTCTCGTACGGACGGCTGTCAGTGACCTCTGATCAGCGGCCACAGCGGGTGTGGTTCACCCAATGATCGTACTCAGCACGGGTAACGCAGAGGCGAGAGGCACGACGCGGATCCCGTCGACCACGTACTCGCGTTGGCCGCCGTACAGCAGGACGCACCGGGCCACGGGATAGTCGGCGGCGAAGAGCCGCAGCGTGGCCAGGTCTCCCTCGCTGAACCGGGACGCTCGCTTCACTTCGATGGCCACGAGCCCCCGCTCACCGTAGAGCACGAAGTCAACCTCCCGCTGATCCCGCGTGCGCCAATAGAAGATGTCGTAGCCGAGCTCGTCGTTGTCGTTGGTCGCGCGCAGTTCCTGGAGCACGAGGGTTTCGAGCGCCGGGCCATCGATCTCCTCGGGTGAATCGAGCGGTCCCCTCGGCCGCAGGGTCCGATACACGCCGGCGTCAAAGAAGTAGAACTTCGCATGTGTCGTCATCAGGCGCTTGGCGCGACGCGTGAAGACGGGCAGCCGGACCGCGAGCAGCAGATCGTCCAACAGATGAAAGTACCCTTCCACGGTCTTGCGTGGAAGGCCGAGGTCGCGCGCGACCGTCGAAATCGACAGGACCGCCGCCTGTGAAAAGCTCGCCGCCACGAGGAAGCGCGCGAAGGCATCGAGATTACGCGTCAGCGCCTCGGCCTGCACTTCTTCCCGGAGGTAGGTACCGGTGTAGCTCGCCAGGTACTGCTTCGGATCGCTCTCGACGTAGACACTTGGCAACTGACCGTATCGCGCGGAACGCGCGAGGTCGAACGTATTGCCGAGTTCGGCGGCCGTGAGGGGGTGCATGGTGAGGGTGCGGGCGCGTCCGGCCAGCAGGTTCACGCCACCGCGCCGGAGTTTTCGGGCGCTCGATCCGGTCAGCGCGAACCGCCATCGGCGGCGTTCGATGAGGCGATGGACTTCGTCGAGCAGCCGCGGCAGGCGCTGGATCTCGTCGATGACGATTGGCGCGGGCATGTGGGGGAGCGCGAGCGCCTCGAGCCGGTCCGGGTGCGCGAGCAGCTCCGAGTACACGCCCAGATCCAGCAGGTCGAGGTAGAACGCTTTCGGCTGGGTGGCGCGGAGCAGGGTCGATTTCCCCGTACCACGCGGGCCGAAGAGAAAGAAGCTCTTGTCTGCTGGAAGCCGAATAGCCCTGGCGAACACTCCGCCATTATTTCATGAAAAATGGCGACTTCGATGCCGGACCGGAAACGGCCGAAGCGCGCTGGCCTGCCCGCGAACGCCAATCACCAATCACCCAATCACCAATCAAGAATCACCAATCCCCAATGCCCTAAAAGCCCCCGCGGCCGAAGCGGGGATTCACGACCGGGCTATCTGCTCTTCTCGCAAGGAGAGGCAAAACCGCGAAGAATCGCGCAGAATAGTGTCGAATTGACGACCGCCACACGATCGCCCAGCCTGATTCGCGCGCTGCGTCCATATCAGTGGGTGAAGAACCTCCTCGTCTTCGTCCCCCTCGTCTCGTCCCATCGGCTCCTAGAGGTTGACCTCGCCCTGGCGGCAACGCTGACGTTCGTGTGCTTCTGTCTGTGCGCCTCAGGCAACTACATTGCCAACGATCTGGTCGATGTCGAGGCTGACCGCCAGCACCCGCGGAAGAAGGTGCGCCCGTTCGCCGCCGGCGC
This sequence comes from Blastocatellia bacterium, assembly GCA_035293105.1. Lineage (GTDB taxonomy): Bacteria > Acidobacteriota > Blastocatellia > UBA7656 > UBA7656 > DATDOV01. The sequence continues at coordinate 2,527 of DATDOV010000053.1, forward strand.
CTTCTCGGTGCCTGTCGCGGTCCTGAGCAGTCTGGCGTTGATCGTGGCCGGGGTCTCGCTCGCAACCTCTGCAGGTCGGGCGGGGGTCGCGACCATTCTGGTTCTGTACGTGGCCCTGGCGATGGCGTACTCGCTCAAGCTGAAGCGGGCGCCCGTCACCGATGTCTTCGTCCTGACAAGCTTCTACGTCCTAAGGGTGGTCGCCGGCAGCGTGGCCACCGGCATCATCTTGTCGGGCTGGTTGCTGGCCTTTGCGCTGTTCTTCTTCCTCAGTCTGGCCTTCGTGAAGCGGTACAC
>DATDOV010000054.1:0-81880 GCA_035293105.1 Blastocatellia bacterium
AGCTTGAAATCTGTACACTTCATTCTTACACTCTGTCTGGTTCACTTGAACTCCCTTTCCTGCGCTAAGTTTCTTCATAACAACTGATACGCTCGGAAAGGGAGTTCCCATTCATCTATTTGTGAGAAATCCGGGCTAGGAGCCCGACGGGATAATCCCTCGTAGTAACGAATTCATTCGTTCCACGTTGGCGAGACGCGTAGTCTCTCAGCAATCAGAACGATTGAATCCGTTACTACGAAGAAGCACCCCCGTTATTCCGACGGCCTCCCGGTCTCCGACAAACACCAGGTCTTACATATAAGTTGCGAGCGCCTGTGGACACGCATCGACGAACACCGCGATGAGCATCATCGACGAAAGAGGCAAAGCGGTCATTACCGAACGCGAGGTGCGGCAGGCCGGCCCCGGCGATACGCTGCAGATCGATGAAGCCGCGATAGTGACACCTCTCGCCAACGACCTTGCGCGCGAACTGGGCATCGTCGTCGAGCGCGCACGACGCAGAACGGCGGCTCGCCGCCGTCGCATTGCGATCGCCGCGGATCACGGCGGATTCGAGATGAAGCTGGAACTCGCCCGCGTACTCGTGGAGCTCGGTCATCCCTATCACGATTTTGGAACTCACTCCACCGACGCAGTCGACTATCCCGATTACGCGCATCTCGTCGCTCGCGCGGTCGGGAGTGGGACCTACGATCTCGGAATAATCATCGACGGCGCGGGCATCGGCTCGTGCATGGTCGCGAATAAGGTCCCTGGTGTGCGCGCAGCGAACTGTTACGACGAAGCTTCGGCGCGCAACAGCCGCGAACACAATGGCGCTAACGTGCTGACACTGGGTGGCAAGATGATCACAAATGACCGGATGCGCGAGATCGTTCGAACCTGGCTTTCGACTGAACTTACCGAAGAACGTCACCGCCGGCGCGTCGCAAAGATAGACGCCATAGAACGCGAACACCTCAAATGAGCCGCTCCGACCGGCGAAGCGACGGAGCGCGCTGATCTACGCCGTCAGTCAGTATTCGTATCACGAGTATCGCCGGCCGGGGCCATTTCCCCGAGCGCCTTCGCGCCAGGAATCCGAGCCTGGCAAGGGCCAAAAGAGAACTGTGACTGTTGCGCCGCGTTTGAAAAGCCGGGGATCGCAAAACACCTTTCAGCGCTTTCCCGATAAGCCGAGTAGTTATTAATGGAGGAGCGAGGAAACCGAGAATGACTGGAGAGGTCGCGGACATCGCCCTCATGACGGACGGACCAAGGTTGGACCAGCGCTCGGATGAGTGGCGTCGGAGTTCCCTGACTGCGACCATTGCGCGCGCGCAGGCGGGCGATAAGGCGGCCTTCGAGGAGATAATCGCGTATTACCAGCGTCGCGTAGCCTGGACAGCCTGGCGCATGCTCGGCAACGAAGACGACGCTCGCGACGCGGCGCAGGAAACCTCTCTTCGTGCTTACAAGTATCTTCACAGGTTCGACCAGCAGCGCGACTTCTCCGGGTGGCTTTATCGCGTAGTGGTCAACGTATGCCGGGACATCGCGCGAAAACGGCCCAGCGGCAGAATCTTTGCGTCGCTTGAAGAGGAAATGGAGCTCGGCCACACCGATGCTCTCGCGGCCTCCGACGACGTCGAAGCGGCCGCCATCGCGTCGCAGGAGAACAGAATAGTCGCGGATGCGCTTGGCACGCTGTCCAGGAAAGAGCGCGAGGCGATTGTTCTCAGGGACCTCGAAGGACTGTCGACGGACGAAGTCGCTCGCATGCTCGGCACGAGCCAGGCAACCGTGAGATCGCAGATAAGCTCGGCTCGCGTGAAGATCAAGCGGTACCACGACCGGCTGCTCAGACGGAGGCGGCAGAGGTGAGAATATGAATTGCAGGCGCATGGAAGACCTGATACCGCTCTACGTTGGCGGTGACCTGGCGGGGGACGCGAATGATGCGGCGTCGTCACATCTGAGCCGGTGTCCTCGATGTAACCAGCTCGCCGTTGAGTATGAAGAGAGCCGGCAATGGTTGCGCATGAACGGCGCGCCCAGTCTTGACACCGTTTTCTTCGAGAGCCTGAAACGGGCGACGATGATTGACATCGAGCGGCTTTCGGAGCAGCGCACGCTTTTCGGATCCATCATCAGAGATTGGAATGGGCCGGCGGTCCTCGTGGCTGCGGCCCTGGTGGTCTTCTTCATCGGGGGAGCTGCGCTCTTTTATTACTACGGCGTAAAGCGCAGCCTACAGCACTCAGTCGTCGCAAGCGGGCCGGCAGAGAATCCGATCGAGCGGCGTACACCCGACAACAACGCGCGGGATATGAGCAAATCAAGAAACGAACGAGCTTCCGTGTCGAGAATGACGGCGCGATCAGCGATCGTCGCGTCGCTTCAACCCGGAGACTTCGCGCAATCGGACCCGCTCGATGAACCCGGGACGGATTATTCGTCCAACCAGTTCGCGTCTGAAGTTGAGGCCGTCCCCGGGCTCGAGCCGGTGGCCGCAGAGCCCGCGCCCGACGATACTATGAGAGACCTGCTCAGAATAGAGATTCAAACCAGTGACCCGAGCATAAGGATCATCTGGTTCGTACCCAGGGAGGATGAAGCTCGTCCGCCGAAATCGACTTTGAGTTCACACTAGGAGGGAATATGCGTTCGATGAATAGAAGAATCCTGTGCGGAGTCGTTGTGACTGCGCTCATCGCTGGCGCCGCGTTCGCGCACCAAGACGACGGCCGTGCGCCGCAAGCTCAGACTCCGCCTGCACAAGCACAGACACCGGGGCCCGCTCAACCTGCGGCGCCCCGACCGCCTGAATACGTGGAGACGACCGGCTTCAGGGGGAAGGTGTTCACGGTGAAGTACCGCGAGCCACGCGCGGTGATGGATGCCGTGTACCAACTGGGCAGCGGCTTCAAGGGCGCGCGTATGTCATTCAGCGATGAGTTCAAGACGATCACGGTCCGCGATTTTCCCGAAAACCTGATTGCGATCGAAGAGGCGATCAAGCGGCTCGACACACCCGAGGCTCCCAGGCCCGATATCGAGTTGCGGATTCATATGCTTGTCGCTTCCAACGCTGAAGGGGCGGCAAGTAGCTACCCCGCCGATCTGGGCCCCGTCGTCAAACAGTTGCAGTCGACACTCAACTACAAGAGCTATCACCTCGTCTCGAGCATTGTGCAGCGCGTGAAGGATGGGGTGCGCAACATCAACGGCAGAGGCGTTGCACAGATCGCGCCTCCCATAGTGAAGGAGCCCGTGGATGCCCGGTACTCCTTTGGCACGTATTCCATCTCGATTACGCCGGCAGCTTCCGGACCTGCCACTGTCGAGCTAAAGAGGCTTGTATTCGAGGTCAACTCGTCCGAGTACTCAGCTCCGCTGGGTCAAGCGACGATCACCACTGACCTCGGGGTTCGTGACGGCGATAAGGTCGTCGTCGGGACCGCCAGCTTGAAGGACAAAGGGCTGGTGCTCGTCGTTTCAGCCACCGTCATCAAGTGACGACGGCGGTCCGGTGCGGGCGTTCAGCGTACCGACTTTAGTCGGGTTTTTCGAATCGGCGCACGACTTGTACTGCAAGGAGCAACGGCCGGAAAAACCCGACTGAAGTCGGTACTCTTAACGCCCGCGCCCGACTGCTCCCTTACCCTCCGAAATCGCCATCCACTCTCTCGCTTCCCATCCCGCTGATGATCATTTATGATAGCGCGGCCTTCGCCGTCGGGCGCAGCGGCCCACAAGAGACTGGTCCCGGCGGCTCGCGCTTGATGCATCAAACACGGTATGCCGGACGAGAACAAATACGCGGTCGAGATGCGCGGCGTTTCTAAGCGGTTCGGCGACGTGCTGGCCAATGACCGCATCAACCTCGCCGTTGCCGCCAGGTCCATTCACGCCATCGTCGGAGAGAACGGCGCCGGCAAATCCACCGCGATGAACATCCTCTACGGTTTCTACTCGGCCGACGAGGGCGAAATTCTGATTGAAGGCGTCGCTCGGTCCATCTCGACTCCTCGCGACGCCATTCACCTGGGGCTGGGAATGGTTCATCAGCACTTCATGCTGGTCGAGCCGCTCACCGTCACCGAGAACATCGTACTCGGCGCAGAGCCCTTGGCTTTTGGTCGAATTCTGCGCAATTGGACCGCGTTCATTTTCGCCCTGATCGGCTTTGCCGGCGGCTTGGTTGTTGGCGCCGCTATCAGCCTTGTTCTTAAGCTGATCGCTGGCTTTGAACTTGGTTACATGCTGACGGGAGCGATGCTCGGCCTGGCTGGCCTTGTAGCCGGGTGGTCAGTGGGCGGCACTATTAATCACCGGCGGGCGCGAAGGCAAGTGCGGGAAATATCGGAGCAATACGGTCTGCGGGTCGACGCGGACGCCCGCATTGCCAGTCTATCAGTCGGACAACAACAGCGCGTCGAGATTCTGAAGACCTTGTATCGCGGCGCCCGCATACTGATACTCGACGAGCCTACCGCCGTGCTCACCCCGCAGGAGGTCTCTGAGCTGTTCGCGATCCTGCGCAGTCTGCGCGACCAGGGAAAGACGATCATCATCATCACTCATAAGCTCGCCGAAGTGCTTGCGTTGTCGGACAACATAACCGTGATGCGCGACGGCAAGGTCGTGGGCAACCTCGCGACCCGCGATGCAACGGCCGAGGGGCTGGCGCGGATGATGGTCGGCCGCGAGGTCTTGCTGCGGGTCGAAAAGCAGAAAGCTGAGCCGCGCGAGCCGGTGCTCGGCGTGCGCGGCTTGACCCTGACAGGTGCGAAGGGTCACGCGCTGGCCGACGTATCGTTTGAGGTTCGAGCCGGGGAGACGCTAGGAATCGCGGGCGTTGAGGGCAACGGGCAGACCGAGTTGATAGAGATTCTCGCCGGGCTGCGAGCACCAACCGCGGGAGACATCTTGTTTGAAGGCCGCCGGATTAACCGGCTCGGCGCGCGTTCGCGAAAGCGGCTCGGCATCGCTCACATTCCGGAAGACCGTCACCGGCGAGGCCTGGTGCTGGCGTTCGATATCGCGAGCAATTCGATTCTCGGGGTGCACCGCGATGCGCCCATCGCAGGCGCGTTCCTGCTCAATCAGCGTGTCATCGATAAGCGCGCCGACCGGCTCGTGCGCGAGTACGACGTCAGGCCGCCGAACATTGCGCTGCCGGCAAGTGCGTTGTCGGGCGGGAATCAGCAGAAGCTGATCGTCGCGCGCGAGTTCGACATCAAACCCAAGCTAGTCCTCGTCTCCCAGCCGACGCGCGGCGTCGACATCGGCGCAACCGAGTTCATTCACCGAAAGCTGGTCGAGCTTCGCGACGCGGGAGCGGCGGTTCTGCTCGTATCGGCCGAGCTCGACGAGGTGCTCAGCTTGAGTGACAGGCTGATCGTGATCTTCGAGGGCCGAATTGTCGGCGAAGTGGATCCGCGATCCGTCACCGAAGAAGAAATCGGGCTGATGATGACCGGCGGCCGGGCACGGACGGAAGGCAGGAGCAACAGACCAGAAGTGCAGCCGGACTGAGGTCTCTTCCGGCCCTGGGCTCCGGCGCACTCGGCGATTGAGACGAACGTGAAGACCTTTCTAAGAGAGACGGTGTTTTCCTTGATCGCCGTCGTCGCGGCGTTTCTGGTCGGCGGGGTGATCGTGTGGATGGTAGGCGACAGGCCGCTGCTTGTCTACGAGCTGTTCTTTTCCAGCGCCTTCGGTTCCATTGACGGGATCGGATACACGCTGTTCTACGCGACACCGCTCATCTTTACCGGGCTCGCGGTCGCCGTCGCCTTCAAGTCCGGCCTGCTGAACATCGGCGCGGAAGGGCAGCTCATAGCCGCGGCCTTCGCGACGGCCTGGGTCGGACTCGTGCTTCCGGGATGGCCGGCTGTTGTGGTCGTGCTGCTGGCGATGTGCGCGGCCGTAGTCGTCGGCGGCGTCTGGGCCGGAATCCCGGGCGTGCTCAAGGCGAAGTTTGGCGCGCACGAGGTGATCACGACCATCATGATGAACTTCATCGCGGTCAGCATCGTCAGCTACTTCACCCAGTATCACTATCGACGGCAAGGCGATCCCATACTTCAAACGCTGCCGATCGCAAGCGTGAGTGAGGGAATCGTGACTGGTCCGCACATCCCGCGCATACATGCGCTGCTCGCGCCGTTGGGCATAAACTTTCCGGAGCGACTGCCGCTGAACCTCGCCTTCCTGCTTGCTCTGCTGGCGTGCGGAGTTGTCTACGTTTTTTTGTGGAAGACGAAGTGGGGTTACGAGCTTCGCGCCGTCGGAGAGAACCCCTCGGCCGCCGAGTACGGAGGGATATCGATCTCTCGCAACATCGTTATTGCGATGTCGCTGTCGGGGATGCTCGCGGGGATGGTAGGCATTAATGAGGTGCTTGGCTATCGGTACCGCTACTACGATGGGTTCTCGGCCGAGTACGGATTCACGGGCATTGCGGTCGCCCTGCTCGGAAGGAACCATCCGTTAGGCGTGCTGGTCTCGGCAATCCTGTTTGGGGCGCTGATACGATCGAGTCTCTTCATCGATATTTTCACCGACAGCGTCTCTAGAGACTGGGTGGCGATCTTGAGGGCGATCATCATCCTGTTCGTGGCTTCCGAAGCGGCGTTTCGCTTCGTCTCCCGTCGCCGGGCGCAAAGGGCTGAAGGATGAGGACTGACAACTGAGCGGCATTATATCGCCACTCAGTCCTCAGTCGTCGCTACTATGCTGACCGACATCATCAACCTATCGCTGTTGGCTTCGATGATCAGGCTGTCGACGCCGCTGATCCTCGCGGCGCTCGGCGGCATGTACTCCGAGCGCGGCGGGGTTATCAACATCGCGCTCGAGGGTATCATGCTTTCCGGCGCGTTCACGGCCGCCGCGGTGACTGCGTTGACTCACAATCCCTGGATCGGTCTCGGGGCGGCAACCTGCGCCGGACTGCTGGTCGCATTGATTCACGCGGTAGCCTCGATCCAGTTCAGGGCCGATCAGGTCGTCGTCGGTACCGCGATCAACATCTTGTTCCTCGGCGTACCGGCGCTGGCGTCGGGGGCGTTGTTCGAGTCGACTGGCTCGACGCCGCAACTTCCTCGCGAACAGACGCTGCCTGATTGGAACATCCCGTTGCTGGAGAAGATACCAGTTCTGAGCCAACTGCTCTCCGGCCATAAGCCCATAGTCTACGTGGCGCTGGCGATGGTGCCTGTCAGTTACTATATTGTCTTTCGCACTCGTTTCGGTTTGCGGCTGCGCGCAGTAGGCGAGAATCCGGAAGCGGCTGATACCGCGGGCGTGAGCGTCACGCGAATGCGGTACGCTGGAGTCCTGATCAGCGGCGTGCTTGCCGGGATCGGCGGCGCTTATTTGTCGATAGGGCAGAACTCACTGTTCACACGCAACATGACCGCGGGCCGGGGCTTTATCGCGCTGGCGGCGTTGATCTTCGGCAAATGGCATCCGGTCGGCGCGTTCCTCGCGTGCCTGTTATTCGGGCTCGCCGACGCGGTTGCGATTCGTATGCAAGGCGTCGTCGCGATTCCGGTGCAGGTGATTCAGATTATCCCTTACGTGTTGACGCTGGTGGTGCTCGCAGGGTTCATCGGCCGCTCGACTCCGCCGCGCGCGATCGGCAAGCCTTATGTGAAAGAGAAGTAGGTGGAAGAACGTGAGCACGTCACTGTATGACACGGCAAGTGAGGCCGCTTGCTACATCGCCGAGAGGGCCGGCGTCCGCAAGCCACGTGTCGCCATCGTACTTGGATCGGGACTCGGCGGCGTTGCTGATTCGATCCCCGACGGGGTCGAGATTCCCTACGACGAGATTCCTCATTTTCCCACTTCGACTGTGGACGGACACGCTGGCAGCTTGTTAATCGGCTCGATCGAAGGCGTTGATGTCGTGGTCATGAAGGGGCGGTTTCATTTCTACGAAGGTTACTCGATGGAGCAGGTGACGCTGCCCGTGCGCGTCTTTAAGTTGATGGGAATCGGCTCGCTGTTCTTGACCAACGCCGCGGGCAGCACCTCGACGAAGCTGGCGCCCGGCTCGCTCATGATAATCACCGATCACCTCAACATGTTCGGCGAGAACCCGCTGCGGGGACCGAACGACGAGCGGTTTGGCCCTCGCTTTCCCGATATGACCTCCGTCTATGCCGCGGACTTCATGGACATCGCGCACGAAGCCGCACGTGAGATCGGCATCGTGCTGGCGGAGGGAGTGTACGTTGGTCTCCGCGGACCTTCGTACGAAACGCCGGCTGAGATTCGAATGCTGCGCGATCTTGGAGCCGACGCAGTCGGGATGTCGACCGTGCCCGAGGCGATTGTGGCCCGCTACTGCGGCATTAAGGTGCTTGCCGTCTCTTGCATCTCGAATCTCTGCGCGGGCCTCACTCGCAACCAGATCAACCACTCCGAAGTCATGGAAGTCGGCGCGCGCGCCCAGGAACAGCTCTCAAAGCTGATTCTCCGCGTCGTGCCCCGGCTCGCGCCCACCGCCTGAGGCATTCCCGCGACGGCATCACGTCATCGGAGTCCGGCTTGTCGCTAACGGCGCGACTCAACCGATGGTAGAATACCAACTATGATAATCGGCATCAGCGGCGGGACCGGTTCGGGCAAGACGACCGTCGCCTGCAAGATCATTCGCTCGGTGGGCGAGGAGAACGTGGTCTTCCTGGCGCAGGACGCCTACTACCGAAGCCTTGGCGATATGCCGCTCGACCTCCGCCACAAGGTCAACTTCGACCACCCCGACGCGTTTGATACCGAGTTGCTCATCAACCACCTGGCGGCGTTGCGCGCAGGCGAGCCGATCGAGCAGCCGGTCTATGACTATCCCACTCACTCGCGAAGGTCGGAGACGATCCGAGTCGCGCCGCTGCCCATCATCATCATCGAGGGCATCCTCGTGTTTGTTAATCCTGAGCTGCGAGGCCTGATGGACCTCAAGATTTTTGTCGACGCCGATGCCGACGTGCGATTCATCAGGCGGTTGGACCGCGACGTGCACGAACGCGGCCGGTCGGTCGAGTCGATCATCTCGCAGTACACGATGACCGTTCGCCCGATGCATCTCCAGTTCGTCGAACCGTCGAAGCGATACGCTGATATCATCATCCCGGAGGGCGGCCACAACGAAGTCGGAATCGACCTCATAACAGGGAAGATTCGATCTATTCTTGCGGCCTCCATTGCAAAACAGGAGAACGGACCCGAAGGATCAGACAGCGCTTTCGTGTTGGAGACGGCCGGCTTGAATCTGGAACGCTGAAGTTGGGAGAACAGCATGGGGAAGAGACGCAGTACAGTCAGTGACGACGAGTTGATCGGTCTGGCAACCGAGGCCCGTGAATTCGCGCACGCGCCGTATTCCAACTTCGCGGTCGGAGCTGCGTTGCTGTCAGCGGACGGCCGCATCTTCACCGGTTGCAACATCGAGATTTCGACGCTTGGCCTGACGACCTGCGCGGAACGGGTGGCGATCTTCAAGGCCGTCAGCGACGGAGTTCGCGAGATAGCCAGAGTCGCTATCGTCGCCGATCATGTGGACCTTGCGCCGCCGTGCGGGTGTTGCCGTCAGATGATGTGGGAGTTTGGAACCGAGGAGACAGAAATCATCCTGGCCAATCTGGACGGCCGCGTTGAGAGGTTCGAACTCAAGCAACTCTTCCCGCACGCGTTCGACTCGAGCTTCCTCGAGAGCCTGAAGTAATCCAGTTAGCCGCTCGACTCCCAGAGCTTGTTGATATCACACCAGCTCGGAGAATCAACGACTTGAAAAAGATAATTGCGCTATCGTGCCTCATCCTTTCATTCGCCGCCGCGTCCATTCCTGACGCCGCAATCGCCGCCGAGCGCGCCGACATCATCATCACCGGCGGAACCGTCGTCACGATGGACCCCGCGTCACGCGTCGTCGAAAACGGCGCCATCGCGATCAGGCGGGATCGCATAGTCGCAGTCGGCAACGCCGCTGAAATCGCAGCCAGGTACCGCACCACCCGCACTATTTCGGCCCGCGGCAAGGTCGTGATGCCCGGGCTCATCAACGCTCACACTCACGTGCCGATGGTCCTCTTTCGCGGCATCGCCGACGATCTCGTGCTGATGGAGTGGCTCCAGAAATACATCTTTCCCGCCGAGGCCAAGAACGTCGACGAGCAATTCGTCCGCTGGGGCACGCGGCTCGGCTGTCTCGAGATGATCCAAGGCGGCACGACGACTTACGTCGATATGTACTACTTCGAAGACGCGATCGCGGAAGAGACCGTACGCGCGGGAATGCGCGCAGTACTGGGCGAGACCGTTCTCGATTTCCCCGCGCCCGATAACAAGACGTGGGATGCCGCGATCGCCTATGCGGAGAAGTTCATTCAAAGGTGGAAGGATCACCCGCTCATCACCGCCGCGATAGCCCCGCACGCGCCTTACACTGTCTCCACCGATCATTTGAAGCAAACACATTCGATGTCATTACGCCTGAACGCTCCGCTGATCATTCACGTAGCCGAGGACCAGGCCGAGATGAAATCGATGCAGGACAAGTACAACTCAACATCGGTCGCCTACCTTGATAGCATCGGGCTGCTCGACGCGCGAGTGATCGCCGCGCACATGGTGTGGCCTTCGGAGGACGACATCAAGACTCTGGCCGCAAGGTCCGTCGGCGTTGGCCATTGCCCGCAGTCGAACATGAAGATCGCCGCCGGCGTCGCTCCGGCGCCGCAGATGCTCGCCGCCGGGGTCGCGGTGGGCCTGGGCACCGACGGCGCGGCTTCGAACAATGATCTGAGTATGTGGGAGGAGATGGACACCGCCGCGAAACTCCATAAGCTGATCTCCAAAGACGCCACGACGCTCAACGCAAAGACCGCGCTCGAGATGGCGACGATCGGTGGCGCGCGGGCGATTCACCTCGACAAGGAGATCGGATCGCTCGAACCAGGCAAGCGCGCCGACCTCATCATCGTCGGGATGAACAGCGCGCATCAGACTCCCCTCTACAACGTATACTCGCATCTTGTGTACGCAACGAAAGCGTCGGACGTCGAGACGGTGATTATCAACGGCCGCGTGGTGATGCTGAATCGGCGAGTGTTGACGATTGATGAGGCGTCGGTTCGGGCTAAAGCCGGCGAGTATCGAGATCGAATCCGAAAAAGCGTTGGCAATTAGAGCGCTGACTTTACGTCACAATCCGTCAGGGGGATTGCCAATGCGTCAACGTCAAAACGGGCCCCTGACGGAATACCAAACTTGGAGCGTCAGACAGAAATGGATCCGGCTACGCTCACGCCTTCAGTGGTCATCGGGTACACGGATCGCCGCAACGTCATGATCGTTTGCTGACGAGTGACCCAGTCAACCCTCCGAGAGTTCAACAACTCGATGAGCTCCCTCAAACCCGTTGCAGTTTCACCGTGCGATTCCCGGTAGATTTACATAGGATCAGTCGCGAACTGGCGCGGACGGACTTCCCCAGGCCGTATGCGTGAGGCGTTCGCTGGAACAATATCCGCCGACTGGCGCAACTCGACCCCAGCGACTCCCGTCACCGTCTCGCGCGTTCGGTGATGTTGCTGCGTATTTGACCGGGCCTCAGAGGCCCGCCCGGACCCATATCGCTCGCGGTTCCTCTCTTACGGAGTGCCGAAACTGTACGTGAATCCGCCACCGGCAATGGCGAGGACGAAGTACACCACTATCAGGCCGGTCCAAACCAGCATGATCGTCTTGATATTCGCTTTGCCGACGTTGATCCAGCCCCAGATGAACGCCCAGATAGTACACGTGATAATGCCGATAATCCCGTGAACGGCGCCCCCAATCTGAAACTGCTTCACCAGAACGATTATGGCGCATACCAGCGCGCCCAGCCAAACAACGAGGATCAGCATCTGTAGAATTCCCATCTTTCAGCCCTCCGTTTCATTTTTGAGACTGTACGACGTGGTTAGTTTGTCTTGGGAGCGATGAAGCGATTTGTGTGATTGTTGACTTCTACTCCGCTCGCCAAGCGTCATGGTGCGGTTCACCTGCCGCGTGCGCCCCTCCCAATACGGCGCGCGAAGCTGGCGTTTCAGAATCTTCCCCGGAGGATTCCGAGGCAGGGAGTCGGCACAATTCCAGCGATTTGGGCGCCTGCCGACCTTAGGCGCTACCAACTGTACCCCATTTCCAAGAGTGCTAGCCTTCCTTTTCACGGATAACGCATCTCACTCAGCGGTCAGTTCCGGCACGTGAGCGGACTCGTAGTGCTCTATCAACACGCCGACAACTTCCATTAGGGACGCCAGCGGATGACGTTCGTCCTCACCGACCTGGTCGACCAACCCGTCCAATAGCGCAACAAGCCGCGAGTACTCCTCTTCGGTGTGCGGAACGAATATGCACTCCGCCAAGGGCGCCCAGTTATCGACCGCCCTGTCAATGTCCACGTTCTGCATACTCATTAAGCCGCTTGCGCGTGATGATCCGCATTCGTCAATTGACCTGCCGCGTACGCCCCTCCCAATACGGCGCGCGAAGCTGGCGTTTCAGAATCTTCCCTGACGGATTCCGAGGCAGGGAGTCGGCGAAATCGACCGACTTCGGCGCCTTGTAATGCGCGATTCGCTCTCGCGCGAACGCGATGATCTCATCTTCGGTGACCTCGACGCCAGGCCGCTTGACTATTATCGCCTTGACCGACTCGCCCCACCGGTCATCCGGCACGCCAATGATCGCAACGTCAGCAACAGCACGATGACTGAACAACACGCTCTCGACTTCTGCCGGATATATGTTCTCGCCGCCGGATACTATCATGTCTTTCAGGCGATCGTGGATGTAAAGATAACCGTCGGCGTCGAGATAGCCGGCGTCGCCAGTATGAAGCCACTCGCCGCGAATCGTGCTCGCCGTCTCGTCGGGCAGATTCCAGTAGCCCTTCATGTTCTGCGGCGTGCGGCAGATGATCTCGCCGACCTCGCCCGCCGGCAACTCTTTGCCCTCGGCGTCAACAATCCGAATCTCAACGAAGCTGTGCGGCCTCCCGCACGAAAGCATTCGCGGACCGCCGTTCGGATCGTGCTCCTCCGGCCGCAGGTAGGTAATCGCGCCCGTGGTTTCCGTCAGCCCATACACCTGAGCGAACCGGCAGCCGAACGTCACGATCGCCGCGCGCAACAGCGGCAGCGGAGCCGGCGACGCGCCATAGACGATCAGTCTCAGGCTGGAAAAGTCGGCCTCCTGAACCCCCGGCGTCTGAAGCATGAACAGCAGGATAGCCGGCACGAGAAATGATCTGGTGACGTGGTGCTTCCCGATTAGCTGGATAATCTCGGCCGCCGCCGTTTCGCGCGCGATGACGCTCGTCGCGCCGACGTACATTCCCGCCAGCGCCCATCCGGTCCCGCCTATATGAAACAGCGGCATCGCCACCAGATTCACGTCATCCTCGTTTATCCAATCCCACTCGCGGAGCGAGTTCGGGAGCAGCGAAAGCAGGTTGTCGTTGGTCAACTGAGCTCCCTTGGGATTGCCGGTCGTGCCGCTCGTGTAGAGCTGAAGCGCAACGTCGGGGCCGGCTATCGGGACGCGAGGGTCCTCCGCCTTTCTCCGGTCGCGCCAGTTCTCATAGGCCTCCCACTCCGCGTGGGCGCCGCCAAGCGCGATGATCTTTCTGACCGTCTTCAAGTCGCCGCGAATTCTTTCGACGACCTCGAAGTACGGCGAGCCGACGAATAACACTTCGGCGGTCGCGTCGTTGATTATGTACGCGATCTCCGGCGCAGCGAGCCGCCAGTTCACCGCTACCAGGACTGTATTGGCCTTGGTAATGCCGAAAAGAACCTCGAAGAAGGAATCAGAACTTTTGTCGAGAACGGCCACGCGCGATTGCGGCGCGACGCCTTCAGCAATCAACCCGTTGGCGACGCGGCTCGCGTGCTGGTCCAATTCGGCGAACGTCATTTCCCGATCGCCGAAGATAACAGCCGCCTTGTCGGGCCGCTCCGCCGCGTGCACGCGGGGGATGTCTGCAACCACGGCTATGTGTGCTGTGTCGGCCATGCTCCTAACCCTTCAAAAGTGCGAAGCAACGCCAGGTTCTCGACTAACGCGGAAGCTCGATCGCCTTCCCAGCGACGACGGTCGGCGCGTTGTGCCGTCGCAGCGTGTCGTTCAGCTTGGGCACTGAGTCGTTGACGAATCGGTTCACTTCGCCGAGCTTCTGTTGAAAATCGGCTAGGACCTCGACGAAGTAATCCCGCTGTGGCCGCGTCGGCGCCGCGTTCACCCCGTCGATTGCAAAGAAGAGCCCGCCGATCGTCTCCGCAAGCCGTGATCTTCCGCCGATCCCGAGCCCGCTGTCCTGAGGTCGCGTCAGCTTATTCTGCAACGACTCGATCTGCTTCAGGTGATCGGCAATCGCGTCCTTCAGTTCTTTGGGCGCGTCGGGCATACGGTCCTTGACGGTCTTCTCGATCTGTTGCAGTTGCTCCCTCAAGCTGTCGAGTGACTTCAGCGCATCGGTAGTGCTCGACTGCATGTCACGGAGCTTCGAACCCAACTCGAATTGCGTTTGCAGGTCCGCTGTCGATACGCTGACCGCCGGGTCCATGCGGACCTCGACTTTTTTCTCAACCGACGTGTCGCCCACAATCAACTTGACGGTGTAGCTGCCGGGCACGACTTGCGGTCCGCGCGGGCCGCCGAAGAATGCCGTTTCTTCTTCCGTAGGCGCGCGGCGAGTGCGAGGACCATCCGCCCTCAAATCCCACGCCGTTCGGTTCAATCCCTTTTCCTTCGGGACCTGCGCCATCTCACGAATGACCTTGCCCGCGCCGTCGAGGATTTGAATCTTCACCGACGTTTTCTCGTCGGGCTTCTCCTTCAAGTGATAGGTGATCAGCGCGCCGCCGGGTGGATTCGGCCCGGTGAATTGCTTGTCGCCGATTCCGTAGCGCGTGAACCGCGAAGTGAATCGCAAGCCCGCACGCACATCAAACAGGTGCGCATCGCGATTCATGACTTCCGCATTCATGTCTTGGATGGGCGTCGCATCATCGAATATCCACAGGCTGCGGCCGTGGGTCGCCAGGATCAGGTCGTTTTCCCTGGGATGAATGAAGATGTCGTGCACCGATACCGGCGGAAGGTTCTTCAGGTTCAGCGGAATCCAATTCGTCCCGCCGGTGTATGACGCGAACAGGCCAAGCTCGGTCCCGGCGTACAAGAGGTTCGGGTTCTTCGGGTCCTCGCGCACGACTTGAACGTAGGCCTTGGCCGGGAGATTTCCGGCGATGTTCGTCCACGTGCGGCCGCCGTCATTAGTCTTGAAGATGTACGGCCGGAAGTCGTCGAACATGTGCCGCTCGAACGCGACGTAAGCGATGCTCGCCACGGCGCGTGACGGCTCGACGTGCGACACCGGCGAATTGGCTGCGATGCCGGGGACGTTCTTGACAACGTTCGTCCACGACCTGCCGCCATCGGTCGTAAGCTGCAAGTTGCCATCATCGGTTCCCGCCCAGATCGTTCCGGCTCGCGCGGGCGATTCCGCCAGGCTGATGATCGTGCAGTAGAACTCGGCCGTGGAGTTCTCGATTGAAATTGGTCCGCCCGCGTCCTTTTGCTTGTCGCGGTCGTTCGTTGTAAGGTCGGAGCTTATCACCTCCCACGTCTTTCCGAAGTCCGTCGACTTGAAGACGACGTTGCCGCCGAAGAAGACCGTGTTCTTGTCGTGCGGCGAGAGCGCGATGGGCGTGTTCCAGTTGAATCGGTACTTGATCTCGCCCGCTGGACCGCCTCCGCTGTCCTTAGCCTGAGGACTGACACTCTGCTGCTCGCGCGTGCGGAAATCGGTGCGAACGATCTCTCCGCCCTGCGATTCCGACAGGTAAAGATCGGGATCATCGCGATGGTTCACGACGTGGAATCCGTCGCCGAAATTCACCATCCGCCAGTCGTCATTCATGATTCCCGCCGGCTCGCGCGTGCGGCTCGGGCCGGTCCACCCGCCGTTGTCCTGCAAGCCCCCGCTCACCCAGTAGAACGGCGCTCGATTATCGGCGTAGACCTGATAGAACTGGCCGATCGGCAGATTGTAAACGCTCTCCCATTTTTCGCCCCGATCGTAGGTGACGGCGACGCCGCCGTCCTGGCCTTGCCACATTCGATTAGGGTTCTTTGGATCGATCCACAGCGCGTGATAGTCGATGTGCGTTCGCCCGGTGATCGAGCGAAACGTCTTGCCGCCGTCGATCGAGACGAACAGCGTCGACGCGACGGCGTAGACACGATTCTCATCCGACGGATCGACCCGCACGCGGCTGTAGTAAAAGCCGCGCGAGACGATGCGGCCTTCTTTGGAAACTTGCCTGAAGGTCTCGCCGCGATCGTCCGAGCGATAGAGCGTGCCTTCTTTGGACTCGACGATCACGTAGACGACGTTTGAGTTCGTCGGCGCGACACGCACGCCAATTCGGCCCATGAGTTTTGGCAATCCGTTGGTCAGCTTGTTCCACGTGCGCCCGCCATCGAGCGATCTGTAGACACCGCCCTTCTCGCTCCCGCTGCGGAAGGTCCACGGCTTTCGCTCGAAGCTCCACATTCCGGCGTAGAGAATATTCGGATTGTTGGGATCGACTTCGAGGTCCGAGGCGCCATGCTCGGCGTCGATGTAGAGAGTCTTCTGCCAGGTCTTGCCGCCATCGGTCGTCATGAAGACGCCGCGCTCTTCATTAGGTCCGAACGCGTGACCGATCGCCGCGACCCAGACGATATCGGGATTGGCCGGATGAATGACGATGCGCGAGATGCGTTCGGTGTCCTTCAGTCCCACGTGCTGCCAGGTCTTGCCACCATCGTTCGACTTGTAGACCCCGTCACCGAATGAGACGCTGTTGCGCGTATTCGACTCGCCCGTTCCGACCCAGACCACGTCGGGGTTGTTAGCTTCGATGGCGATGTCGCCGATCGAGTACGTCCCCTGCTTTTCGAAGATGGGAGTCCACGTCGTGCCCGCGTTGATCGTCTTCCACACGCCGCCCGACGCCGAGCCGATGTAGACGATGTTGGGATTGCCGGGCACGCCTTCGACGTCGGCGACGCGGCCGCCCATGTTGCACGGGCCGATGTTGCGCCACTCGAGGCGCTCGAATGTCTTCGCGTCGATAGCTGCGGCGGCGCGATCGCCTTGCGACGGTCCCTGAGCCGCTACAGAAAGCTGAATGCCCGGGATTAGGGCGAGTGCCAGCAGCACGCCGCACGCCCTCAGTGACGGTCTGATTCGCATCGGTCAAGCTCCCGAATTGGATTCGATTCTGTTCAGGGTTGGAAGGATAGGACAAGACGCGCTCGCTCGTCCATTCGTTTCGTTCGCCCGCGCCCTCCGTCCGGGAGGGCGTTGTTCATGGAGATCCAGCCGCCCGCCACTCTGCCGTCCGTTTGGAGGGCTATGTTATGGAAGCGAAGACATTGCCTTCCCAGTGAAGGGCGGAACTCCCTGTCCCTGTGCGCTAGCCTTGACGCTACTCTTTGAACGAGTTAAAGAATAGCTACGATGTCAACGACCGAAACGCCAATCATACCGCGCTACAGCAAGGAGGAGTTCGCGAGGCTAGGCGACGAGTTCTACGAACGGAACGTGCTGCCACACGTTACCGAGGCCGATAAGGGGAAGTTCGCGGTCATCGATCTTGAAACCGGCAACTACGAAATCAATAGGGATGAAGTGGTTGCCCACGATCGACTCTCGGCCCGCAATCCGGGCACCAACGTATGGGTCGTGCGGATCGGCTCGCGCTATGCGCGTCGTTTTGGTCCCCGGTCGCCGAGCGCAAAATGATCATCGGTTCCGTCAACGATTTTCGATTGAACCCCAACCATAGTTCTCATGCGGTTATCATCGTCCCTGCACCTTCATCCGTGAATACTTCGTGCAACAACGCGTTCCGCTTCGAGCCATTGATGATGTGAGCACTGCGGACTCCGCGGCGAATCAGGTGAGTGATCGCGGCGATCTTCGGCAGCATCCCGGATGAAATCTTCCGCTCTCGCACAAGCGTCTCGGCCTCATCCACGGTCAGCCGCGATATTCTCGACGACGGGTCGTCGCGGTCGAGCAACACCCCATCGACGTCCGTCAGCAGGATGAGCTTCTCGGCTGCGAGGTGAACGGCGATCTCGGCGGCTATCGTATCGGCGTTGATGTTGTAAACGTTGCCTTGATCATCCGCGCCAAGCGACGAAACGACCGGGATGTACCCGTTATCGAGCAAGAGCCGAAGCAACCGCGCGTTGATCTCGACTATGTCGCCGACGTGGCCGTAGTCGATCATCTCAAGCCGGCCGGTCTCTTGATTCATCACCTGAGTAATCTCGCGGCGGCGCGCCTTGATCGTGTTGCCGTCAATGCCCGACAGGCTGACGGTCTCCGCGCCCGAACGCCGCAGCGCCGAGAGAATATCGACGCTGATCTGGCCGGCGAAGACCATCTTCGCAACCTCGAGAGTATCGGCGTCGGTTACACGCCGGCCATTTACTATGCGTTGAGTGATGCCAAGCCGCTCGGCGATCGTCGTGAGCTGTTTGCCGCCTCCGTGAACCACTGCGACGTGAATCCCGACGTGCTGACAGAGAGTGATCTCCTCGGCGAGCGAGTTGAGCTGGTCCTGGTCCTCGGTGATCTTGCCCGAGAGCTTGACCACGAAGATGTTGTTCTTGAAGCGCTGAATGTAAGGAAGCGCCTCGCGGAGTAATTCGAGCCGTTCGTGATTCATGTCAAACCACCGAAGCCAGGACCGCCTTCTGTACGTACAGCCGGTTCTCGGCCTCCTCTATCGCCGCGTTCTGCGGGCCGTCAAGCACACCGTCGGTCACGACAACGTTCCGTCGCACGGGCAAGCAGTGCATGAACCAACCGCGATCCGTCGTGCTCATAATGTCTTCGTCGATGCGCCAGTCGCGGTAGTTCTGCCGCAACGCGATGTCGTCATCGGGCCGCCCGTAGAAATCCTTGCCGCCCCAACTCTTCGCGAAGACGATTCGCGCGCCTCGACACGCCTCTCGCTGATCGCGCGAGCTGGTGACCCGGCCGCCGCTCGACTGCGCCGCCGCGGTTATTTCTCCCATCACCTCTTCGCCGAGATCGTATTCAGGCGGACACGCGATCGTCAGATCCAACCCGAACTGCGCGGCAATCAGGGCGAATGAGTTAGGCACGGCCATCGGCAAGGGCTTGGGATGATACGCCCACGAGAGCACAACGCGGTCGCCGCCCGCGTTGCCGAGCTTTTCACGCATCGTCATGATGTCGGCCAGCGCTTGAAAGGGATGATGGCGCGCGGATTCGAGATTCAACACCGGCACGTCGCTGTGCTCGGCAAACCCGCGCACGACCGGGTCGCGAATCTCGCTCTCGTAGTCGAGCATCTCCGGAAACGCGCGCACGCCGATCGCCGCAACGTACCGAGCCAGCACCCGCGCCGCTTCTTTGATGTGTTCGGTCTTGTCGCCGTCCATCACGACTCGCTCGCGGTACTCGAGGTTCCACGTGCCCTTGCCGATGTCGAGCGTCACCGGATTGCCGCCCAGCTCATACACGGCGATTTCCATCGACGCTCGCGTGCGCAGGGAAGGGTTGAAGAAGACCAGCGCGACGCTCCGGCCCAATAGCGGCCGCTCGTCGTGCTCGCCGGATTTGAAGCGCGAAGCGAGGTCGATCAGCGCCGCAAGCTCATCGCGCGTGAAGTCAGCCGTGCTCAGAAAGTCTCTGCCTTTGAGGTTCATCGCTGTATATCGGTCGGCTCAACCTCGCTCACCATTCCGTTGATCGCGACTGTCGATGCCGCCGGAAGACTTGGAGTAATAACAGGTCGGAAAGAGGGGCTTGCCCCCGCCCCATAGTTCGACACTTCTTACTTTGCTTGATGCTGCAAAACAGGCGGAGGCAAGCCCCTCTTCCCGACCTGTTATTGCCTGATGTTGAACGTTCCTCCCGAACTTGCACACCCTCGAGTTTCAATCTCAAATGCCGAGTTGGGCTAGCTGGCCCAGAAACCAATCGATCTCAAGCCGGCGCAACGTCAGCGGCGGAAGCAACCTCAACACACTCACGTCATCGGCCAACCCCGTGATGATCTTCCGATCCAACAGCCCCTTCTGATACCGCTTTGCGTCGCCACCCTTGAACCTGATGCCTATCAAGTACCCTAGCCCCCGGACCTCCTCGACCGCCGGCAGCTTCTTCAATTCGCCCAGCAGGTACTCGGAATTCTCGCGGACGTTCTCAAGCAAACGTTCGTCGCGGATCACCTCCACCGTGGCCTCTAGCGCCGCCGCCGCCAGCGGTCCGCCGCCAAACGTCGCGCCGAGGTCACCCGATCTTATCTCCCCTGCTATGTGCTCGCTCATCAGCACCGCGCCCATCGGGACCCCGCTTGCTATGCCCTTCGCAAGCGTGACCATATCGGGAACGACCCCGCACCTGCCCGCGAAGAACCACTCGCCCGTCCGGCCCATTCCCGTTTGCACTTCGTCGTAGATCAGCATCGCGCCGACGTTGTCGACCATCTCGCGCAAGGCCTGATAGAACGACGGCTCCGCCATCCGGACCCCGCCCATCGATTGAATCGGCTCAAGGATCACCGCGGCGGTCCTCTCGTCGAGCATCGCTTCGACCGACGCAGCGTCGCCGAACGGCGCGTAGACGTGCCCTTCAAGCAACGGCGAAATCCCGTCGCGATACTTCTCGATCCCGGTCGCCGCGAGCGATCCCGGGGTTCGGCCGTGGAAGCCGCCTTCGAAGGAGATGACCTTCTCGCGCCCGGTCAGCTTACGGGCGATCTTCAGCGCGTTTTCGTTCGCCTCGGTTCCGGAATTCACGAAGAACGTTTTGGTCAATTCAGCCGGCGCGATCTCGACGAGCGCCTTCGCTGCACGCGCCCGCGCGTCGTTGTAGACGAGGTTCGAATAGAAGATAAGCCGGCTCGCTTGATCCGCGATTGCTTTGACGATCTTCGGATGCGAGTGCCCGGTCGAGACGACGGCGTGGCCGCCGTACAAATCCAGATAGCGATCGCCGGTGTTAGTGAAGACCCATACGTCTTCGCCGCGCTCGATCGCGAAGGGAAACTTCTTGTAGGTCGCGACCTGATACTGTTCTTCGATGTCGATGACGCTCTCGACTTGCGGTAGTGTCGTCAAATCAACCTCTCTCCAGGCTCTCAACGCAAAGGCGCAACGACGCAAAAACTCAAAGCGCAGAAAGGACAGATGAAGAGTCTCGGCGTCCTGCTACTGACTTTCGAATGCCTCGCTTTGCGTGTCTGCGCTTTTGCGTTGAATCCCCTCACGGGTTACTTCCGGTCATAACAAGGCCCGTGCGTTCTTCCACGCCAAACATCACATTCATGTTTTGCACAGCCTGTCCCGCGGCGCCCTTCACCAGATTATCCAGCGCGACAAATACGATTACGGTGTCGCCGCTTGCCGCCCAGCCGATGTCGGTGAAATTCGTGTTCTTGACCCAGTTGATATCCGGCGAGCCATCCACCAGCCGGACGAAGTACTCCTTCGCATAGTGATCTGCGAACAGCCGTCCGACTTGTTCGTGCGTCATCGGCTGGCGGGGCGTGACATAAATCGTCGCGAATATTCCTCGCACGGTCGGCAGAGAGTGAGTCTGAAGAACGAGGCTGCACCGATACGACCACTCGGGATCGACGGAGGCCAACAGTTGTTCGACCTCCGGCTGGTGCTGATGTTCGAATGGCTTGTATGCGTAAAAGCTGTTCGCGCGTTTCGGGTGATGAGTGTTCGCCGCAGCCTTCGCGCCGGAGCCCGACGAGCCGGTTTTCATGTCGGCGATGATCTTTCCCGATGCGAGTCCTTCTCTGACGAACGGATAGAGCCCCAGCTCGAGCGCAGACGCAAAGCAGCCCGGGTTCGCTACGCAAGTCGCCGTCTTGATCAATTCACGGTTCACCTCCGTCAGCCCATAAACGAACTCGCGCTGTGACTCCATCGCCGTGTGCGCGCGGCCGTAGTAGCGCTCAAATGCCGCCGCGTCGTTCAATCGAAAGTCGCCCGACAGATCCACGACATTCAGTTCTCTTGGCAGCGACGGCACAATCTCCATCGCCTGTCCGTGCGGCAACGCCAGGAACACACAGTCGAGTCCGTCCAACTCGCGCGGGTCGGGCATTGGCGCGAACGTGAGGTCTGTGAGCCTGGAGAGGTTCGGATGAACCGAGTCGACGCGCTTGCCGGCGTGCTCGGACGCGGTAACAAGCTCGAGTTCGACCTCGGGATGAAACAACAGGATTCGCAGCAGCTCGCTGCCGCCGTACCCCGACCCGCCTAGTATTCCGACCCTGATCATCTTTCGCTCTGGCCTTCTGCGGCCGCGCTGACACCGCAACTCAACTTGCGCCGGTCCACCGCTCCAGTCTCTCCTTCACCAACGCCGCAAGCAGCTCGCCTTCGTTCAACGCGTTAGCCGCCGCCAAACCAAGCTCGTCCCTCACGTAGTCACCACCCATGTGCGAGTCCGTCACCGGACCAGACACGACGTCGATCTTGACTCCGCGGCTTGCAAGCAACTCGCGCCCGCCCCACGCGCCGACAAAATCGTTCGCGCAAAACACCAGCGCCGCCGTCGCACTCATCAGTTCCTCGTCCGCGAAGACCGTATCAACCGAGTAGCCACCCAGTATTCCGTCTCCAAGCTCGATCACTACGCAATCGGGTTCCTCTTCGGCGAGCTTCGTGATCACGCCCTTGGCCATCGGCGCGAGGTCGGTAACGCCGACAGTCGACGGCAATCCGCAATCCAGGAAGCTGAGCGTCTTGATCGCACCGTGGTCTTCCATGTGAAGCGTGTCCCGCAAGCACGCGACGCCGGAGAGCTTCGCCGCGGCGACTCGCAGCCCCGCCCGACTGAGGTGTTTGATTATTCCGGTCGCCGCATAGGTCTTTCCCGAATTCATGCATGTGCCGGCGACGAGCACGAGCGGCGTTGTGACTTCGAGGCGCTCGCGTGTAGCAATCGCGGCCTCAGCGATGTTCATTATGCGGCCATCCCGCAGCGGCATGCCCAGCACCTCAACCTCGATCGCGTTGCTCAAGCTGTGGTGGTGTCCGAGGCACTGACCGATCAGCCCGCCGAGGTTCAGCAGGTGGAGCCTGTCGCCGGCGGCAACTGATTTGGGAACATCGCCGATGAAGCCTTTCAGCGCGCGCCTGTACCCGAGCACGCCCGCAACGATGTCACCCGGATTGATCTTTGCCATCCGGCCGGTGACCAACTCGATCGTGTTGTAGGTCGCGTTGTCGGTCAGCGTGCGCGCAACGACGACGTTGCCGGCCTTCGCCTCGCATTCCGTGGTGATCTCGAGTTCCTGCGTGAGAGCCAGGTTGACCGTTGACGACGCGATTTTGTCCACACGAACAAGGCGAAGATCAGCGTTCGAGATTGGATCGGAGACAGGAGGCTCAGACATATTCAGTTCCGGTACGATTGTGTGTGTGCTCAATGGAGGTTCTCCTTCGCTGTAATCGTCGCCTTATGGTAACTTCGGTCCGCAATCCCAGAGGGATTGAATGTTTGTAGTAACGAGTCGCGAGCCGTGCTGACTCCGTAGGAGTCAAATGTCCGGGCTACTCGAATAATCGACGGCCACGACGGGCACATCTCACTCCGACGGAGTGACGGAGGATTACGCATCAGCTTTCTCCTCCGCCATCCTTCTCATCCTCAGCCTCAACGCGTTCAACTTGATGAATCCCTCGGCGTCGCGCTGGTTGTAGACCGTGTCACGCTCGAATGTTGCGAACTGCTCGGAGTAGAGCGACAGCGGCGAGCGCCTTCCGACTACCGTGCAGTTGCCCTTGTACAGTTTGAGCCGCGCCGTGCCCGTCACGTTCTTCTGGCTTTCATCTATCAGAGCGCGAATCGCCTCGAACTCCGGGCTGTACCAGAAGCCGTAATAGATCATCTCCGCCACGCGCGGGCCGAGCGAATCTTTCAGGTGCATGACCTCGCGGTCGAGGGTCAGCGACTCAACCGCGCGATGAGCCGCGTGAAGTATCGTCACGCCCGGAGTCTCGTACACGCCGCGCGATTTCATGCCGACGAACCGGTTCTCAACCAGATCGACGCGGCCGACACCGTGCTCGCCGCCGAGCTTGTTCAGCCGGGCGAGCAACGCCGCGGGCGAAAGCGATTCGCCGTCAACCGCTACCGGAACGCCCGCGTCAAAGTCGATCTCGACGTAGATCGGTTTGTCCGGTGCATCTTCGGGCGCGCGCGTCAGGATGAAGATCTCCGGCGGCGGCGCGTTCCACGGGTCTTCGAGGATGCCGCCCTCGTAGCTGATGTGCATCAGATTGCGGTCCATCGAGTAGGGCTTCTCGGCGGTGGCGATGATTGGAATCTCGTGGCGCTTAGCGTAGGCCATCAAATCCGAGCGCGATTTGAACTCCCACTCGCGCCATGGGGCGATGACGCGGATGTTCGGCTCAAGGGCGTAGTAGGTGAGCTCGAACCTCACCTGATCGTTCCCTTTACCCGTGGCCCCGTGCGCGACGGCTTGCGCGCCCTCTTTGCGCGCGATCTCGATCTGCTTCTTGGCGATCAGCGGGCGGGCGAGCGAGGTCCCCATCAAGTAGACGCCTTCGTAGACGGCGTTAGCCTTGACGGCGGGAAAAACGAAGTCGCGAACGAACTCCTCGCGCACGTCTTCGACATAGAGCTTCGATGCACCGGTCGCAAGCGCCTTCTCTGCAAGCCCGCTGAGTTCCTCCGCCTGGCCGACGTCGGCGGCGAAGCAGACCACTTCGCAGTGATAAGTCTCCTTCAACCATTTCAATATCACCGACGTATCGAGCCCGCCTGAGTACGCGAGCACGACTTTATCAACTCCTTTTCGCTCAGAAGACAACTGGGTCCCTCCTCGTTATCTGAATGTCATTTGTGCGAGGGCACGTGCGCGGACGGCCGCACCTTGCGCTGGGTTGTTCTTCGCGCCCGCGCGGCCGGCCGCGTGAATAGCTTGACGAGTTTCCTGATCGCCAGCCGCTGCGCGGCCGAATTCTTCACCGCGACCAGGATCGTATCGTCTCCGGCTACCGTCCCGACGATCTCGTTGATGCCGGCGTTGTCGATGGCGATGGCGGCCGGTTGAGCCTGACCGACGTCAGTCCTGACTACAATGAGGTTGTCGCCTGCGGTGTCGAGATCGGAGATCATTCCACCGACCGGCAGCGCGGCCCGCGGCGCGGCGTAATAACCGTCGGCTTTGGTCAGACCGAGTTCGACGATATCGCGCGACACGCTCGACTGGGTGGCGGCGTGCCCATGACGCGCGAGCTCAGCCGAGAGCTGATGCTGAGTGGCGATCCGCTTCGCGCTGATTATATCGAGTATCTTTTGCTGCCTGCCCCTCTTCACAAATTGGCCCTGTCCGCCCTGTCTTCAGTTTTATGCGGCGTTCTCGCATAAAATCCGCATAATTGAAAAAGAGATGCATACCCTAGCACAGCCGTCCGGCGCGGGTCAATTGAAATCGTAAGCGAGTAAGCGAGCATACCGGAAGAACATTTGACCTCGAATCGGTTCTAACCTATCTTGCCAATTAGACGCGGTACCTCCCTGCCCTCAAACGATAACTTTCACGCGGTTGGTGGGACTCACAATGAAGCAAGAAAAACTGGGAAACAAAGCGGCAGTCAAAGGAACGATGCTCAAGGCGCACCTTTCATGGGCGAGAGAATACGTCGGCGAGAACCTCTCCTCTTTAAGACCCCACCTCGACCAGGAGTCGTTCACGTACGTCATCACGCCCGTGCTCTCGATGTCTTGGGTCCCGTTCCACTGCCTCATCAAGATCGACTGGGCGATTGCGAACGTGATTGGAGGTCAACCCGAACGGGTCTTCAGAGAGCTCGGCCGCCGTTCAGCCTCTTTGAACCTGGGCGGGATTTATAAGTACTTCATATCGGATGAACCGCACCGATTCTTCGATCAGATGACCGTGCACAACGCGTTTCAGAACTTTGGTCAGCCGGTGTACGAGCGAGTGGGAGAGCGGTCCGGCCGGGTCAGGCTAGGACAGTATTCGGAATACTCCCCTGCCTTCTGCATAAGTGGCGCGGGATTCTACGAGGAGGCGCTACGGATAATGAAAGCTCCTGGGCCGGTCGCCGTCACTGAGACCTCGTGTCAATGCGCCGGAGATGAGGTGTGCTGCTTTGATCTGAAGTGGTGAGGTCTTGAAGGAAAGTCGAGCGGCGCGTGATGTGGCGTCATGAGCGGTGAACACGGCGGCTTACTCGTGGGGGTTCGGATCAACGAAAGAAGTATTGGCTTACGACTATAGCTGGAGGCTCAAGTATCCAATTCACGCTGAACCAGTAAACGGGGAGCACATGTCAGCAATGGCAAGTCCAGCCCTCTCTCATCTCATCTTCTCTCGCGCTCATTCCACCTGGACCCCACACGGACTTGCGCTCCCGCCGCAGCATGATCGGCCTATCTCGCCAATCGCGCGAGGCGTTCTTCTTCACCGCGGAGTTTGACCCGGGCGTCTCGAAGTGACCTGCGCGCAATAGACTCGACGCCACACGCTCCAACCGCTCGCCCACCGTTCCTTCATTCCCCCGGCGGCGCTTTGCAATTCATCTCGACGCCTACTATCCTAACGGAGAATTCATCAACCCGATTATGGGGACGATATAGGCCAACTTCATCGCTGCAACTTTTTTCTTCGTCCCAGCAATAGTCCGAGGGTAGCCATCAGCCGGCAGTAAACCACTCAGCGAGATTGCCGCATCCGCAAGCTCGCCCGGTACCGCCGCGCTGCGAATCATTCGGGCTCGTGTGGCGCCCTTCTTCGCTATCGCCAAATCTCGCGGCGCGGGGCCTGAAGGATGTCGGTCTGGTTATCCGGCCGTGTACGCAAGAAAGATTCGAAAGGGACGACCGCTATGAAAAGGACACTGGTCTTGTTAGCCGCAATCGCGGGATCTTGCGCAGGGGTGGCAGGAATATCGTCCGTCCGGTCTGCAGCCTCTCCGACGCCGGCGATGACCTTCACCGTGATCAACACGAACGATCTCGGCGCCGGCTCCTTGCGCCAGGCCATAATCGACGCCAATACAGCGGTGGGCCCGGATATGATCTCCTTCAGTATTCCCGGAGCACCGCCATACTCGATCATGCTGACGTCTCCGCTGCCGCCGATCCTCGAGGCGGTTGTAATCGACGGCACGACACAACCGGGGTTTGTCGGAAGCCCGCTAATCGAGGTTAACGGGAACGCGTTGGCCGCCAACGGATTCGATATCAACGCCGGACCGACTACGATAAGAGGTCTTGTGATCAACCGCTTCGACGGCAACGGCATCTTCGTCAGAAATGGGAACGCCAACTCGATCGATCGCAACTTCATCGGAACCAATGTTGCGGGAACGGCGGCGCTGCCCAACAGCGGAAACGGTATCGTCATCGCTCCCACCGCTCCCAATACAACTGTTGGGGCAGTTGGCGCTGGCCCGAGCAACATCATCGCCTTTAACGGAGGCAATGGGATTGCAATCGAGGGTGGCGGCGCCGGCAACCTGATCCGGACCAACTCGATATTCTCGAACGGACTTCTTGGAATCGACCTCGGGTCCGACGGCGTGACGCCGAACGACGCAGGGGATGCTGACACGGGGGCTAACGGCCTTCAGAATTTCCCCGTCCTGACCGCGGCTGCGTCCGGAGGCGGAATGACCACCATAGTCGGGTCGCTCAACAGCACGCCGAGCACGACGTTCACCCTCGAGTTTTTCGCCTCAGTCGCCTGTGACCCAAGCGGCTTTGGAGAGGGGGCAACGCCGCTGGGTACGGATACCGTGACGACCAATGGCGCCGGCGATGCTCCGTTCAACGTTACGCTCGCGGTCGGGGTGCCCGCAGGCCAGGTTGTGACGGCTACGGCGACCGACCCCGCCGGCAACACTTCAGAAGACTCGGCGTGCATCGTCCTTTCGTTGTGCACGATCACCTGTCCGCCGAACATGACGGTCGGGACACCGCCTGGCACATCTTTTGGTTGCGGCGTACTCGTCACCTACCCGGCGCCGACAACAACTGACTGCGGCACTGTCATGTGTATGCCTAGCTCCGGGTCATTCTTTCTACTCGGCAGTACGCCCGTCACGTGCACTACGAGTTCCGGGCCAAGTTGCTCGTTCCTCGTCACAGTAGTCGACAGGACTCCGCCCGCATTGACTTGCCCCGAGGACATAACTGCGACGTTGCCGCCGGGTGCGGCTACGTTGGCGGTGGACTACGCGGTTCCTGTCGCGAGCGACAGTTGCGGAGGCATCTTACCCACCACTTGCGTGCCTCCGCCGGGGTTCAGCTTCAGGGTTGGGGTCACACCGGTCGTTTGCGTGGCCACGGACTCCGCCGGCAACTTCAGCCTGTGCACTTTCAATGTGACGGTGAGGGACATCGAGCCTCCGATGATCATTTGTCCCTCGAACATCAGTATCCAGCTTGAGCGAGGGCAATGCTCGACCGTGGTCAGCTATTCGGCGCCGGCCGTAACCGACAACGTTCCGGGCGTCACCTTCGTCTGCTCGCCCCCATCGGGTTCAAGTTTCATCAGTGGGGTGACCCCGGTCACGTGTGTGGCAACTGATACGAGCGGAAATAGAGCATCGTGCGCTTTCACCGTAACCGTCGTCGGGTTCGGCCAAGCGGAACTGACGCCGGGAGGCGCGCAGCCGATGCTGGATTTCGGGCCAATCAGCGCCAAGAACAAACCGCGAAAGCGTCCTCCGTCGCAGAAAATCAGAGTGGCAAGCACGGGGTGCGCCGGTTCCCAGCTAACACTGATCTTCCAAACGCTGCAGAGAACGGGGGCCGACGTTGATAGCGGAGTGATTCGAGACCCAGACGACCGCGAACTGTACGCCGTCACGGAGATCAACGCCGACGGGTCGGAAACGCCCGTCTCCGTCGGATCTTCCACGGAACGCTTCATCATCCCTGCGGGACAGGAGCGCTCGTTTCGGATTCTCTACAATCCCGTCACGCCTGATCTCGCCAACAAGCTAAATGAGCTGAAAGCGAAGCAGGTTAAACCGGCCATCATCAAGTCAAGGCTCATGATGCCCATCGGCGCGGGCGCGCCCCTGACCTTGGACCTCACGGGCCGCCTCACGACCGCGCTCCGCCTGATCAACGCGACCAACGTGCGAAAACAGAAGCGGGCGGACTTCGTGCAATCAGGCGACGAGTTCACGATCACGTTTGCGGTTTTCGATCCGAATGGCGACACGGACCACGTGACAGTTGAACTGCAAAACGACAGGGGTGAGCTTGTCGAGGACCTGATCAGCCTGGACCTTGTCCAGCCGATAAAAGATAGTAAGATACTGGTCGGCCAGAGCTATCTTGCGATTCTAAAACTCGAGGGCGCGCTCAGCAATCCGGCAATAAAGAAGGTGCGAATCACTGTCTTCGATAAAGAATCAAAGGATGAGGTCACGGCCGGCCTGGTCGTCCGGTCAACGGCTGTGGTCGCGCAGGCATCTCGAAACGACGCGGCGACCGTTATGCTGCCGAGGTTGTCGATAAGACGAGCCCGACAGTAGACCGGCCTGACGCGTGCGAAGATCCACTGAAGGTCCGAGTGAAGCTCAAGAATAGAGTCGCGGTCATAACGGGCGCGGGTTCGGGCATCGGTCGCGCGATCGCGTTGCGCTTTGCGGCTGAAGGCGCGCGGGTCGCAATCGCGGAATTGAATCAACAAACCGGAGGCGAGACCGCGAGAATGATCACGGCTCAAGGCGGCGAGGCGTTCGCGGTTGTCACCGACGTGAGCGACGCGGCGGCAGTGGCGAAAATGTTCAAGGCGGTAGACGACCGGGGCTGGGAGGTGGATGTCCTGATCAACAACGCCGGGAACGCCGGTCCGCATCTAACCCCCGTGCATGAGATCAGTGACACGCAATGGGACTGGATTGTGGGTGTCCACCTCAACGGCACGTTCTACTGCACGCGCGAGGCCATGAAACGAATGATGGTGCGCAAATCAGGTGCGGTGATAAACATAGCGTCGGTGGCGGGACTGCAAGGAATGGAGGGCGCCGCCGACTATGCTGCCGCCAAGGGCGGCATCATCGCCTTCACTAAAGCGGTCGCTCGAGAGGCAGCCCCATTCGGCATTCGCGTCAACTGCATAGCCCCAGGTTTTGTCGAGACTCCGATCCTAAACAACCTGCCGCCAAACATTCGCGAAGCGGGCGCGCGGATGACCCCGCTGGGCAGGATCGGCCAACCCGATGAAATCGCTTCGGTCGCGTTGTTCCTCGCAAGCGACGAGGCGAGTTTTGTAGCCGGACAGGTGGTCAGCCCGAACGGCGGGTTGTACACTTAAGCCTGCTTAAGACATCCCCGCAGAATTTCGTGCAGGAAGAAAAATGGAGGAGATTGGCCTAATGACTAAGATCAGATATTCCGCAACCGGGTTGATGTTGATACTCACTTTGACTTTTGGTGTGACGCTGAAGTCTGTCGACGCAGCGGGCGACAATCCGATCGAGGCGCGGTTAACGCGAGCCGGAGCAGGTTCGTCGGTCGGCCCCATCGGGCGGCTTGTGACTACTCGCTCGGCGATGGTAAACGGGCGCGCCGTACAAGGCGAAGAGTTACTCTGGGGCGGCGAACTGCTGCAGGCCCCTGTCACTGGGAATGTTTTTGTGTCGCTCGATTCGATAGGACAGGTCACTCTTGGCAGCGGGGCGGTCGCGCGGTTTAACGCGTCGCGATCGGCGCAGGACGACGCCGCGCGACGGCTGCTCGTTGGTTCGCTGAGCAGCGGCGAGATCGACGTCAGGCTGAATAACGAAGCCGGAGCTTACATCGAGGCGGCCGGGTCCGGCTTCACTGCAACACCGGGATCGAGTTTCTCGCTGGCGGTCCGGGACGGCCGGGCGGCGGTCGTGAGCAGGATCGGCGAGGTCACCGAGCAAACGCAGCCGCAGCGGCGCTATATCCTGAGGCCGGTCGGTTTCGGCTCGACCATCAGCGTGCGCGCGCGAACAACGCGACAGATTCAAATCCAGGTCACCGATGAGAACGACAAGCCGGTGCCCGACGTGCCGATCATCTTCGCGCTCGCGGGCGCGGGCGGAAAGTTCGGCGGGGCGCTGGGGTCCGGCGCTTCGGCGGGATCGAGCGCCACGGCGACGACCAATGCGCTCGGGCGGGCGACGATGCAGTTCACCGCCGGCGACT
Organism: Blastocatellia bacterium; assembly: GCA_035293105.1. GTDB lineage: Bacteria > Acidobacteriota > Blastocatellia > UBA7656 > UBA7656 > DATDOV01. Next base: position 31,292 of record DATDOV010000054.1, read on the forward strand.
CGGCGGGCGCGGACTCGATGACCGCAACCGTCAAGGACACGAACTACTCGCTTCGCGTGAACATCAGTGTCACTCCGGCCACATTTTGGTCGGCGCGGAACACACTGTTGACGATCGGGATCGCGGCCGCGGCGGGCGTGGCAATCGGAATCGTCGTCACGAGGGATGAAGAACAAGTGCGCCCAAAGCCTCCGATCGATGTGAAGCCCTAGTGAGCCTGTCGGGAGAATGCTGCGGGCGTCAGCCCGTAGTAGATTGCGATCGATCTAACGGGCGCGATACTAACCTACTCAATGCTCTCGGGCGTAAGCCCAGAGCAGCTTGCTACCAACCTAAAGTCAGGCTCGTAGCAAGGAACTACGGGCTGACGCCCGCAGCATTTTTCCGACAGGCTCCTAGTCACGCGATGTTGTTTGACGAAACGCAGCGTGTCATTGATTATCGCGTCGCGGTTGAAGCGTGATCTTGACGCGGACTGTGTGAAGAATGGCGACTCCCGGCCGGCAGGTCGGGACGTGGCCGGCAGGAATTAGCTATGAGAAAGATAGCGGGTGTAGCAGCGATGGTCTCCCTCTCTCTCGTGTCCTTTTCCCCGACTAAGGCTCAGGACCAGCGAGAACGAGGGCTCACAATTAAAGTTGGCGCGACCCGGAGCGACATCAGCGCGGGTCATGCCAATGAGATTCAACTCTGGGCCGTCCTGATCGGCGTCTCCAGGTATCAGTACGGCGATCAGGACCTCGACGGGTACAACATCAAGAACCTCAAGAATGCCGCCGACGATGCCCAGGCGATCTACGACTTCCTCAAGAGTCCCGAGGGCGGCGGATTCCGCGACGAGAGCGAAGGCGGTCACATGGTCCTCCTGAAGGACGAGCAGGCTACGAAGGCTAGTGTCGAAAAGGCGCTCGACGGGTTGAAGCGAGCCAAGCCCAGCGATTACTTCATCGTCTACATCGCCGCGCACGGCACGATCATGCCCTTCTACGACGCGATCTCGAGAACGACCACTGAAATCCCATACTTTGTCCTCTACGACACCGACCTTCGCAAGCCCGATAAGACCGCGATCCGAATGGACGATTACCAGCAGGCGATCTCCGAGATACCCGCGAAGAAAGGGCTCGTGTTGTCCGACACCTGCCACAGCGGAGGCGTCCAGTTGGCGGGTCGCGATTCGGCGGATTCAACGAGACGCGCGAACATCAGGTACCTGCAAGAGGTCAACGAAATCAGCAGCGGCGTCGGTTTCATCTCGGCGGCCGATCAACTAGAGCAGTCATTCGAGCGGGACGACTTCCGGCACGGCGTGTTCACCAACTGCCTGCTCGACGGCCTGGCCGGCAGCGCCGACTCCAACACCGACGGCAAGGTGACGTTCAACGAGATCTCGGCCTACCTGCGCGATGAAGTGCCGAAGCTCACCGAGAACAAACAGCACCCGAAATCCAATACGACCGCCATCGACGCGAACTTCCTCCCGCTATCGGTCGTCACCTACTCCGACGTGAGCGCGCTGGGCAACCCGGATCAGTACGGGCTGCTTCAGATTCGCACGCCGGATATCGACGGCGTCGAAGTCGCGATCGACGGCCAACCGTTGAAGCCCACGTTCAAAGCCGGCAACCAGCGAGCGGTCATGGCGCGGACGGGCACTCGCAGCATCACCTTCGTCAAGGGAGAAATGAGGCGCGAGCTGAAGGCCCGAGTCGATCCGGGCAAGCCTAAGGTCGTCGAAGTCAACCTGTCTTTCAGCGAGAGCGACTCGCCCGACGACGCGCTGGTCGATCCGACCGATCAACAGGTCGCCGTCTACCTGCGAGAGGAGAAAGAGCCGTCGAAGCAGGCGAAAGACCTGTTCACCAAGGGAGTCGACAGCTTCAACAAGCAGAAGTATGAGGACGCGCTCGACCTGTTGAACCGCGCGGTGCAAGCCAACGCCGGCGCGTATGCGGACGCTCTGGTGTTCCGAGGCCGGGCTGAGCAGTCGCTTGGCCGCAAGCGCGATGCTGTTGTCAGCTTCAAACAGGCGCTGGCGCTCAGGCCCACGGACTTCGAAACTCAGACGCTGCTTGCCGAAGCGAAGTTCAACGCCGGCGACAACGTCGATGAAGTAGTCTCCGAACTTCGAAGCGTGATCAGGCGGCATCCGAATTTCGACTTTGCCCATGTTGTTTACGGGGATGTGCTGTTGTCGCGGAAGGACTATGCGCGGGCTGAGCTGGAGTTGAGACGGGCGGTCACGATCAACCCGAAGTCCCCGCCGGCCCACCTGATACTGGCTGACGTGCTGACTTATCAGGACTCGAAGGAGAAACGCAAGAGAGCCGCCGAGGAGGCCGAAAAGGCGATACAACTGTTCGAGGAGGTCTCGAAGAAGCAGGTGTCCGCGGCGCGCGGGCTCAGGCGTCTCTCGATCAGCCACGTGATATTCGGCGGGGGGCGATACATCAACGACGCCGCGATGGCTGAGGCTCACTGGATCGCGGCGAAGGCGCTCACGCGGCTGGTCGGTTACGACTTCGACAACTCGATCCCGGATCCCGACACTTATCTGGACCGCGCCCGGACTCATATTCAGGAAGCGATGAAGACGGCACAGCGGTTGACGAGCAAAGAGCGGCTGGCGCTCGTGCTTGAGACAAGCGCGCTCAATCACTTCCTGAAAGGCAACATCGCGCAGGCGGTTCAAGACGGAGAGCAGTCCCTGAAGGTCCGCGAAGCGATCCCGCAACTGAGAAACGATCCCGATATCTACTCGACGTTGTCGCAGATCTATGAAGCCGATCAGAAGTTCGTGAAGGCGGCCGAACACCAGAAGAAGTTCATCGACGCGGCCGGCTCACAGCTCAGCGCGCGCGACCGCCAGAGCGCCGAAGAGAGACTGGCGCAACTCAAGAGGCAGGCGGCGGCCAACCGCCAAAAGAACTAGATACGCATGAACGCACTACCAACTGCGTTGGTGGGATTGTCGCCACCCTCCGGGTGAAGCCCGTTATTGCTTTTTCGGCAGCCTGCTGGAGGGCTGATCCCGGCGTTTCGGCGCTCGTTCTCGGGGGCTTGGCGGTTCAAAAGTTTCTTGATAGATTCTTCCTGCGTCGAATCGAGCATTCGACGAACAATCACCAACCCATAATCGGGAGAGACATGGCTGAAGCTCTGGAACTAATCGAAACGTTCGTAAAGATGGAGCCGATGTCCCACGGCCGGCCCGACCTCAGGAAAAAGAAACCGAAAATCATCGCCGTCATTCTAGACAACTGCACCGGATGCGCCGGCTCACCCGCTTGTGTCGAGTACTGTCCGGTCGAGGCGTGCATGTTCTGGGTCCCGGACGAGAACTACTTTCCCAATGGTCGCATCGAGGTCGATCCGAATCTCTGCATCGGTTGCAAGCTCTGCACGAGCAAGGGCCCGGATGGGACGTTCCTCGAAGGCTGCCCCTGGGACGCGATCGAGATGATGGACGTCGGAGAGTGGGAGTCGAGAACGGGCGTCCAGCTTAACCCGTGACGCCGTGGCGCGGACGGATCCTACCTGCCCGCTTGCCTGGTTCGAATCGCTTCTATGGTTGACACGGCTTGCTGCCGGACGCGGTCGGGCACACCTGGGATCGGCCGAGTGTAGCGATCGATCAAGCTGATTTCCTCCGGTTGACCGACGATGAATAGCGCCCTCAGCGCCTCCCAGAGCTGCTCAACATCAGGCGCGAGCACCATGACCTCCTGTCCCGACTCAACTCGCGCGCCATCGGACACAACAAGCGCCTCAATGCGCGCAGCTTCCGGCGCGCGCAGTTCGACGGTCCGGCCCGCGTCGTCCTTGATGCGAACGAGCGGAGCTCCTTCGGCGACGGCGGCGCCCTCTTCTTTGACGATGAACTCGACAGTGCCCGGCGATTCGGCGCGCAACCGCCGTGACTCGAGCATCGCCAGCAGCTCCGGCCGGGCCCGCGCGTCATTGAATCGCACGAGCGACAGCGCTGCGTTGTGCCTCACACCGGGATGACTGTCACCGAGAAGACGGAGCAGGACTGGGTGAAACTCCTCGTGCCCATTATCATTGCCCATCGCCCAGGCTGCCGTCAGGCGGACCGCGGGCGCTTCGCGTCCCGCAGCTTCGATGATCGCCGGATACCAGCGCTTCACCGATTGATCGCCATTCGACATTCCGGCCGCAATCTGTGAAAGGGCATGCTGGACGTCGCGAGGCCTCGCCCCGGCCCTGAAGTACTCATCCAGCTTTTCGTCGGAGAGTGCACGGCCAAACCATGTGCCGTACCACGACAGGAATGGGACGATCACAAACAGCCCGACGAGAATCAGCATCGCCCATGGGAACTTGCGCCGGGGAGGCGGTTGCGCCTCGGGTGGTCGCGAGGATTGCGCTGAGACGGTTTCCTGATCGTTCACGCTGATCTCTATCTCAAATCGTCGCTGGATCGCGACGACCGGCTGCCTAGATGAAGCGTGATTCTAGGGGGGCGCGCGTTCAGCGGTCAAGCAAGCACACCTCACCCCATGCCATGTGTTTGAACGCGCACGCTCGACTTTGTCGTAACTCGGCGAGTAGAATGTGCTCGCCTTTTTTCGCTCTCATGCCTCAGGTGAATCGCGAAACTCGTGCGCCGATCAGCCTTCGGCCGGTTTGCCCCGACGATGAGCCGTTCCTCTACGCGCTGTACTCAAGCACTCGCATCGACGAGATATCGCCGTTTGGTTGGGACGAAACACAGCAGAGATCGTTCTTTGCATTGCAATTCAAAGCGCAACAGCAGCACTGGAGTACGCAGTTCCCCGACGCCGACCACCACATCATAGTAGTCGGCGACCGGCCGGCGGGAAGACTGCTGGTGAACAGAACTTCTGCGGAGATTCGGCTTGGCGATATCTCTCTTCTGCCGGATGATCGGAACCGCGGAATTGGCGCGTCATTGATTCGGCAACTGCAGGCCGAGGCGGCGAGAGACAACCTGCCGCTTACACTTCACGTTGCGAAGTCCAATCGCGCGATCCGCCTCTACGAGCGGCTCGGGTTCGTGACCGTAGGGGACATCGGCAGTCACTTCAAAATGGAGTGGAGAGCCGATATGGATTCCGGTCGCGCTGGAGAAAAACTCATGCTCGAAAAGACTACGCAGCAGATGTTTCGTGACAACCTCGGCACCACGTTCCGTACTCAGAGTCCGTCTTCAGGGCCGGTCGAGATGGAGCTTATAAGCGTCGTCGACCACGGTTCGACGCCCAGGCAGGAACAGTTCTCCCTGATATTCCTCGCTCCTGAGGACACGCCGATCCTGCAGAATCTCTTTGTGCTCGAACACGGAACGCTCGGAACGTTCGACTTGCTGCTGGTCCCCATCGGCAGGGACGCCACTGGCATCCAGTTTGAAGCAGTTATAAACCGCTTCCCAACAAACGCTGATTAGCGGTCGAGAATGCAATCGAGGAGTGAATGAGTCTGGCAACCGACCAAAACGGCATCTCCCTTCGTCCGGCTTGCGCGGATGACGAAGCATTCTTGATCGAGGTCTACGCCAGCACTCGCGCGGACGAGTTAGCCCTCACGGGATGGGACGAAGCGCAGTGCGCCGCATTTGTCACGATGCAGTTCGCCGCTCAGCAGCGTCACTATCGCGAGCACTACCCCAACCAGGAGCAGCAGGTGATTCTAGAACGCGGCGTACCGATAGGGCGGCTCTGGGTTGGCCGGCTCGAAGACGAGATACGCATCCTGGACATCACGATTCTGCCCGCCTATCGAGGCAGGAACGCCGGGACCGAGATTCTCCGCCGCCTGATGGCTGAGGCGGCCAGCGCCGGAAAACCGCTTCGTATCTACGTCGAGAGCTTCAACCCATCGCAACGCTTGTTCGAGCGGTTGGGATTCGCGAAGTCGGGCCAAAGCGGCTACAGCGACCTGCTCGAGTGGCGGCCTTGACCCAATAACCCAGGGGCCTGTGCAAAGAAGCTGAAGCCCCGCCGGCCTGCGGCCCTGGGTCAACCAATGCGGCCGCAACGCCGAAGAGCCGGCGCCTCTCACACGGATTCTCCGACGAATCCACGGAAGCCGGTTCCCACGATCCTAAGGCTTGATCCGGTTTATCGTCGCAACATGGCTCAGAAAAGAAGGCGAGCGCCTCGCCAGGCACGATCCTAAGGCTTGATCCGGTTTATCGTCGCAACGTAGGTCCAACCCCATCTGCTCATGGCGCCGGTGGGCACAACAAAGATCTGAAACTTGCCCAGTGTGCCGTGTTCGACGTTAAACGTGCTCTGGCGGTACCTGGATCGCGCCGGTCCTTCGAACACCAACGCAAAGCACTCTTTCAGTGGCGCATTGCCGCCCGCACCCTCGGTCGGGCGCAGCGTCTCGACTGCGATGAGTTTCATGTCAATAAACGTACTTGACGTTGATCGCCTGAAAATGAAGTTCGAGCCAATCTGTTGATAGAAAACGCTGCTACTAAGTGTCGCGAACGGATCGGCCGGCGCCGAGGGCGAGGCCGGCGGCTTGGGAGCCGGCGGCGGCGGAGTCTTGGCTCCGGGCTTGGTTGAGTTCTGGCCGAACGCGGCGCTGTTCAGCACCGCCGGCACGATCGCCGCGAGGCCGGACATTCCAGCCGCGCGCACAAAGAATCTTCGAGATAGCTGCATTGTCTGGGTCCCCTCCTTGAATGTGTACATGCCTGAGATAAAGTTCCACCCCTGCCTAAGGGTCGCCTCAGTCTAAGCGCTTAGCAGGGAGGTTGCAATACTGGGTTCGGGTAGCTTGTTCACACAACCGCTTGTATGTGTGGGATTTGCGCCGTGGCCTTCGGAGGCTTACGGATAAACACGATTGATTATGGCTTCATAGTGCGGGCCCAGCTTGCCGTGTGGGTCTCCCGGAACGATGAACAACTGGAACGCGCCGAGTTCCTTGTGGCTAACATTGTAGGTCCCCTGCTTCAGGAGCGGCTCGGTCGGGCCGCGGAACGTGAGTGAGAAGGACTCTCTAACCGTATCCCCACTACCCTTCACGAAGGGCGGATTGAGGTCCTTGACTTCGACCAGAACCAAATCGGCGACGTGTTCAGAAGCACGCGAGAACGAGAAACTCGAGTCGATCTGTTCGCTGAACATGTTCCTCGTGATCTTGTACAGGGCGTCCTGCCGAACCTCCTTGGGAACAGGGTGGCCGATTTCGGATCCCAACCGCGCGCTTGATTGCTGGCGACCAGCCGAATCCGATGCGAGCCCGCCGCCCAAGAGCACGGCCAACACCATCACGAGTGCAGCCTTCAAGGACCTTCGAGGTGACGCGAACATGATCTATCCTTCCCGTACCCGGAAACGCGGTGTAGCGATCACGTGTTGGAATCTACCGTGGCGGCTGGTAGCTGGGCAAGCCCGTCCTGATTAACCCTGCCCTGATTAACCCTGCCCTGATAGACTGATTAGGCATGATCATTTGCCAGATGCGACCATATCATATTGTGTGTTGACTTACTGCCGGACTTGCCTATACAATCGCGCGCCAGAAGGGACAATGTGGAGCCCTCAGTGATTGATGATTGAAGAAATCCCCTAAACAAGTCCCATGCCGGGTGCAGGTGACTGAAGATCTTGCTGGTGTCGCCTGGTTTCAAGTTGCTAGTCAGGTTGACGAGTGGCCGCTGGTAGGCGCCGGGCGGCGAGACTGCTCTTGAAGGTTGACGAACTTAACTTTTGAAGGAGGGATACCGAATGGCAGAACCATTTCTGTCTGAGATCAGAATCTTCAGTTTCAACTTCGCGCCGAAGGGCTGGGCGCTTTGCAACGGCCAGTTGCTACCGATCAATCAGAACCAGGCGTTGTTCTCGCTCTTAGGAACGACCTATGGCGGTAACGGGCAGACGAATTTCGCGCTGCCGAACTTACAGGGCAACGTGCCGATTCACATGGGAAGCGGCCACACGTTGGGTGAACGAGGCGGCGAGCAGGCGCACACGCTATCGATTTCCGAGCTGCCGACGCATACACATGTGGCGCAAGCATCAACCAATAATGCCACACTGGCCCCGTCCAGCGGCAACCTGATGGGTTCGACCAGTAACGGGTATGCGGCAGCAGCGAACCTGACTTCCCTGCTTCCGAGCACCGTAGCCAATGTCGGTGGCAGTCAGGCCCACCTGAACATGCAGCCTTTTCTGGTCCTGAACTTCTGCATCGCGCTTCAGGGCATTTTTCCAAGCCAGAACTAAGGAGGAGAAGAACTAATGGCACAACCTTACGTTGGCGAAATTAGAATGTTCGGGGGCAACTTCGCGCCTGCCGGCTGGATGTTTTGCGAGGGCCAGTTGCTTCCGATCTCGGAAAACGAAACACTGTTTCAACTGATAGGCACGACCTACGGTGGAGATGGTGAAAGCACATTTGCGCTTCCCGACCTACGGGGTAGAGTTCCGATCCACTTTGGCAACGGCTTCACGCTGGCTGAGACGGGCGGCGCGGAAGAGATTACCCTGACCGTCAACCAGATACCGGCTCACTCTCATCCCTACCTTGCCTCCACGAGCACAGGTGATCAACCCAACGCGCAGAACAACGTGGTCGCCGCTTCACCCACGATTGACTGGTACATAGAAGACACCGCGACCAACGCGTTGGCGGCTCAGGGCCTGACAGGGACGGGCGGCAGTCAGCCGCACAACAACTTTCAGCCGTACCTCTGTGTTGATTTCATCATTTCACTCTTCGGGATCTTCCCGTCACAGACCTAAGGAGAAAACATGGCAGATCCATTCGTCGCTGAAATTCGGATATTCCCATTCAACTTCGCGCCCAAAGGCTGGGCGTTCTGCGATGGCCAGTTGATGCCGCTAAGCCAGAACACGGCGCTGTTCTCGCTGCTTGGGACGACTTACGGCGGCGACGGCAAATCGAATTTTGCATTGCCTAACATGCAGGGCAACGCGCCGATGCATCCGGGCCAGGGGCCCGGCCTTTCGCTCCACGACCTGGGTGAAACCGGCGGATCGGAAACAGTGACGCTGCTGGAATCCGAGATTCCGTCGCACAGTCATTTGATAATGACCCATAGTCAGGATCCGGCTGATCTCGGCTCGCCTACCCCGGCTCGGGCGCTGGCGCGGACGAATCGTGGGTTCGGATACGTCCCTCCAGCGGCCTTCACCAGTATGTCTCCTAATACGATTGCGCCGGCGGGGGGAGACCAGCCGCACAACAACATGATGCCGTACTTGACTTTGAATTTTTGCATCGCACTGCAGGGAGTCTTCCCGCCTCGCACGTAGCGGGGAGAGGAGTTGGAACGATTGTGCGGCGCGTGGCTCAACCCGATTGCCACGCGCCGCCATCTGTCGGGCGCGTTAAGCGCTGGAGGTGGCGCGCGAGCCTTCGCTATGAATGACCACGCTAAACACGCCCTGGTGAGAGCCCCCTTTAGACCTTGCCCTTCTCGGGCGTTTGAACTAAAGGAGGCCGGCTGACAACGCAGGCGCCGGACGCTTGTTGATTCCGTCCGGAGATTCGCCGGAATGTGCCTTTGTATGCGAGCGACTTACACGTGGCCTCGACTCAGCCGGTCCCGTCAGCGTCAGACAATGGTGCCCCAGTAATATCGAAGAGATGGCTCACGCGTTGAGTCGTCCCCTTCCATACAAGGAGCGACAGTCATGAAGGAGAGAAGCCAGATTCGGTTTGCCAGGTACTTGATCGGCGCGGTGATCGCACTCGCCGCCCTCAGCAACATTCTCGAGGTTTCGCCGAGGGCTTCAGGCCTGGGAGCCGGGACGGAACCGTCCGTCCGGGACTCACGGCTCAACGGCGGAGTGAGGATCGGCGACGGGTTCTCGAAGCGAAGCGATTTGGACCGCAGTATTCTCTCAAGGCCATCCCCGGCCTTCCCGGTGTCCATGAAAAACCTGCTCGCAACCGCGTCCGCGTTCTCGCCGGCAAGCCCGAGCGTCTCGGCCATGAAGAGCCACATGCTGAGCGACCCTCAGGCGGATCCGGGCGACACGATCACGTACACCGTCGTCATCTCTAATACCGGCATGATGGACGCCACCGGCGTGAACTTCTCCGACACCATTGATCCCAATACGACGCTCGTGGCGAACTCGCTCATCGTCTCTCCAATCGCCGTCAATGACAGCTACAATACGATCGGCAACGTCAACATCGACGTCCCCGCACCCGGACTGCTGGCAAACGACTTGAACCCGAACGGCAGCGGCACGCTGACTATCCAGTCGCCGCCGACAACAACCACAAACGGCGGGACGCTCTCCATCAACCCCACGACCGGCGCATTCACCTACAATCCACCGGTCGGCTTCGAAGGCATGGACACGTTCGACTACACGCTCGGCAATGGCACGGGCAAGACCGACACTGCTACCGTGACGATCACCGTCAGCGGCCTGATCTGGTTCGTTGACAGCGCGGCTGTAATGAACGGCGATGGACGGCTGAGTTCCCCGTTCAACATTCTGACTGGAATGGGAAGCGCCGACTCCGTCGATACGGCCAACGACGTCATCTTCCTCTACTCCTCAATGACCAACTACACAGGGGGGATAACCCTTCTGAGCGCGGAAAAAGTCATCGGACAGGGCGCAAGCCAGTCGATACTGACGATCACCGGGTTCACCATGCCATCGGGCAACAACCTGCTGCCCACAACAGGCGGCTCCGACCCCATGATTACGACGGTCGGGACGGACGCAATAACTCTTGGAACGAATAACGGGTTGCATGGCTTCACCGTGGGCAACACCGGCGCAGCCGGGACCGACATAAGCGGGTCGAGCTTCGGCACCCTGACCGTTCGCGATGTCACCGTCAACGGGACCGGCCGTGGGCTCAACCTTGCGACCGGCACCATAGCCTCCGGATCAACGTTCGACTCGATTGAGTCGAGTGGAGGCAGCAACAACGAAGGTGTGCGCCTCAACGCGGTCGGCGGGTCATTCACAGCAACGACTACAAACATCGTGAATCCGACGGGCACCGGCATTGACGTTCAAAGCTCGACCTCGGGGGCTAACTTCAGTTTTGGCAACACGACGGCAAATAAGGGCTCGACATCCGGGACAGGCGTGAACTTGAATTCAAACGCCGGCTCGACGATATCATTCTCATCACTCGCCGTGACGACCAATAACGGTACGGGTGTGTCAGCAACCAGCAGCGGGACAGTCAACGTGAGCGGCGGCTCGATCAACGCGACCGGCGGACCCGCGCTGCTGTCCAACCCGACGATGCTAGGGATGTCGTTTACGAACGTGTCGTCCACAGGCAGCAGCGCAACCGGCATAAGCCTCACCAGCGCGAGCGGTAGTCTGACAATTGGCTCGACAACCGTTACTAACGCCGCGAGCACCGGCATTCTGGTTCAAAGTCTCGCCTCCGGCGCGACCGCCAGTTTTGGCAACACCAGTATTACCAATCCGGATGGCGACACGACTGGCGGCACTGGAGTCAGGCTTATTGACAACCTGGGCAATGTATCGTTTGCCGACCTCGACATTACTCCCGAAACGAATCAGCGCGGATTGCACGCGACAAACGGTGTAGCCAGTAGTGGAACGATCACGACTACGAGCGGCACGATTTCGACTACCAGCCAGCCCGCGGTTGAGATCGACGGACCGGCCGCCAAAACGAGCTTGAACGTCACGCTCACGAGCGTCTCCACTAACGGCGGCCCTAACGGAATAGCGCTTATCGACACTGGCGGCAGCTTCACCGTCGTCGGCACCGGCACGGCGAATTCAGGCGGTACTATCCAAAACACTACCGGCGCTGATAACGCGCAAGCCGGAAACGGCATTTTCCTGATGAACGCCGATGACGTTTCGTTTGATCGAATGCTCCTGACGACGCACGACAATTTCGCGATCAAGGGCACCACCGTCAACGGGTTTGAATTCCTGAACAGCACTATCAACGGCACCAACGGCAATAATGACGGCGCGGACGAGGCCTGCATCTTCTTCAGCAACCTGGTAGGCACGGGTTTGATCAACAACAGCACCATCGAGGGCGGAGTCGAAAGCAACATAAGGGTGATCAACTCAACCGGCTCGCTCAACGCCTTGCAGGTCATGAACTCCACGATCCGGAGCAACAGCGCCACAACCGGCGGCGATGGCATCTTCGCCCGAGCGCAAAGCGGCGCCACTATGGTCGTCAAAGTGACCGGCTGCACCATGCACAGCAACAGGGACGATCATATTCAGACCGATGCCGAGAACTCCGGTAACATGACTACCGTGGTCACCGGGAACACACTGACTTCCAATGGCACTGTCGGCGCCCCGGCGCAGGCGAGCACCTTGGGAGGCGGCGTCACGATTACGGGAGGAGCCGCCTTCTCAAGCTCCACATCGACTTATAATGTCTCCAACAACACGATCACCGGCGCCAAGACTGCGCCGATCACCATCAACGTTGTCTCCGTCACATCAACCGCAGCCGGACTGCTCAGCGGGACCATCAACAATAACACCCTCGGCCAGGCAGGCTCGGCCAATTCCGGGTCAAGCTCATCGGATGGCATCAGCGTGCTCGTCAACGGCGCGTCTACCGTCAACGCGACCATCACCAACAACCAGATAAGGCAGTTCAACAATATCGGCATTCAGATCATCAAGCGCGACGGACCGGGGAACATGAACGCAACTGTCACCGGTAACACGGTCGCGGAGCCCGTAGCGCCCAACGCCTTGCAAGGAATCACAGTGACATCGGGCGCGACGGCCACCGACACCGGCACCACGTGCGCGGACATCGGCGGGGCCGGAGGGCTGGCAAACATCGTCACCGGTCCAAATTTCGGTGGCGACCTGATCAGGGTGCGTCAGCGCTTTGGCACAATTGTCCGGCTCCCGGGCTTCGTGGATGGGCCCGACCCGGATATTACGGTCGACGTCGTCAACTACCTCATAGGTCGAAACACGATCACCAACGAAGCTCCAAACGCTAAGGCATCCGCGACTACTCAAGCTCCGGGCAGCTTCGCTACGCCCGGCGGCGCGGCGTGTACGGCAGGAGCGATGCCAAGCTCGATTGTCTTAGAAAGTGAGATGGGCGGACTGGCCCAAGCCGGCGTTGAAACTTCGCAAGATGAGGGAGGCGACATCGTCGACCTCAACCTTATGGCAACCTATGGCAAACGAATCAGACAACAAGGCGACGACGAGGCGGAGAAACTCACTCAGGATGAGCTCAATGAGATCGTCCGCGCGGCGATCAGGAGATGGATCGAGCTCGGGGTTTCCTTTGAAGAACTCGCCAGAATCGAAGCGATGACGTTCGAGCTTGGCAGTCTTCCCGACAACAAGCTTGCGCAGTCATTCGGGAAGAGGGTTCGAATAGACAGGACCGCGGCGGATTATGGATGGTTCGTCGATCCCACGCCTTTCGACGAACTCGAGTTCGAGACCGTGACCGGCACGGCGGAGCTTGAAGCAAGCGAGCGCAGCCCCGCATTCAGGCGAATCGACTTGCTCACGGTCGTGATGCGACAGCTCGGCAATGCGCTCGATAAGGACAATCCGTACCGCCAGCATCGCAGGCGCGGCCTGATGCTCGGCACGATCGACGCTTCACAGCGCCGCCTCCCCAGCAACGGACTGCTGAGGATCGGCCAAATCAAACCGGTTGATGAGAATGTCAACCACAAGGACCTCGTAGCAGCAGATCTCGCCGGGTCGAAGGGCGTACTCTCAATAGCCACGCGCGGCAATGACGGCGCGATTCACTCCAACGGGTCCTCCATCAACACGTTTGCCGGGTCGGAGAGGCTGAGGTCGACCCTCGGGGCCTCGCTCGCACAGGCGGGCTATCGGGCAGACCCGAACACGCCTCTTGCCAATCGCGCGAGACTCGCTGGATTGGGCCGGGCGAGCGCGCCTCCGGTGGCGGCAACGGCATCCCCAAGCGGAGAGACCGTCGCCAAGATGATCGGGACGATCCCGCCGAATGAGAGCGTCACCATAATGTTCCAGGTGACGATCGACAATCCCTTCCCGCCCAACGTCTGCGACATCAACAATTCCGCGACGATCTCCGGGTCGAACTTCATGTCATTGAACACGAACACCGACACCGTGACCCTCACGATTCCGCCGACGATCATGTGTCCCAGCGACTTCATGGTCAATACAGACCCGGGGATGTGCACGGCTTCGGTCTCATGGATGACGACGGCGACCGGATGCCCCCCGCCAACGGTGAGCTGCTCGGACGGCATGAACACGATCACTTCGCCGCACAACTTCCCGGTCGGGATGACCACGGTGACCTGCACGGCTACCAGCACTTCTGGCTCGGCCATGTGCAGTTTCAACGTGACGGTGACCGACAATCAGAACCCGATGATCTCGTGTCCGGCGAGCTTCTCACAGAACACGGATCCAAACGTGTGCACGGCCGTCGTGAGTTACATGGTGACGGCGACCGACAACTGCGGCGCTATCACTCCGATGTGCACGCCGGCTTCGGGTTCGACCTTCCCGAAGGGCACAACCACTGTGAACTGCACGGCGACCGATCCCTCGAATAACATGGCCAGCTGCATGTTTACAGTGACGATCAACGATAATCAGGCGCCGTCAGTTGGGCCGTGTCCGGCCAACGTCAACACGTCTACTGATCCGGGGATGTGCTCGGCGGTGGTGATGTTCACGACTCCGCCGGCTACCGACAATTGTCCGCCAGTGAACCCGACGGTCGTTTGCAGTCCCCCGTCAGGCACCGCATTCCCTGACGGTATGACGACGGTCACCTGCACCGCGACCGATGCCTCAATGAATATGGGTAGTTGTTTCTTCGTCGTCACGGTGACCGACAACGAATCTCCAGTGCTCTCTTGTCCGCCCGACAACGGCGCGTTTGCTCCTTCGAGCGATTGCCTGCCGCCGACGAACTCGGCCTACGCCGGCACAACGACGGTGAACTTCCCGACCGGCAACAGTCTGAGCGGGGATAACTTCCTCTTCCAGTTCTCCGCCTGTGATGCGCCGCCGGCTGCGATGGCGGGCTCCATGACCACGAAGACGGTCAATGCGCTCGACCGCGGCACTATCACGATCAGCCCTGGCTCTCCGATGTCCTTCCAGGCCCCTGCCGTCGTCATGGTTAAGACAACGTTCAACAACCAGAGCGGCGGGACGAGGACATTCGACACTGAGATGTTGCAGCTTGACATCAGCGGGGGGAACCTTCCTGCCGGTGTGATGATTCGCGAGAGCCCCACAATGATGTCGACCGGTCAAACCAAGATCACCGACGCGAGCGGCGGCGGTTTCCGGATCGATAGCTTCTTCGACATCTTCGTCGAGTTGAGCGTCGATGGCGGACAGAACTGGATTCCGGGCGTCGACGGGATGTCACAGCCGGTGGCGCTCCACGTGGACCTCGTGCAGACGACCGATCCCAACGCGTGCGACGCAGCAGGCGTGAAGCTGACGCCGACGACCGCGACCGACAACTGCGATACGGTTACGGTGATGTGCACGCCGGCTTCGGGCTCGACGTTCCCGAAGGGCGTGACGACCATCAACTGTTCGGCGATGGATCTTTCCGGGAACACGGGGAACTGCTCGTACATCATCACGGTGATTGACGCGCAACTGCCGAGCCTAACGTGTCCGGCCAATATCGCGGTCGACGAATCGTCGCCGGGCTCCGGGTCCGCTACGGTGACCTACACGACGCCGACGCCAACCGATAACTGCCCGATGCCGACGGCTTCTTGTAGTCCCGCGTCGGGATCGAGCTTCCCGGTTGGCACGACTACCGTTACGTGCACGGCGACCGACATGGCGGGTAATACAAACACATGCACGTTTACGGTGATGGTGAATCCGCTGTGTGCTCTGATGTGCAATCCGAACATAACCACCTCGACCGACCCAAATTTGTGCGCGGCTGTCGTCACTTACTCGGCTCCGACTGTCAGCGGGTCGTGCGGAGAGGTCACGTGCAGTCCTGCTTCGGGCTTCGCGTTCCCGAAGGGCGTGACCACGGTGACGTGCACGTCGATGGTGGGACCGTCCTGCATGTTCACCGTCACAGTCAACGACACTCAGAACCCGACTTTGAATAATTGTCCGACGAACGTGACGACCTCGACTGATCCCGACGTTTGCACGGCAGCGGTCACCTATACGGATCCGACGGCGAGCGACAATTGTCCGGGAGTGGGCACTCCCACTTGCAGTCCGGCTTCGGGCTTCGCGTTCCCGAAGGGCACCACTACCGTGACCTGTTCGGTGATGGATGCATCGGGAAATTCGGCGTCGTGCGACTTCACGGTCACGGTCAACGACACTCAGAACCCGACGTTGAACAACTGTCCCACGAACATCACGACGTCCACGGACCTGAATATGTGCACGGCGGTCGTGAACTACACTGATCCGACGGCCACCGACAATTGTCCGGGTGTGGGCACCCCGAGTTGCAGCCCAGCATCGGGTACCGCCTTCCCCAAGGGCACTACAACCGTGACGTGTTCGGTGACCGACGCCGTAGGCAATCCGGCCTCGTGCAGCTTCACGGTGACGGTCAACGACACGCAGAACCCGACGATCACATCGTGTCCGTCGAACATTGTCACGACAACTGACCCGGGGCTGTGTACGGCGGTCGTCATGTACAGCCCAACGGCGAGCGACAACTGTCCCGGCGTCACCGTCGCCTGCAACCCGGCGTCGGGCTCGGCTTTCCCGAAGGGCACGACGACGGTTAGTTGCACGGCGACTGACACGTCGGGCAATCAATCGACCGCGTGCATGTTCACGGTCACGGTCAACGACAACGAGATGCCGAGCATAGCGTGCCCGGCCAACATCACGACTCCGACGGCTCCGAACCTGTGCGAGGCGGTCGTGAACTACACGGTCATGGCATCGGACAATTGCCCGGGTGTGACGGTCGCCAGTAATCCACCGTCGGGGTCAGCCTTCCCGAAGGGTACGACTACCGTGACCGCTACGGCGACTGACGTGTCGGGTAACCAGAAGAGCTGCAGCTTCACGGTAACGGTCGTGGATATGCAGATGCCTTCGATCACCTGCCCGGCCAACATTGTCACGGCGAGTGAAGATCCCGGCGGTACGACGGTGCAGGTATTCTATCCCGCGCCGATGGCGAGCGATAACTGCCCGGGCGTGGGAGTCGCGTGCGTGCCGCCTTCCGGGTCATTCTTCCCGCGGGGGACGACGACGGTGACCTGCACGGCTACTGACACGTCGGGCAACGCGAAGATGTGCTCATTCACGATCACGTTCTTCGACGTGTGTATCGAGAACGAGTCCCCCTTCGCGGCGATGATGTGGAACTCGGCGGACGGCCAGTACATGGTCTGCTGCGGCGGAAACAAGTACACGGGCAAAGGAACGGCAACCAGGATGGGCAATATCTTCACGCTGACGCATCTCGTCGGGAACCGTCGGATCAATGGCACTGCGGATAAGGGCGCCAATCGAGGCACCGGGGCCGTCAAGAATGGTACTGTCACGGCTTGCAGCATCTACGACAGGAACCTCCGCAACAACACAGGACTGTGCCCATGATGTGTTGGCCCGTGCGTTGTGGTTCAGTGCCTTAGTCGGCGGGGGCTGGTTGCGGCGCAACCAGCCCTCAGTCCGTGGCTCCGCTCGCAAGTGTGCCGCGACAATAAAGCACACTTTAACAAGCCGTCTCCCAAGGTTGGACGCCCGCAATGAGCGGCGTGAAGCCTATAACGCGATCACGGTGGCGCAGTTGACATGGGTCGGCGACTGTCGTAGGGTTCTGACCGAAACATACGGTTGACCCAGTTGTCACGCCTTTTTCCCGGACTGATAGAAGAATGATCGCCTGAGCACATCACAGGGCGATTCGAGCAGTCACACCGCTACGAGAGTTCATCAAGGAGGAAGACGTAATGAGGTACTTCAAGCTGTCACTCGGTTGCGTATTCGTGCTGGCGACGCTGGCCGCCGTTACGCGGATGTCCTCTGGCTACGCAGCTCAAAGCCCCGGTCAGTCGGCTCCTCCCTGCGTCATTCCGGCTGATCCTTGCACGTGGCCGCTGCCGCTGCCAAGCCAGGTAGGCATCGACTGCTATGAGAAGATAATCGGTGAGTTCCTTCAGAAGGGGTGTTACAAGAACTGGGCCCAGGACCGCGAGATCCGCGACACCGGTCCATTCATCGATGCGAGCACCGACACGACGCAAGGGCTCAGCTACGGCACTCATAGCGCGGTGAAGATATACTACTCGCCCGAAGTCTGGGAGTGGCTGACACACGGACGGCGGGGCGAGATCAAAGACGGCGCCATCATCATCAAGGAGGGCTACCCTTCGCCGGCCCAGCAGAAGATCACAAAGAACTACACGATGCAGGGCTACACGATAATGGTCCGGGATAGCAAACAATCGTGGGATGGCTGGTATTGGACTTCGGGCATCGGAGTCGGTAATGCCTATAAGCCGCCCTTCAACTACCCCAACGCCGGCTACGGCCAGTATTGCATCAACTGTCACGCGTCGGCGGACAACCCCGCGTCCACCTACTCGGCGCTCAGGAACATCGTCGGCGATCCTATCACGTACCTGCGCGTTCTGCCTTCGATGGACCCGACCGAGGGCATTGATGAGGGAGCCCACGAACGCAAACACCGCTTCGCAATGCTGAAGGCCGCTCGCGGTTCTGCTCAACCGCCGCCAAGCAGGGAATTCATGGCGCTCTACAACTCAATCAAAGAGAGCGATATTCCTACGCCGCATGACCTGCCATCGGAAAGCTGGGACCACGTCGTGCAGGGCCCGCGCCCCGAGGGCCAGAAGATGTTCGTCACCTCCGATCAGTGCATCGGGTGTCACGACGGAACGCAGAGCAACTCGGCGCTGCCGAACATGATCTATACTCCGGTCGGGGCCAACATCAATATCAACCTGTCACCGTATGGCGAGTGGCGCGCGTCGATGATGGGACTATCGGGGCGCGATCCGATCTTTTACGCGCAGCTCGAGACCGAACGAACTTTGCACCCCGAGCTTGGGCCCCAGATCGACAACAAATGCCTGAGCTGTCACGGCGTGATGGGCCAGCGGCAATTCTTCAATGACAAACACCGCCCGTTCACTCACGATCTGGTGCTCGCGACGCCCGACAACAATCTGGCTCCGGAAGCCGCATACGGGGCGCTCGCCCGCGACGGCGTCTCCTGCATGGTGTGCCACCGGATACTTGCCGACGGCCTGGGGACCGAAGAGACCTACACCGGCAAGTTCAAGCTCGCGCCCAAACCCGACGAGGTCTACGGCCCTTTCGAGAAGGTCGTCGCCTTTCCGATGAAAAACGCTCTCGGCCTGACTCCCCTTAAAACCAAGGACAATCAGATAACGAGGTCCGATCTGTGCGGGTCGTGCCACATCGTCGAAGTGCCGGTGTTGAACGTCGGCGAGAAATATCCGCCCGACGCGCTCGATCATCCGAAGAAGATCGCGCACGAGCAGTCGACCTACTTCGAGTGGCGCAACAGTATCTACTCCGACGAAACCAAACCCGTGCCCTCGACGGCGAAGACTTGCCAGGATTGCCACCTCCCAAATCAATACAAGGGCGATACGCTGAAGTTCCGCATCGCCAACATCGAAGACAACACCTTCGCCTACGTCGACAATCGCGCGCCCGACGAAGAGATCACGTTGATGGTTCGCGGCAAAGAGAAAGGCGAATCCTACCGCCGCCACCTGCTGGCCGGAATAAATCTGTTTGCCAATCAGATGTTCCAGCAGTACTGGGACTCGATCGGGATTCGAAACTCGGATCCGATGGCGACTTTCGGCAATCCCCAGCCCGGGCTTGAGACAGCCGAGGCGGCGGGACTCGACCTGGCAACTCAAGAAACCGCCAAGATCGAGATCGTGTCGGTTAACAAGACGGCGAGGGGGCTCGAAGCCAAAGTGAAGGTCACCAATCTGGCCGGGCACAAGTTTCCGTCGGGGGTTGGCTTCAGGCGCGCGTTCATCGAATTTCAGGTATTGGACGCCAGCGCCAACCGGTTATGGGCCTCGGGACTGACTTCGGACCTCGGCGTGATTCTCAACGGACTGACCGGCAAGCCGCTCCCGACGGAGTTCTTCGACGCCGGACCCGACGGAAAACAGATGTATCAGAAGTATCACGAGACGATCACTCGTGGGGATCAGGTTCAGATCTACGAAGAGCTCACGCGCGACAACCGAGGCCAGTTCACGACGAGCTTTCTCAGCCTGGACCATCAGGTGAAGGACACGCGCGTGATGCCGCAGGGCTGGAGCCCCACTGGTCCACAGGCAAAGATAACCGAGCCCGACGGCGGAGACGGTGCGCCAGTAGGCAAGAGTTACTATGACGGAAGCGGCTCGGATGTGGTGACCTACAAGGTCGATCTTGGCGGCAACGCGTCGCGCGCATCGGTGGTGGTAGCGACCATCTATTACCAGTCGATACCGCCGTACTACTTGCAGCAGCGATTCACCACGTCCCCGGACAAACCGTTCACGCGGAACCTATGGTATTACGGAAGCCGGCTGATGACTAATGCCCCCGGCTCGCCGATCAACTCGTGGAAGCTGAAGATCGTCACCGCGTCGAAGAAGCTTCGGTGAAGGGGTTCGAGGACTTGAGAACCTGGACATTGGCGAAGACAATACTCACCTCGCGAGAGGTGAGTAGCTGATGGTGTAGCCTATGTCTTGCGGGCTCCACTGCGAGAAGCTTCTGCGGGCTCAGAGCATCATTGACCACTTCTCGCTGAGTAGGCCAAGGGATTCGCGTGGGCGCGACAAGAAACATCCTCGTTGTAGACCTCAACGCCTGGGACCGGGCGCACTTCATGCCGACACCGGCTCGCTGGGCGAAGAAATACAACGTGATCCTCCACGAACCCGATGATGGCTGCGACGTGACGCGTGATCCCCTCGGCTTCATCGATCGCACGATCGATCGGTTCAAGAGGAAGCCCATTCACGGCGTCGTCAGCTCGAGCGATTTCCCCGGTTGCATAGTCGCTTCCGCGATCGCCCGCGAACTTCGGCTTCCGGCCCCTTCCCCTCAGTCCGTGCTGCGATGCTCTCACAAGTACGTCTCTCGCCTCGCACAAGCCGAAGTCGTTCCGGAGGCGACACCCCGCTTTGCGCTCCTGTCAACGCGCTCCGAAGCTGCGGCCGGCCTTCGATTCCCGCTCTTCGTGAAGCCAATAAAATCGTGGTACTCAGTGCTCGCGCGCAAAGTTGATAGTGCGGCCGAGTTGAAGTCGTTCCTCTCGCAGCCCACGGTGAAGCGATTCGAGCGCCAGTTTCTGCGGCCCTTCAAACGACTGGCCCGACGGTACGCGGACTTCGAGGCCAACGGCGGCTCGTTTATCGCCGAAGAGGTCATGCACGGCAGCCAGGCGACGCTGGAGGGGTTTGTGTCCGATGGCGAGGTGGAAACCATCGGCATCGTAGACTCGGTAATGTATCCCGGGACCATGAGCTTCGAGCGATTCGAGTATCCGTCGTCGCTGCCCAAGCGCGTTCAGGAGAGAATGCGCGACCTAGCCGCGCGAGTGATGAAACACATCGGGTACGACAACGGCATATTCAACATCGAAATGTTCTACGACCGCGCCCAAAACCAGGTGCGAATCATCGAGATCAATCCGCGGATGGCGGGCCAGTTCGCCGACCTCATGGAAAAGGTCGACGGCACGAACACCTACGACCTCCTCCTGGCGCTGGCGTCGGGCGAACGGCCGCGGCTCGACCGGCGAAAAGGCGCACTCAAGGTTGCGGCCAGCTTTGCGTTGCGCTCGTTCAGAGACGAGATGGTCGCGCGCGTGCCCGACGAAGCCCGGATCGCGCGAGTGAAGCGACTTTTTCCGCGGACCGGCGTTTACGTCTTCGTCCGTGAGGGCCAGCGGCTTTCGGAGTTCGAACATCAGGACGATCTCGACAGCTACTGCTATGCCGTGATGAACATGGGCGCCGAAGATCGGAGATCGCTGGTAAAGGCATACCGGCAGGCAAGGCAGCACCTGGAATTCTCGTTCGCGGCCGACTGAGGCCGGCGCCGGCTGGGCGAGGAAGTCTCGGCCGTGTGCAGAGAACGCGAGGGACTACGGGCCGCTTCTTACGATGTGGGTATGCCGGAGTCTAATGAGGAAGCTCGGCGATGCGCGTAGACTTTACTGGTCGTCTTCTCAAGAATCGTGCACGCGCCGATTCGGAACGCACTCACGAACAAGACCTCGTCTGACATCAGAGCCGCGCGGAACGACGAGTTGGCAATGGAGCCAGCCGCGCGCACCGCCGCAAACGTCAGTCCGGCATAAGCTACCAACAGTGCCGATGTGACGTGTCCCATCACGACGAGGTCGGCGAATACTACGACGGCCGCGGCGCCTCCTGCCGTCACCCATTTTCGAATCCGGGACGCCGGTTGTGATAGATAGAACGAGAGCGCCTGAATCGGGACTGCCGCCAAGAGCCAGTAATCCCTCAACCAGACGGTCACGGCCATCGAGGCGACGGCGGCAGCTAACAGCAGCAACGAGAGAGCCGAGATGAACGTCTTCTTAGCGCGGGTGTTGAATGTATTCGACCACTCGGCAGCCGCCAGCGAATCGACCCCAACCTTGAAGCTCTTATCGCGGACTGCCTGCTGAAGCTGAGGGTAGGTCTCGAATGGAAAGTTCGGCAATCCTGCAACGGTGGCGTCTTCGCCGGCTTGCTGAAGGTCGACCATCCGTCCCACCTAAGGAGTCGCCGGATACCAGTGATACAGCATGAAGTAAACCAGAACGCCGGTGACGGAGACGTACAACCAAATTGGGAAGGTCCACCTCGCGATCTTCTTGTGCCGGGCGAAGTCGCCGCCGAGCGCCCGCCGCAGTGTGATGATGACGAACGGCACGATCGTTATCGCCAGCAGCGTATGCGAGCCGAGCAGCACGAGATAGAACGGCCGCACCCAGCCCATCCCGCTCTCCTGAGTGCTCTTCGCCCCGTGCTGAAAGTGGTAGATCACGTACGAGGTCAGAAACACGAGGGACGTTATGACCGCCGCGATCATGCACGCACGGTGGGCCTTTACTCGCTTGCGGCGGATCAGCAGGTAGCCCGACACGACGAGAATCCCACTCGTCGCGTTCAGCATCGCGTTGAGAGCCGGATGGAAGTCGTTCGGCATATTGAAGGTGAGTCAGAAGCTCGGCACGGTCGGCGGGATCGTCGCAAACGCGCCTCGACTCCTCTATCCCGGTTGGTCGTCCTTGCCCTCGTCGCGGTACTTGTAAACCGCGCCGAATATGCCGGCGAAGATCAAGACTGCGGGAATCAGCAGGACCAGCACCGCCAGGTTGATCCCTCCAGCCATCGATGCGCCCTCGGTTGACGCTTCTATCGACTGCTTGCACATCGGGCATTGAGCGAGCGCCGGCTCCCACGCGGCGAGCGTCGCGACGACAACCGCCAATCCCATCGTCACCAGCCCCTTGATTCGATTCATAACTCCCTTTGCACCCGGCGTGTGGGTTATCACTTCCCCGCGAGCCTGAATATTCGGAAGCTGTCAGGGAAGAGTATGGCAAACAGGCACAGCAGCACAATCAACGTCGGGACGATCGTCAAGATCAGGCTGAGCCGCTCGAACTTCAGGTGCATGAAATACGACATGATGAGCGCCGCCTTTACGATCGACAGGCCCATCAGGATTATCAGCATCAGAGTCAGATCCACCTTCTCGTAGGCGAGAAAAACCTCCAGCGCGGTCAGGCCCAAAAGCACGCCCCAAACCACCGCGTTCTGGGTGTTGCTGCCACCATGCGCTTCTTCCATGTGCGCCGCCTCCAAGTTTCCGGCCGGTTCCTCCTCGCTCTCCTTGAACGGATTGCGAAGCCAGCCGTTATTGTAAGCCCAAATCAACGGGTTGATACCGAACACCAATGAGAGGAGCAGGCAAGTGAGGACCAAGAACAGGTCATCGACGCCGGCTTTGAACATATCAGTGATGAGGGTCCAGACCGCGACCGCCAAAGTTCCCACTGCCAGCGTCGCCAGCAGCAGGTTCAACCTCGTGACCTCTTTGCTCTTAGGCTGCTCCATCAATTCACTCCTCACATCTCAAGGTCTCCTGTCGCGCTCGACTCGCCGCGACCGGCGACTATTTCTCAGGGTGCGGCCCGAATATCAGCCCCCCGGCGTGTAATCAACCGACAGCAAATAGATCAACGGGAAGACGAACATCCACACCAGGTCGACGAAGTGCCAGTAGAGTCCGCTCACCTCGACGTCTTCGCTGGTGAACTTCTTGATGCGCGCCGCGATCACTCCCAGATAGCACACGCCCGAGAAGACGTGGAACATGTGAAGTCCGGTGATGCCGAAGAACGCGGCGCCGAACAACGGGGAGGCAGACGGCCATGTATCCAGCCACTTCGCGGGCAGTTCGGTAGGAAGCAGCCCTTCGTCGATCAGGTGCTTCCACTCAAAGAGGTGCAGCACGACGAACGTCAAGCCGAACAGCATCGTTGCCGCGATCCATTTCCGCGCGGCGATCTTCCGGCCGTGCTTCGCTGCCGCGACGGCGAACACCATCGTCAAGCTGCTCGACAACAACACCAGCGTCATTATGCTCGAAAAGGTGATGCTGGGGCTGAATGGAAATGGTGTCGGCCACGCTTTGCTCGAGACGCGGACAAAGGCATACGCAACCAACAGCGAGCCGAACGTCAGCGAGTCCGACATTATGAACAGCCACATCCCCAGCTTTCTATGCCCAACGCGGTACGGGAGCGTGCCCCCGCTCCAATCCGATGCCAGACTTCCCGCTCTAGCTTCCGCCATCGATCCACCTCCAGACGTATTAGCTCACTTCCAGAAGAACAACAACAAAAACAAGTAAACCCACAGGCCGTCCATGAAATGCCAGTACATCGCGGTCACGTCCACGGCAACAGCCCGGCGCAGCCCGATCCGCAAGCGCAGCGCCGCCACTGTCACATAGGTCAGCGCCAAGACACCGCCAAGCACGTGCAGCCCGTGCAGGCTCGTCAACAGGTAGAAGAACGAGCTGTGCGGGTTAGTGCTGACGTAGATGCCCTGCGCCGCGAGTTGCCGCCACGCGACGATCTGACCCGCGAGGAAGCCGATTCCAAGCAGAGTCGTGAGCGATAGCCAGCGCTTCACAGCGGCGTAATCACTTCGCTTCAGCGCCCGGCGAGACAGCTCGATCGTCAAGCTGCTCACTATCAACAGCGCGGTGTTCAGCCACAGTACGGGCGGCAACTCGATGGTGATCCAATCAGCCGGCCGAGTTGCCGGCGTGCCTTGGCGCACGATATAGGCGCTGGTCAGCGCGACGAACAGCATCAGTATGCTCGCCAGCGCCGCCCACATCCCGATGCGGTATTTCTTTGGTTCAATCCTGTCGTCCCGAGTGATACCCGGGGGCCAGTCCTTGGGGCGCCCTGAACCGAAGGGATCGCTCCCGCCCGGCCCGGGCCCGGAGCTTCCCAATCCAGAGTTGGTCACCTTCAAGTCTGTTGTAGCCGTCGTCCCCATATAATCTTCATAAGGCCTGTGCCCCCATCGCAGCGACCTAAGGACTCAGCCCGTAAACCACAAACTACGAACCATAAACCACGAACCCTCTTTCAGTCCCCCGCCGCGGGCTCCGGGTCCGTCTGTTTGCAAAAATCGTTCGCCGCATTGGGAACGCTAAACTCATACGGTCCCCGATGAACGACCGGCTCGTGTCCCGCGAAGTTGTCGTGCGGCGGCGGCGAAGGAACCGTCCACTCGAGAGTCGTCGCCTCCCACGGGTTCTCTTCAGTCTCCTTCGGCCCCCTAGTCATGCTCCAAATCAGGTTGACGAGGAATATCAACTGAGCACCGATAGTCACGAACGCCGCGTAAGAGATGAACTTCGTCAGTGGCGCCATTCCGCCCAGGTATTCGAGGTTCCCGTGCGTCGAGTAACGTCGCGGTGCGCCTTGCATCCCCATCACGTGGAATGGGATGAAGATCGCGTTGACGCCGATGAACGTCAGCCAGAAGTGAACCTTGCCCATCGTCTCGTTGATCCGCTTGCCGAACATCTTAGAGAACCAGAAGTACGTTCCGGCGAAGATGCCGAAGATCGCGGCCACACCCATGATCAGGTGGAAGTGCCCGACGACGAAGTACGTATCGTGCAGCGGAATGTCAACCGAAGTCTGGCCCAAAAACAGACCGGTGATGCCGCCTGACACGAAAAGCGACACGAACCCAACCGCAAACAGCATCGGCGTCGTGAAGCGAATCCGAGCGCCCCACAAGGTGCCGATCCAGTTGAAGGTCTTGATCGCCGAAGGAACGCCGATGCTCAGAGTGATCAGCGAGAACGCCACCGCCGTGCGCGGGTCCATCCCGCTCTGGAACATGTGGTGGCCCCAGACGAAGAAGCCCAGCAATCCGATCGCGAATATGGCGTAGATCATCACCCTGTAGCCGAAGACCGGCTTGCGGGCGAAGGTCGACAGGATGTGCGAAGTCAAACCCATGCCGGGAAGGATCGCGATGTAGACCTCCGGATGGCCGAAGTACCAGAACAGGTGCTGCCACAGGATCGGGGAACCTCCGGCGTGTTCGGTCAGCACATTGTCTTTGATGTACAGGTTCGCCGGGATGAAGAAGCTCGTTCCGGCGAGGTGGTCGAGCAGCAACAGAATGCCGGCCGCCAGCAGGACTGGAAACGACAGCAGCGCAAGCACCGCCGTCGTGAACCATGCCCAACAAGTCAGCGGCAGCCGCGCAAGCGACATCCCCTTAGTGCGCAGGTTCAGCATCGTCGTGATGAAGTTCAGCGCGCCCAATAGCGACGCGATGCAAAACAGCGCGATGCTGGTCACCCACAAGACGACGCCGGTTCCCTGCCCCGGCCCCGCCGACTCGCCAATCGCGCTCAAGGGCGCGTATCCCGTCCAGCCGCCGATCGGGCCGAGCACCCCAATGGCCGCATCCGGGTCGATCATGTTCGCAAAGAAGGCCAGGATCATCACCGCCAGCGCGAGAAACGTGACCCAGAACGACAGCATGTTCAGGACCGGGAACGCCATGTCGGCCGCGCCAATCTGAATCGGCAGAAAGTAATTGCCGAACCCGCCCTGCGGCGCCGTCGTCAGCACGAAAAAGACCATGATCGTCCCGTGCATCGTCACCAGCGACAGATAGAACTCGGGCGAGATGGTCCCGTTGGCGGCGGCATTTGGGAACAGTGTCTTCAGGAATCCGAACTGCTCGCCGGGCCAGCCAAGCTGCAACCGCATCAGCAGGGACAAAGCCATCCCGACAAAAACGGAAAACAATGCCAGGAACCAGTATTGAATGCCGATGACTTTATGGTCGGTGCTGAACACGTAGCGGCGAATCCATCTCTTCGGCGGCTCGTGGCGGTGAACCCCGCCGTGAATCTCAGGAACAGTCTCTGCCATCGTCGTCTCCTAGTTAGTCTGTGTCTGCTCTTCGTTAGCTCGCTTCTGCTCCTCGGGCAGCTTGTACTCCTTAAGCAACTCGCCCAGCCTCTCCTTGAATGCCTCTTCCTTCATGGCGGCCAGTTCTTCGTATTGGTTCTGCGGCAGCACGAGCATAAACGTCTTCATGTTGTAATGAAGCTGGCCGCACAGCTCGGCGCACGTGACCTCGTACTTTCCGACCTTCTGCGCGGTGAAGTGAACCTTGATGTTTAGTCCCGGAACCGCGTCCTGCTTAAAACGCAGCGCCGGCGCGAAGAAGCTGTGAATCACGTCCTTCGACTTCAGCGTGAGTTCCACGGGCCGGTCGACGGGTATCGCTAGCGTTGATACCTGTGTATCGTCGTTGCCTTGCGCGTCGGCTGGGTCGAGACCCACATAGTTCAGTGATGAATCGTTGATGAATCTGGCTTCGGTCCGGCCGAACGTCTTGTCGGCGCCCGAATAGTGGAAGTTCCATTGGAACTGCTGGGCGACGACCTCGATTTTTTCCGCGCCCTCCGGCGCCTCATTGAGGTGCAACTGAGCCCAGACCCGCTGGCCCAGAATCGCTGTGCCGATGAATATCACCGCGGTTATGAGCGTCCAGGTGACCTCAAGCTTCGTATTGCCATGCGAGTAGACCGCGCGCTCCTTGCCGCGGCTGCCATAGCGCATCACAACATACCCGAGGGCAACCTGCGCGCCGATGAAAGCAACCGCGACCACGACGAGCGTGCGGGTGAATTGCGCATCGAGCTCAGGCGCAAACGACGAGATCCCTTCAGGCCACCACCACCACTTGCCGACGAACAGCACAGCCGTCGCGACCGCCAGGAAAATCAGTAGTACGCCAAGACCGTGCCCCGGCTTGCCTAAAGCGAACACGCTAAACACGATGTACTGGCATATCAGAAAAACCGCCCCGGCCATCAAGAAGTAGATGCCCGAGGGGCGGAACGATGAAAGAAACCAGATGTACAGCCCCGCCAGTCCGAGTGACAGAATTCCGCCCGTTACGTCGCGTGCGGTATTGCGTTTGCCCATATCTCTCCTCCCGGTTCCCTGTTCCCGGAGTCAGACGCCGGACACGCAGGAACCGCTAGCCGTTCACCGGCCGAATACCATCAGTGCAAAAAGCGCCGGCAAGTACAACACCGAAGCCAACAACAGCCGCCGCGCTTGCCACGTCGATTTTCCAAACGCGGCGCGCGCGCTGAAATACAAAAAACCGATTCCCAATACAACCGCGCCGGCGAGATAAACCCATCCCGCGAGGTGCACCGCCGTCGGAAGCAGGCTCACGGGTAACAGCAACAGCGTGTAGATCAGTATCTGCTGACCAGTGACTCGACCCTCGGGCTCGACCACAGGCAACATCTTGATCCCCGCGCGCGCATAGTCGTCCCGGTACATCCACGCGATAGCGAGAAAGTGCGGAAACTGCCACAGGAACAGAATCGCGAACAGGACCCACGCCTCGAGGTCGAGCGTGCCTCGCGCCGCAACCCACCCGATGAGCGGCGGCATCGCGCCAGGGAACGCTCCGAGCACGGTCGAGATCGTCGTCCTCGTCTTCAGCGGCGTGTAGAGGAACAGATAACTGGCGAAGGTCAGCACGCCCAACAGCGCCGTGAGCCAATTCACCAACAAGCCCAAATACAATGTCGCGACCACCGACAGCAACAGTCCAAAAACGAGCGCGTGAGCCGCCCTCAGTCTTCCCGAAGGCAGCGGCCTCGACTCCGTGCGGCGCATCAGCCGGTCCAGGTCTCTCTCAAGGTACTGATTCAGAGTCGAGATGCCTGACGACAACAACGCGATCCCGACCGCGGCGTACAACAGCCGCGCGAAATCGATTGACTGCGTCGATCCCAAACAGAACCCGGCGGCCGCCGTGAGCACCACCAGCGTCGTGATCCTCGGCTTGGTCAACTCGACGTACGCGCCGATCTGTTTCGCAATCCGAGGACGGCCGCCCGCCTCGGCGCCGATGTTATTCTCAGCCGTAACTCTTTCCACGAATGTTCCCATCTTCTTAATGCCGTTTCTAGACTGTCACTCCCTGCGCTTCTGACGGGCTCACTTTCCGCGTGCCATCTTCGGCGGTCTTCGCGACCGGCAAGAGCAGCCGTCCCGCTCGCAGCGTCAGGACTAACATCGTCGCAAGCGTGAGCGCGCCGACGACGAGATGCGCCGCCGTCAACGAGATCATCGGCTCGAGCGGCTGAGGGTCGCCCTGCGATGCCACGCGAGCGAGATACGCGCCGACTCCCAAACAAAGTTGAATGAACACCAGCCCGATTCCGACGACCGCCGGCCGCCGCAGCGACGCGATGTCACCATGCCGCCGGATCGCGATCGACGAGGTCCACACGACGACTACCGTCACCGCAACGGCGCCGACTATGTGAGGAACTATTCCAAATGCCTGATGGCGGAACGCCGCGCCGAGCACCAACTGAATCAGGACGGCTCCGACCGAGATCGTCGAGAGGCCCCGCAGCGACGGACTGCCCGCGTCACTCTTGATCGCTCGCGCGGCGATCCAATTTCGCGACGTGAAGACTACGACGCTCACGACCAGCCCGAAAAAGCTCTGAGCGATCAGCGCGTGTGGAACTGCGATGAGCGGTTTGTAAGCCGGAAGCAGAACACGCACGCCGCCGATGAGAGCCTGGGCTACAACGCCGGCGAACATCACTAGCGCCAGCCTGCGCATCCACGGGCGCCCGTCTCGCAACCAGATCCAGACCGCGAGCAGAAAAGTCGTGACCCCCACAATGCCGGCCAGGAACCGGTGCGAGTATTCGTAGCGCACGTTCGCGACGAAGTTATCGGAGTGAATCAGCCAGCGCCCGAATGACAATGGCCAATCGGGAACCGAATCACCCGCGTCGTTGCTGGTGACCAGTGCGCCGGCCACCAGCAAGATCAAGGTCAAACCCGACAGATGAATAGCCAGGCCATGAATACCACGGTTGCGGGTCGGCCCGGATTGGACATCGTCTCGATCTCTCAATCGTCTCTCCTGACGGCCGGCGCGAGTATGCTCGCCGGTCGCGACATCAACGCTGCGGCTCGCGCGCTAGGGCAACACGAGTGCCGGCTGAATCTCCAGCGACGACGGCGCGTATGCCGTTCCCACCTTGAAGGTGAAGTCCTGGGTCTTCGATTCCTTGGCGCCCACCGTGACGCTCATCGTCTGCTCGCCGAAGGTCTCGTGCCAGGCCACGACGGTGTACGTGCCGGGAGGAACTCCCTTGATCGTGTACGAGCCATCCTGAGCGGTGACGGCGAAGTACGGATGAGCGAGAACGCCGACGTGCGCTTTCATCCAGGGGTGCTGGTTGCATTTGACCGGAACCAGCGTCTCCTGCCGCAGGAACTTCTCCTCGATCGCCGCCTGACCTTGTGTCTGAGACTGGTTCCACTCCCTGTTGACCTTAGGCGTCGGGTGGACGTTATGAGTGGTGGGATCGCTGTTGGTGACCCTGAATGCCTGGTTGACCTGAATGCCCATCACTCGCGGATGATACCGGCAGCCTTGCTGATCGAGCGTCACTGGCGAAGACGGCGTGGGGTAGCTGTACCCGTCGATCTTCCCGCCTTTGACGTACACGAACACATTCGCGAGCTTGCCGTCCGCAACTTGAACATCATCGGTCATGCTGCTCCCGCCTGCTTTGGCGCAGTTGGAGTCCTGGCTCATATCAATTCTCTTTGAGGCCGGCGGTGTTCCGTCGAACTTAACGATGCCCTTGACGGTTGCTTCATCGCCGGTCTCCTTGTACGGGGTTCTTGCTGCTTCGTCCGCCGCCTTCTTCTTATCCTTGTCCTTACCTCCATTGCAGGCGGCAAATAAGAACGCGGATAAGATTAGCGCCATCCACACTGAGATCGTTTTCCTGCACATATTTTCTTCTCCGTTGGCCTCCTCCGCTCGTCCCTCCGAGCAGGAAGCAGATAATTGAACGTATGAGTCTGTCACCTTCCGTGTGCCGCGACTGCGCACCAACTAACCCGTGCGAAGTTCGGCTCACGTCGCCTAGGGCGCTCGAGCAGCCGCGACCGCCGTGGTTCGACTGCCGCCCCACCGCCACTTCGAGTTTCGTACCGCCGATGTGCTGGTCGCGCCTCCTGTCACCGAAGCGCCTCCTCCGCCGGCTCCGACCAATCGCCGCTGTTCCTCGGCCGTGATCTGGAACATGTAGCGCACGAGCAACGACACGTGGTCTCTGTCGTAGGCCTGGAACGCCGGCGTGTTGATACCGTTTATCACCCAGCGGCCGTGGACAGAATCCCGATTGAACAAGCCCGACGGCATCGAAGTCCCCGGGCTGATCAACTGAGGCTCGACGACCCAGCGCCGGGTCCAGGCGGGCTTGAGCCGCTCACGCGCAAGCAGGAAGTTGGGCGCAGTCGCCCGAACGTCGCGCACCGGATCGCCGGTCATATGGCACTTCAAGCAAGGCGCCGCCGGCGACGTGAATATCGCGCGAGCGAGGTTCTTCTCCTGCTCGGTCAACGGATCGAGCCGTTCCGGTATGTAAGGCTGCTGCTGCGACGACGCGCCCATGAAGAAGTTCACCAGCGCCTGAAGCTCGTTTGGCGAAAAGTCGAACGTCGGCATTCGAAGCCTCAAGTACGTCCGAACTCCGTTGCGATTGGCCCCAGGCTGCGCGCCCAGCGAGGTATTCGCGGCGCCACCCGTTTGATTGCCGGTCAGGTGAGCCACGGCTGCTGCCCTCGCGCTTTCCCGCGGTTGGCCTCCAGCGAGCGACGGGTCCTTCAAGAAGCGCAGCAACCAATTCGGATCGACCCTCGCGCCTTCACTGGTCAGCCGCGGCGGCAACTGTTCGCGGTCGTCCTGACTCTGGTACATCGGAAGACCCATCATCACCGAGTCCTGGCCGATCAGTACATTGTGGCATCCCATGCAGTTGTACTTCTGAACCACCCACCATCCGTCTTGAACTAACTTCTTGCCGCCGCTGGGATTCCAGCGAATCGGGTCCGGGATCGAGGCGGTCACGCTGCCAAGCAGGAAGGTCGTCAGTGCGGTGATTTCCTCATCCTGAAGGTAGATGTTCGGCATCCGCAACCGCTCTTCGGGAGTTTTCTCTTTGCCGCGATCGTAGATTCCGGGATTGCGGAGCTTGTTTTCGAAGAAGCCCTTGTGGTTGTACCACGAGCGGCCGATGTCTTCGTTTGTGTACGGATCGACGCCTTTCTTCGCCGGCTCGGTCAGCAGAGCGAAGTCGAGCCGCTCGATGGGCTTGCTTCCTTCGGGCGTCAGTTCGGTGCCGATTCGCTGCTCGTCCTCGAGCCCGCGAATCTCGTGGCACGACGCGCAGCCATAAGCCTTCACCAGCTTCTCGCCCTTCTCCTTCAACCCCGGATCGTCGAGGAACGACGCTTCTGGATAGGGCGACGCTACGCGCTTGAGCGAAGTCAGGAACGTCGCGATGTCTCGCGCATCCTGATCCGATAGCCGGAAGTTCGGCATCACGGTCATGTTCTGGACCAGAAGCTCGCGGCCATCGAGGGGGCTCTTCGAATGCGCGTCGTCGAAGACGAAGGGCAATCCCTTCTTCGCGTAATCGGCGGCGGTGAGGTCGCGCTTGACGCTGGGCGAATAGGGCGCAAGCCGCTGACGCGGATTGTGGACCCAGCGAACTATGTACTCGTAGTTGGCCTTTTCGCCGAGCCGCGAGAGGTTGGCCGCGAAGGTGCCTCCGATCGCCTCGTCACCCAACCCGATCAGCTTGCCGTCGATCGAGTGGCACGCGAGACAGCCGATCGTCTTGAACAGATCTCTTCCCCGTTCGGCGTTGCCTTGCGGCTGTTGAGGGAGTTTCGCGTCGAGCGCGTTTTGCCAGATGAACGCGGCGACCGCTTTGATCTCCTCGTCATCAAGCCGGAAGGTGGGCATCTTCGTGCCGGGCCGGAAAGCTTGCGGGTCGCGAAGCCAGATGGGAAGCCATTCTCTCTTGAGCTTGGCCTTGATCTCCTTGAGGTTCGGCCCGACTTTCTTCACGTCGAGCATCAGGTACTTGGACTGGGTGTCGAACTCGTCTATGCGGGCGTCGATCTGGCTGATGATCTGGCGCAGGGCGTTTGCGCGCGCGAGCAGTTGCTGAGCCTCGGCATCGGTCCTCGCGGTAGCGGCAGACTCGGTCACCTCCTGAATTTCACGCAGGCGTTCCCTTCGGTCCATCTCCAGTTGCTTGACGGTCTGCCGCGAGCCGGCGAGCGCCTCGGACTCGCGGTCGAATCCCTCATAGCGATGGCAGCCGGTGCATCCGCGGTTCTGGAAGAGGTCTTTGCCGCGGTTGAGCGCGTCGGCGCCGAACGTCACGCGGTCACGGTTGTGGCACTGATTGCAGCCGGCTTGAACATTCTCCTTGTAGTAGAGCGGCCACAGCCAGTGTTTGTATCGCCCGTGAGCCTTCTCCGTAGACGTCGTGCCGCGTCCGTTGCCGCCGTGGCACAGCGAGCAGCCGAACCTCTCCGGGTCGTGCGTTTTCAGCAAGTCCCGGCTTGGATGCGAGACAAAGGCGGCTTCGTCGTCCATCGCGGCGGCGTTTATCTTGATCGGTTCGCGAGTTCCGAGATGACACGACTCACAGCGATCGATGACCGCGCTGTTGGCGACGTTGATCTGGCGGATCTTCAACTCAAACTTCTTCACGCCCTCTCTCGTATGCTCGACCTGTTGTCCGGTCAAGCCAATGAGGTGGTCTTGCATGAAGTCTTCGAGTTGCTTGCGGGCTTCATTCGCGGGCCGGCTCTTCTCGATGAACTCGGCGGTGAGTTTTGCTTTTTCGTCTCTCAGGTCGTTATAGAGGACGGAGAGTTCATCGAAGTTCATCCGCTGGGTGGCGAGATTCCCGCTATCGTCGTGCATCGAGACCGTCACGGTCTCCTTTTTTATTTCGTCGATAGCCTTTCGAAGCCTGGCTTTACCGCTTTCGCTTTCCGTTGTCTCCAACTCGTAGGTCTTGGCGGCGATCTTCGCGCGAGTGTCCTGGAAGCGTTCCTTGATGTCGGCGATCTTCCGGTCAATCTGATTCGTCCGTGACTGAATCTCCCGGATTCGCGCTTTGGCTTCTTCTTCCGCGTCCGTCAGCGCATTGGCGAGTTGTTGGTACTCGGCCAGTTCCTTCACGCGTTCCTCGGCGGTCTTCTGTCCGGGTTGAATCTCCTCAAGGTAGGCCGAGTAAAGCTCGGCGAACCGGCGCTGGTAGTCCCTCCAGGGACGCTGGCCGAAAATCTCGTCATACAACGACCACAGGAGCGTGCCGATCAACAGCAAAGAAAAGAGTAGCAAGGGCCCGCTCATCGAGCGGTCGGCAATCGGATCAGGCTCTGCGCTCTCGGCCCTCTTCTCCAACTGCTCGCGTCCTTCACTGTCTGCCATCTTTCCCCTCCGAAGAATTCTCGTGACACGGGACCGTGACGCGTCGGAACCAATCCACGCCGCACCACGCGTCGCGTTTCCCCCTCATATGTTGAACCACGGCGTCACCATCACGTACTTGATCCGGAACAACTGTCTGATCAGCAGCTTCGCCGGAAGCGACCACAGAATCGAAATAGCGAAGAACTGAAACGTCGCGTACTGCAACAGCGATGTGCGCTCGAATATCTTCTTTCCGAAACTCGTCCGCGTGATCAACTTGTGAGTGACCCAGCCCGCGAGTGCGAAGAACGCCCCGACTACTATTGCACCGAAGATGCCCTTCCACGGCTGCTCTCCGATGAACCCGGCGCCCCATCCTTTAACGATGTCGGGCAGGTCCTGATTGACCTCATAAATCACGGTGTTGTGGTCCCAGGTCTGGCCCGGCCAGAACCACACCCAGCCCGGACCGCGGATGAAAGTGCCGATGAAGATCAGCAAGATCCAGGTGACGAACCCGATCAGAAATGAGCCGACCGCCACCTTGCGCTGCTTCCACGTGTAGTAGCCAACACCCAGCGGGTTCGAGTCGACGTAGGGAAACGCCATCAGCCCTACGATCATCAAGCTCGGCATCACGACTCCCGCGATCCACGGGTCAAAGTAGACGAGCATCTCCTGAAGCCCGAGGAAGTACCACGGCGCCTTCGACGGATTCATCGTCAGGTTGGGGTTCGACGGTTCCTCGAGCGGGGCATTGAGAGTGATGGACCAAACGAACAGCACCACGGTGACGATCAGCACTGCGAGAAACTCGATTCGCAGCAAGTAAGGCCACACGTGAAGCTCTCGCGACCAGTGCGGCCGCCAGGGCCAGGTCTTCCGGTGATGAGTCTTTGCCAGTTGCGAATCGGCCTCAAGCTGTTCGATCAACCTGTCGTTCGCGCGCGCTTGCCTAAAGCCCAGCCACGCGAAGAACGGGACCAAAAACAGCATCGCCACAATCGGCACGTTATCAGGCGCTGAGACTATCTCCCACAGTTGTGCCCAATCCATAACCCCTCCAACGAGGAACGCCGAGTGATGAATGACGAACTGTTCCATCCGTCAGCCATCATTCGTCGTCAATCACCCATCGTCTCCTCATCACTTCACTTGCGACTTCACCGCTCTTGCTCCCGGCGATTTCATCTCCGATTCAAGTTGAACCGGGGCCGGCCCGCTGATGCCGCCGTCCTTGCGCACGCGCCAGAAGTGGACCGCCATCAACACGCTGGCAATCGTCGGAATCGCGATGCAGTGCCAGATGTAGCTTCGCAGCAGTGCGTTCGCATCGACTATCGACCCGCCCAACAACCCGAAGCGAACGTCGTTGTACGGAGTCATGTTCAACTGGGGCCCGAACGGCCCCTCGTGTCCAAGCAGCGGCGTAGCTCGCGCCATGTTCGTTCCGACCGTCACCGCCCAGAAGCCAAGTTGGTCGTCGGGCAGCAGATATCCGGTGAAGCTCAAGAGCAGCGTCAGCACCAACAACAAAACGCCGACGGTCCAGTTGAACTCGCGCGGCGTTTTGTACGACCCGGTCAGCACGACCCGGAACATGTGCAGCCAGGTCGTAATCACCATAAGGTGGGCGCCCCAGCGGTGCATGTTGCGCAGGAGCTTGCCGAAGGGCACGTCGTTCTCCAGGTACAGGATGTCTTGAAACGCCTGACCCTTTGACGGGTGATAGTAGAACATCAGCAGGATGCCGGTGAATGTCAGCACGATGAACAGGTAGAAAGTGATCCCGCCCATGCCCCAGGTGTAGCTGAAGCGCACTGCGTCGCGGTTGATCTTCGCCGGGTGAAGGTGAAGGAACACGTTGGTCAGCACGCCGAGCGAGCGCGACCGCGGCGTCGGCTCGTGCTTGACGCGGAACATCGACTTGTAGAGCTGGGTGCGGGTCGGCTGTTTGAGGCTCTCGACCTCTTCCTTGATCCTTTCTTTGAGGACCGGCACTTCTTCCTTGACTCGTGCTATCAAGCCTCCCGGCTTTTCCTTGGTCTGGTCGACCTTGTCGGGCTTGTCAGGTTCCATTCCACGCTCCCTGGCTAATTAGTCACTCGAAGTCTGCCGGTGTCGCGTCGAAACTCGGGCCGGCCGTCTAACCCGGGATAAACGCGCCGGCGTCGTCGAACTTGCTCCGCTCGCCCTTTGGCGAGTCGTAAAGCCGGCTCGTGTCGACGACGATCTGACCTGAGGGATCAAGCTCTATGTGAGCGCGATCCATAGGCCGGGGCGCCGGTCCCTCGAAGTTGACGCCCTCACTGTCGTACCCGCTTCCGTGGCACGGACATTTGAACTTATTCTCGCTAGGTTTCCAGTCCGGCGTGCACCCGAGGTGAGTGCACCGCGCGTAGATCACGAACAGCCGCTCGGCGTTGCGAACGACCCAGACGCGGTAGTCTTGCTGAAACTTGGTATCGACGCCGAAGCCGAAGTCGGACGGATAGCCAATGCGAAAGACGGTGCTCGGCTCGTATAACGTGCGCGGAAGAAAAAAGCGCAGGAACATGAGGAAACATACGGCCAGGAACGCACCGACCGAAGTCCAGACCACGCGGCGGCGCATTCTGTTGACGGGATCGGGTGGAGAATCGCTCGCGACGGTTTTGGTCTTAGCCCCGGCCGACGATCCGACGGGCCTTGCGGCTTTAGCTGACTTTTCTGGGGTTGCTGCAGGCGCTTTGGGCGCCCCGGACGCTGCTGGCGGCTTCACCTCACCTTGGGTGGATTCGGTCGTTTCCTGATCGTTGTCCATGTCCATGCCAGAGGTCTCCACGGTTGCCTCTCATGCTCAAGAGACGATAAGTACACGTGCAATGAACCAAGGCGTTGGACGCGCCTTGCCGACTTATACTGTATGAATCGAGCCGAGTGATACTCATCCAGCTTGTGACCTTTGTGTTAACCAGACAACTTATAATGAATGACGAGGCTTGTAACATGCGGCTCGCGCGTTTGTCAAGCAAGCCCTCAATCCAGGTAGCCTTGCCCTGCTTCCGGTTTTGAGAGCCATCCGCTATCATTCCCGGCGCGTGGACGATTCGGCGCTGCGAGAATCGCGCGGGGCGAGGTGTAGAGTATGGAAATTAACGACGTGTTGGTCCCAACCGATTTTTCGGCCTGTTCCCTGAGAGCATTGGACTTTGCGCGGTCGCTGTTGTCGCCCGGCGGCGAAGTCTACCTGTTGAACGTCATCGACAACGAGCTGCTCCTGCGATTTGAGGAACACGGGCTCGGCAAAAAGGAAGATGCCGCCGAGAGGATGCGCGCCAGAGCCGACGAGATGCTCGATTCGATCATCGCCGACCGCGAAGGCGCATCGTCAAAGCTCAATAAAATGATAGTCGTCGGCGTTCCCTTTGTTGAGATACTCCGGATCGCAAAGGACCTGGACTTCAGCATAATCGTGATGGGAATTCGCGGAGGCGGCAGTCCAATAGAAGAGCTTCTCTTCGGCAGCACCTCAGATAAGGTTCTTCGCGGGACACAGATTCCCGTCGTGTTCGTCCCGTGATCCGGTTTTCGTTCTTGAGATGAAAACGCATCGCGAACCACCTAACAAAGGTCGGCGGGCAATAGCGATTCGGGAAACGCCTGCCGGCGACATCCATGATTCATACAAGTTGAACGGTCTTTTCTAACCGGCGGCCTCCAGCCCGTCCGGGCCGGCAGGCCGTCATCGAAAGAGGTGCTCTTATGAACTCCAAACGTTCTCATGTCATTGGCGCCGGGCTAGGCGCCGCAGCCGCGCTGTTCGTTCTCTTCGCGGCCCAGACCGCACGAGCCCAAACCGTCTCCGGTGAAGTGCTGGATTGCACCGGAAGGGTCCTTCGCGATGTGACCGTAGAACTCTACAAGGTCACAACGCCCGGCGGTACTCGAACGGTGTCGGGCGGAGTAAGCGGCCAGACCGATAAGGGCGGGTACTTCAGATTCCCGACATCGGGTGGGACACTCACCCCGGGAACTTATTATGTCGTCGTCAAGTGTCCGCGCAATCAGGGAGGTCTTGTTCTCCAGTCGAACGAATTCTATCTGTCGGCGGGCTTTACGACCGGCAATACTATTTCGCTGAAGTTCATCTGCTGTCCGACCATCGGCAGCAACGCCGTGCTCAGGAGGACGGATGTTGACAACGTGGTCCCGGAGTTTACGCCGTTCGGAGGACTCGTCGAATCGGTCCCGCCGCCGCGCCCGCCGGGCGCTCCGGTCGTCGTCGGCAACGTCGAGTTCGTCCACACCGGCGACTGGCAGCCGGGTGATCAGGTCTCATTTACGGTTCGCGGGAAGGTCGTCGATGACAAAGCCGGCCGGCAAGCCGACTTGACCGGCCACGTAGTCAAAATCGAGGACCCGTCGGGAAAGCAGAGAACCGTCGCGTGGTCGCCGCTGATTCGATATACGGTTTCGGCGGCCGTCGGAAGGATCACGGCTTCACTTCTCAATCCGAACGGGACGGTCCTGTCCCGCACGACGATTCCCGTGAACCCCGCGGGAACTCCCGCTCCCTACCAGACGGTTGAGCCGCCGACGGGCACGTGCGTTGCGCCCGCGCTCAATCAAATCGGGCAGCCGTTCCAGATCTACAGCCCAAACAATCAGCTTGCGCAGGGCGATATCGAGTTGGTAGTGCGCAACGAAGCGAACGGCGCCTCGGAAGTATGCAAGCCGGTTGCGGTTTCTCCGCACAGTGCCATCTTTGAACCGAAGGGGGAAACCCCAGGGCGTCACACCTTCACCGTGAGGCGGACCGGCGCGCTCCAGGAGGTCTTCACTGTGTACCGGTTGCTTGTCGGCCTTGACACGAAACGACTTCAGAACGTCGGCAAGAAGGGCACGGTCACTGTCGAAGTATCGGGGTTTCCGTTGGACGAGGTCGAACTCCGCAAGCTCTTGTCGTTCAAACCGACCCTGCGCATCACGAACAACACGCCCGACGTGCTCGCGTTCACGAAAGACCCGAGCGAGTTCTCCGTGAAGTTAGACGGGGGAGGGATTGAGGGCGGCACCTTCAGGCGAGATATCCTGACCAAAGCCATTCGGGCTGGCGATTTCGAGATAAAAGCCAGAACGGAGCTGATAATCCTTCTAACTCCGAGGATAATCAAGCAAGAGTGATCTCAGCCTCAGGATAGCTCTCAGTTAGTTGTGGCCGCTTCCCGTCCTGCGACGCTTCCTTGTATTATGTCGCGCCGGCGGTCGCACGCCCAAAGATCAATCGGGGGAAATCATCATGTCGGACTTCAGGCTTCTTGTTGGCAAATCAGCAATCGTGACGGGTTCGGGCCGAGGTATCGGCCGCAGCATAGCGCGGCTCTTCGCGGAGCACGGCGCTTCGGTCGTCATCAACGACATTGACTCCGACGTCGCCGAGGCGACGGCCAAAGAGATCAACGACGCGGGCGGGCACGCGGTGGTCTGCGCGGGCAGCGTCACCGACGCCGAGTTCCCGGATCGCCTGATGAAGACGGCGGTGGATGCCTTCGGCGGAATCGACGTCATCGTGAACAACGCAGGCTACACGTGGGACTCGGTGATTCAGAACATGACCGACGAGCAGTGGTACGCGATGATCGACGTTCACCTGTCTGCGCCGTTCCGGATCATCCGCGCGGCCACGCCTTATATGCGCGAGGCTGCCAAACGCGAGATCGCCGAGGGGCGCCGCGTTCAGCGAAAGATCGTCAACGTGTCTTCCACCTCGGGTGTCGCCGGCAACGCCGGGCAGGTGAACTACTCCGCCGGGAAGATGGGAATCGTCGGCGTCACCAAGACGATGGCGAAAGAGTGGGGCCGGTTCAACATCAACGTCAACGCGGTCGCTTATGGATTCATAGACACTCGCCTGACTCAGGCCAAAGAGAAGCAAGAGAAGATCGAACGCCACGGCAAGGAAGTTGAGTTGGGCATTCCCGAAGCTATGCGCCAGATGGCGGCGCAGTTCATTCCGTTAGGCCGCGCCGGGACTCCTGATGAAGCCGCTGGTCCGGTGTTATTCCTGGCCTCGCCGTTGTCGGACTACGTGACCGGCGCGGTCGTGCTTGTGACCGGCGGGTCGTACGTGTAGCGACTCGCGCGCGGCTTTGCCGATTCTCAAGCGCCAACCGCGTCTAGTCAATCATCTTCACGGAGGCGCATCCGGTGCCGCAGAGCAAAGGGAGTGCAGCCAATACGCCTCAGCGCCGATTGATGACGATTCGCAGAGCAGCTTGTTTCAGCGTCTGACTGACGCCGCCGGATTTGGCAATCTGTCGGATCTCGGGTTCGGGCAAAGTGGGAAGTAGTTTGACGGCAAGCGGCGTTGGCGTTCGGGGATTATGGACCAGAGCCGCGCGGATCTCCGAATTGCCCGCCCAGACGGTCGTCTTGGCAATCAACTCAGCCGCCACGGTTGATAGCATTGGAGAACGGGCGATGCGTATCACCTCCTCGGTAGTTATGCGCGGGTTCTTTAGCAGCGAAAAAATCACTTGCGCGTCATTGTCTTGAATCAACACCTGCCGATCGCTGCGGTCGGCTTTGGGCGCAAGCAACAGTTTCTCTATGCGAGACAGATTGCGAATCTTGTCCCATGCACTCTGTTCCACGTGAGACGCATCCTGAGTCTGTTCAGGAATCTTCGCGGTAAGCGTTGACCAAATCAGCTCCGGCGGTTGTTGGAGCGAAACCCCAAGAGCCCCGCCCATCGAACGAACGACTGTGGCCGGCACCATCATCTGCCCGCCCTCTGCCAGTTTCAAAGTGAGTTGAAGCGGAGTGAACTCCGGCAATTGCGAAGAGGTTTGAAAGAACAGCCCGCCCGCCGAGATATTGTTGTCGTACTCAACTTTGAATTCGGCTTCGTCTTCAAACTCAATTGAAAAATGTTCGGAAGCGATCTCAGTAACCTTCAATTTGAAACCTCGCGCAGAGGGATCACAGCGGAGTCTCGCCGAAGATCAAGATGAACGTTAGAAGCTGAACTACCTCACTAGTTCTTCTTCTTCTCCTGCGTTTGTGTCGGAGCAGCTAGGTCAACCAGGTACAACTCCTTCTCCCCATCTCGATCCGAGCCAAACACTATCCGGTCGTTCGAGACGAACGCGGGCGAGTGCGCGACCATGCCTTTGGACGTAATCTGTTGGATCTCTCCCGAGGTCGAATCGAAGAGGAACACCTGTGCTCCGCTGCCCGTCGGGCCGATGAACGCGATGCGGCGTCCGTTCGGTGAGACGGTCGGGTTGTGCTTCGGGAGATCCGGATCGGGCAGCGCGCGAACCTCTCTGCTCTTGAAGTCGAGAACGTAGACGTCTTCCTCTTGCTGCGCCTGTTCCTGCCCCCAGATGACGATCGAGCCCGACTCGGCGTTCGCAACGTAGCTGTGAATGCGGGCGAACTTCCGCGCGGTCAGGCTTTGCTGTGGCTTGCCATCGAATCCGTATTGCCATAGCGAGTGCCTTCCGCTGGCGTCGTCGACCTTGACCAGCAGGACGCTCTTGCCGTCGGGCGCTAGACCGGGCTGAATCGTCGTCGCTTCATCCTCGGTGAAGTACTCCGGCTTCCCGCCCCCGACGGCGACGGCCGCGATGTGGAGTATGCCGAACGCCGCGTCAGGCAGCGGACTTTCGTCGGTCGTGTACAGCAGCCGCTTGCCGTCAGGAGTGAAGATGGGTTCCTTGTCGGTGAACGCGTTCGTCGTGAGCCGGCGCAGTTTTCCGGTCTTCAACTCGAGTGTGTAGATCTCCGAGAAGCTCGCCGTCTCGTTGAATCCGGCAAAGGCGAGCGTCACACCATCGGGCGACCATT
Source organism: Blastocatellia bacterium (assembly GCA_035293105.1). Classification (GTDB taxonomy): domain Bacteria; phylum Acidobacteriota; class Blastocatellia; order UBA7656; family UBA7656; genus DATDOV01. The sequence goes on from DATDOV010000054.1 coordinate 74,034, forward strand.
GTGGATTGTTCACTCCCCACTTCAGATTCGTGAGCGGTGGTTTGATCGAAAAGTCGGTGAGGTCGAGATGGTACAGATTCGGCGCCTGGCCCGGCCGCTCCGCGATCAACAGCAGCGCTTGCTTATCAGGCGACACCGGGCCAATCGCGTAGAGGCCCATTCCCTGAGTCAGCCGTTTCACGCTGTAAGGCTCGGGCTTTTTCTTCTTGTCGTCCTTCTTGTTGTCGGATTGGCGCGGACTCGCCGCCAACACACCGGCGTACATCGCGACCGCGCAAACAAGCAGTAGAGGGCCCCACTTGTATGAGCGACGGGGCATCACGCTGTCCTCGAACGTCCGCATTGTGATTACACCTCCGAGGTCTCGCTGCGACGCATACGGCGGGATCGTAGCACAGCCATGAACGGCTGATAAACTCGCTTTTCATGGCTGTGCCTTTTTGCGCTGGACGTTCAGTAGCGCGATGGTAAACTTCATTCAGCGAGGCCAAACATCGAATGAGCCGACTGATGTTCGTCTACCTCTCGGGAAGCGAGAAGGGCAAGACGCGAATATTTACCCAGAACCATGTGACGATCGGCACTTCCGACGCGTGCGACCTCAAGCTCGTGCCCGAGGAAGGCGGCACGCTCCCCGACGGCGTGATCGCAGATGTCTACGATGACGACGGCCATTTCCACATGATGCAGGGCCTCGAACTCGAACCCGTCGAGATCAAGATCAACGGCGAGGACGCCGGCGGCGACCCGCGTGATGCGGCCCACGTGCTGCACGACGGCGACACCATTCACTTCGGCCACGGGCTTTCGAGCGCGAGTGTCCTGTTTCAAGTGATGCCTGAGAACTTCGCGGCCGCGCCCCTCGCGGTACGCAATCAGAGGGAGATTGAGCCGGCGGCGGCCCAGCCGGTTCACCCGCTGACGGCGACTTTGTTCGTCAAGGAGCTGACCGCGAGCCTGTGGGCCGAAGTGCCGCGCCGGGTCAAGCTCATCGGTATGCTGACAACCGCCGCGGTCATCCTGGCGGTCGTCGGCTCGGCCTTCTTTGTGATCCTCACCGTCCATCGCAATACAAACGAGACGGAGAGGCTCCGCGAGATGGTGACCGACCAGCAGTCGACCCGCGAACGGGACCAGGAGACGATAAGAAATCAACAGGAGGAGATCGCTCAGCTCCGAGAGCAGGGCGAGCAGTTGCAGCTCTTCACTCAAAAGATCGCCAATCAGTACAACCCCGGAGTGTGCCTGATCGTCGGCAGCTACCGTTTCGTCGAACGAGGCAGCGGCCGCGCGCTTAGATACGAGACGGCCGACGGCGCCAGTGACAGCCCGGTCGATCAGAATGGAAACCTGCTGGCCTCGGTCGATGGCGCCGGTCCTCCGGTGCAGATCGACTACACCGGGACGGGCTTCGTCGTCGAAAAGGGTGTGATAGCGACGAACCGCCACGTCGCGCAACCGTGGGCGACGGATTCGATCGCCCAATTAGTAATGTCGCAGGGCAGCGGCTTCAGGCCCAGGCTCGAAGCTTTATCGGCTTTCTTCCCGTCGATCCAGACGCCATTCGAATTGAGGCTGCTCGAAGCGTCCGACCGTTACGACATCGCGCTGTGCAGGTTCGACCAGGGCGACGCGGCGCTGCCCGTGCTGCCTCTGAGCACGGCTGACCCACGCACGATCATCGGTCTACCCATCGTTTTGCTTGGATACCCAACCGGCATTGACGGGCTGCTCCAGCGCGTCGACGAGAGCGAACGGAGCGAGATTCTCAAGCAGCGTGGCTTGTCGGCGGTCGATATCGCGGCCGGGCTCGCGTCGCGCGGGCTGATCAGGCCGCTGACCACGACCGGGACAATCAGCGACGCGTTGCCGGGCCGGATCGTTCACAGCGCTCAAACGACGGAGGGCGGCTCGGGCAGCCCGATGTTTGATCGCGAGGGTCACGTCATTGCCATCAACTCGGCGATACTGGCGACCACCGACGGCAACCAGAGCTTCGGCGGATCAAACTTCGGCGTGCCAATAAGAGCGACCTATGACATGCTGCTCGCCTACCACACAAGGCAAGGAAAGGACTAGGAGCGAGTCGTATCACATTGGTTCGCTCGTGCCGACTTCAACCCCATCGAACCGAAGCAACTGGTCCTCCTGGCTCGGCGGCGGGATTACCTCGAACACGACCTGATCGAATTTCCCCTGCCCTCTGTAGAAGGACGTCTTGTAGCCGCGCCCATTGGTGAACTCGATCGTCTGAACTCCCCACTTGCCGAGCGCGGCGCTCGCCGGGAAATTCACCTCCACGTCGATCGCCTCCTTCGAGCAGGTCTCGCCGGAAGGGATGTCGGTCTCTCCGATGGCGATCTTGATCTTGCTGGAGGCGGCAAGGCTGAATTGAAAGCATTTGACGACTACTCTGTGGATGCCTGCCGGATCGTACGCGTGAACGCGAAGCACCAGCTTCTCGCCCGCAACCACCCGGATATCAGCAGGACCATCACCGATCAAGCCGGAAAACATGAGTGTCCCTCTCCCCCCGAAAGTAGATCCCATCGTGTGAGGAAGCGCGTTGAGGCGGGCAGCTACGGAGATGAGTGAGTCAGTGATTCGGGACGGCCTGATGATAGCTGGCGAGGCGGCAGCCGGTCAACGGTCAGGCTGGAAAGTCTGGAGAGTCCAACTCGAAGAGGATCGCCTCGACGCGGGTCAATATCTTCTCCAGTTCCTTGTTGCCCGGCTGGAACTCGTAGATCAGCTTCACGAGCCTCGCCCGCTTTTGGTCCTGAGTGAGACGGCGCACCTGCTCGGCAGTCAGCTTCTTGAATCTCCTATTCGCCGCTGCGTTCGCTTGTAGAGTCTTCGAGCGCCGGAAGAAATCGATGATCCGGGCCGGCCCCGAACGAAATACGCTGAGGGGACGCGGCGATGAGCTCTCCGCGCGGACAAAGGAAGGCAGGTGGACTACGTTGGTCGCTTGTGGCGGAGCGGGAGCTTCGACAGTAACGGCCTTGCCGATGGCGACAACCGAGCGCGATGGCCGGCGACCTTTCTGTTCAATATCGTCGTAGGTCTCGCGCCACTCGGGATAGGCGATTGCGTAGGGAGAGGCCATGACGATTCGGGACGCGTTCTGCGCCTCCTCGATTTGCCCGACGGCGGCGTACTCGGTGGCCAGGGAGTTCAAGTAGGCGTAGTAGACGTACGGTTGCCACCTCGCGATTGAGTGCACGGCTTCAGAGAGACCCTCCAGATGGCGAACAGCGCCGTGGTGGAAGCCTTCGATGCCCTTGAAGGCAGCGACCATCCTTTGCGCCTCAAGTACCGTTGTCCGGTCGTGCGCTTCGTGTATAAGCCCAACACGCGCCGCCTCGACCCGAAGCGCGAGTGACGCATCGAGGTTACCTGCTCCGAATTCAAGCGCGCCCAGTGACTGCAACGCCCTTGCCACGAACCGACGTGAAGGCCGGCTTACTACGCTCTCGAACATTCTCCTGGCTAGTTCGCGTCGGCCTTGCTGTTTTTCGTGCAAGGCTAAGTAGTACGTCGCTGCGGACTCGTACTCGGGCGGGAGGGGCAAGACCCTAAGCAAGGAGCCCACGCGAGCCACGACGTCTATTCGGCGCCAAGTGTACGCGTTGTCGGCCAAAGTCACGAGGTACTCAGCGCCGAGTCGCAAATCTTCCGCTTTGCAGAATCTTGCAGTAATCGCAGTGGCCATTTGCTGGTACAATCTGCCGTACACGATCTCAGTCGTAGTCGATTGGCCATCCTTCAAGGAGGAATTCGAGATGAGGATAAGATCGCTTTTTGCGGCTCTCTGCATTCTGGCTCTTCCGCTTCTATTCTTCACGGATCGGGATTACAACCGAACCGATGGAGCTACGAGTTTTGGCGTAGTGTTCGCTGGCCACAATCAGGCCGGCGAGCGATGCCAATGCGGCACGGACGGCTGTACCTGCGATCCTGGCGACCCGGGATTCGGTAACTACGCGAGTCCGAGCCCCGTGGATAACGGGCCTGCCGCTCAACCCACGCCTGCCGATAGGGACCAACCGTCAGATTTCAATCCGGTCGCTGGCGTGTTGGTCCTCGTCGCGGTGCTGCTGTGGTCTAGAATGCGGGTGTAGTTAACTCGTCCGCATTCTCAGATCCACTCTCATCGTTCCATCATTCCCGCCAAACGCATCGGCGGATGGGGAGTTGTGTTTGTTCCGAACCACCAGCATTCTACAACACTTCTCCCGACATTACACCAGACATTTTTTTCAGCGGCCCCGGCCTCGTCGCACCCTTCCGCGTTAAGACCCCTGTCGCTTCTCCCGCGCCCGGTATTCTGAGCATACCGCCCATAATATAAGTGCAGTTGCCGGGCTTCACTTCTGGCCGAACGGTCGTTGCTTACCCTCGAGCGCCTCTTTATACGCGCCGTTCGCCAGGTCGCCCAGCGCGATGGCCTTCTCGTACTCGGCTATCGCGTCGGCGCGAAACTCCTGAAAGTCGAGTATGCGGCCGATGAACAGATGACACCACTGGATTAGCCACGACTCGGATTCTCGCGACGCGCCCTCGATCGCCGCGCGGTATGACTTGATCGCTTGTTCGAGCCGGTCGTGCTGTGCCTGAATCTTGTCGTTCTCATCGGCCTTCGGGTCGAGCTCCGCTTTGCTCGGGGTCTGGCTGATCACTTGAGCCACGCCGAACAACGCGCGAGCGTTCCGAGGTTGCGCAGACAGAATCTCCTCGAGCACGGCGCGCGCTTCTCCGAATCGGCGTTGTCGGATCAAATTGTCCGAGAGCAGAATCTTCTCGCCAAGCGTCGATGTGGACGCGGCCGTCGGCGCCGGCGTTCGCGCACCCGACGGGCGGGCCGCTGACACCCTGGCCACGATCGGTTCAAATTCCCTCGCGCGCACCGCCTCGCGATCGAACTTCGCGGTCGCAAGCATCTGATCGAAGAAGTCCTCGATTCCCAGGCCCACCTTCTCAAGTCCCGTCAGCGAATCATAGAAATGAAACGAAAGCGTCGCGCCGCGCAAGTACGCCTGCGCCAGATCGAAGGCGGCTTCGTCTTCACTGTAAGGCCCCGCGGCTTGCGACCCCTTTATGCGCTTCATTCGCGCTTCCGCCGCCTGGGCGAGCGATTCCCTCAAGACGAGATACACGCTGAGCCCGAACTCCTTCGACGCGGTCGGCACCCCGGCCACGAGTTTCGTTATTTGATCCTTGTACGCGAGCGACGTCCGCAGCTTCCGCTCCACCATCGGATCGATGACGAAGCGGATGAGCGCCTGGCGGATCGCACTCGTCGTGGGTGTCGAGGACGGCCCGACAACCACAATGTAGTCATCGCCGACTCGCCGAACCAGAAGCTCGTCCTTCTGATTCAGGATATCGCCGCGCACGATGGCGGTCCCAAGCGCCGCAAGCGGATCGAGCACGACGAACACGTGCCGCGAGCGCGTACGGGTGACGACGCCCGCGTCCTTCTTCACTCCCGTGCCCGGCGTGGTTAACACCAGCGGCTTCATGTTGATGACGGTTTCAGTTTGGGCGTGAAAGTAATCGAGCGTCTCGTAGATCAGTTCGCCGACCGGGACTCTGTACGCGGCGGCATAAGTTTCAGCGGCGGCGAGGTACTTCGGAAGGATCTCCTTGATCCCGCTCTTTATGTAGAACTCTTGCACGAGCGGGACGAAATCGAGCAGCGGCCGCAAGTCTGCGGGCACCGGGCCGTCGCTGCGCTGAAAGACCGAGAACGCCGGCGGTTGGGTCATCAGCATACTCAGCGCGGCGTATCGCATCGCATCGACGCTCTCCTCGACGCCTTCTCGGCGATGAGATCTATAAAACGCGGCGAGCTTGTCTTTGAGCGCCGGATCGAGTTTCGCGAGGTCGCGTCTCAACTGTGCGCGCGCCGGCGAGAGCGCCTGCCCCCCGGTCTCCTGATCAAACCCGGCCATGTTGACGGCTGCCATCACGACGAGGGTGCGGACGTCTCCTTCGAGTCGCACGCCGACCTCGGAAGGCTCGATGAACCCGGCATTCGATTGAGGACTCGAAGGTGGCTGGGTACCTCGCGCTTGGAGCTTTGCTTGCGGTGGTCTCGAAACGAGTGGGAGACCGCCGGCCATCGGAGCCGAAGATTCAGCGCTGCAGACGAAAAGCGAACATAGAAGGACCGCAACCAACGACGATTTCATATGGAAGTAAGATAGCGGCGCTCGACAGGAGGGTCAAGAAGATTGGACCACCTCGGAGAGGTGGATGCAACCCCGTCAGGGGTTGGATGTTTATAGTAGGGCCGCCCGATGGGACAACCAACCCCGTCAAGTGGACCCCGGCAGACCCTCGCGGACCTCACCATATGCCTTAAGCGATTAGGGCCATCGGCAACTGGTCCGTTTGTGTTGGCTTCTGGCACGTTAAAACCATCGCCGTCTGCTTCATCGCAATATCGAGGCTGTATCAAGCTTCGGGGAGCGCGGACTCCCCTACGGTCTACGTGTTTCCCTGTGTACGCTTCAACTGGCTTGTTCGGCTTTGGCCTCCTGAGCAGCAGTTGCAACACTCGGTACGGGTGGCTGGTTAGACCTTACCCGGCAGGGACTCTCACCCTGCAAGAAGATGCCAAGCTTACCTTGGCGCTACCAACGTCAGGCGTCAGCGGGCGCGCGACGTGGTACTCGAACAACGGCGAACACCGGCTCGCGCGCTCCGCTGCACGACCGAGTTCGGCATTTTCGTCAAGGACCTGAAACGCGAGTCGCATCAAATCTGCCGACTGTCGGTCCGCCCGCAAAGCCGGACCAGCGAAGGATCCCGACCAAGCGCTCGTCCTCGATGGAGGCGTCAACGATCCAGTTGGCGTCGGACATAGTTGGATTGAAGTCAATCTCCATTTCTTTCCCATCGACCCTTCCAACAAGATTACCGGTGCCATCTATGTACGTAACACCTTCTTGTCTCGCATCTGAACTCTTGGCTAGCCGCCAGTGGCCATTGAACCTGTCATTCGCGAGTGCATCAATTGAAAATGTGCCCTTTACGACTGCGGTGCCATTCTGGTCATAGGCGACGCATTCGTACACCCCGACGAGAAACGGCTTGCTCTTGGGATGTTCATTGCTACAACCAGTAGTGAGAGCGATGAAGATTAAGATTGCGAAGGTGTATCTTGACGTGTTCATTGCAACCCCGGTTCTGACAAAGAAGCTGGCCGAACGTGAAATGGCCAGAAAACTGCCCATCCCTTTTATCCCAGCCTTCTGCATAAGCCAGTGCCGACTTGGACCTTTTGGATTGGTCATTGTCCTGATCGTTGAACCGTTTGTCCTTCGAGAGTTAATGTAACCTCTCAGAGGCATTAGCAACTTGTTTCCTTTCTGAATCCTCCGACCGACGTAGGCCCAAGACTCCTTCGGGTTCACAGCTTATCCGCTGGGCTGCGGACACCCCGCCCGCCTTTTGTTCAACACGTGAGTATAAATCGGCCCAATTCCATTCTCCATTTGCCATTTACGATTTCCCCTTCCCCACTCTCGAAGCTCCTTTTACAGGCGCGAATATACCGCTATGTCAGGTCGTAGGCAAGTTTGTTAGCCCCTATTGCGCCGCGACGTTTCTTGCTATTCCCAAGTAGACGTTCCTTATCCTTCTTTCGAATCTTTCTATCTGCTTGCCCCGTCTCAACAGGTCCAACAGCAGATCCACTAGCCCGGATTTCTCACAAATAGATGAATGGGAACTCCCTTTCCGAGCGTATCAGTTGTTATGAAGAAACTTAGCGCAGGAAAGGGAGTTCAAGTGAACCAGACAGAGTGTAAGAATGAAGTGTACAGATTTCAAGCTGT
>DATDOV010000055.1:0-23296 GCA_035293105.1 Blastocatellia bacterium
GAAAGCCTGAGAGTCGGCAACGCGACAGCCCAAGGCTTCAACTTGATCCAATCCTGCTGAAACGACTTCGCAGTCGGGCTTTGATGTGCGAAAGTCCGATTGTGTCGAGCCAGCAGACAGTTTGTGAGAAATCCGGGCTAATCCTGAGCAACTTCAACGATCTTCCCGTCGCCGACGATATCAAACAACCGCCCGCGCCACTCCACTCGCTTGCCAACCATGCTCAAACACCAGATGACGAAGCTCAGCACGTCCCTCAGCGGCAACATCCAGAAGTACCTCTTCAGTATTCCATCGCGCAGCCAGTGAACGCCGATCAGCCAGCCCATAATCAAGCGCACTGCCAGCGTCGAAACCAGCACCAGCAGGCTCACCGGCGAGGCGCGATCGACCGCTACGTAGAGAAGGCCCAGCGCGGTTCCATGCGTCACGACCAAACCGAGATACCCGAGCGGCCGGGACTTGCGCGTCGAACGGCCCCACCTCACCTGGTGCCTCATCATCCCGCGCACCCCCACCGGCGCCATCGCCGTCTCGACCACGTAGCTCGAAAGCCGCACCTCATAGCCCGACCTCGCCACCAGATTCCCCATCATGAAGTCATCCGCCAGGTAATCGGCCAGCGCTTCAAAGCCCCCAATAGACCCGAGGCGCGCGCGCGTAGTCGCAATCGTCGAACCGAGCGCAAACTTCACGCCCTCGATCATCCGCGCAATCAACACGCCCGGCATGAATTCGGCGGTGATGCCAATCGCTTCGAGCTTAGCGCCGAAATCCGGGGCCTCTGCCGATCGATACAAACAAGTCACAAGTCCGACTCTTTCATCCGCGAGCGGCGCGACAACATTGCGCAAGTAATCCCGACCCACGCGAATGTCGCTGTCAACGATCACGATGACTTCATGCTTCACTGCGCGGAGCATGTTGCGCAGGTTGCTCACCTTCAGGTTCTGCCCTATCGTCTCTGCGTCGATGACCAGCGCGAGGTCGCGATCCGGAAAGTCGGCGATCAGCTTGCGGATTATCGGGACTGCCGTATCGCTCTCGTCGCGAACGCCAAAGACGATCTGGTATTCGGGATAATCCTGGCGGCACAGCGACGCGTAGTTCTCATAAGCCTCGAAGTCCGCGCCGTGAAGCGGAACCATCAAGCTCACGGGAACGCTCGGCGGCTCGGCTGAGGGACCTGTTTCGCGGCCGGCGCCCTTGAAGAATCTGATCGCCGCGATGATGCACATCAGATAGAACACCACGGCTCCAAGCGTGAGGCCGAGTATCAGCAGCTTGACCACTGTGACCAGCGCCATCATTCGGGTAACGAGATCAGCGCCACGCCCAGACACACCAAAAGCGTGCCGGCGAGCCGCAACCGGCTGATTCGCTCCTTCAGGATGAACTTCGCGCCCGCCGTCGTGATGACGAAGCTCAACGACGTCGCCGGGAGCACGAAGCTCAAATCGGCCCAGGAGAGCACCGCCAGAAAAGCGAAGAAGCTCATGGCCATCGACAGGAGTCCCATCAGAAACCACTTGTTCGCGATGACCCGCAAGGCTATTCGCGCCAGTTCGATCACGCGCATGGTTGAAATCTCGCCGACTTGTTTCATGCCGCGCGTGATGAACACGTCACCGGCCGAGCTTGCGAGCACGACTATCGCAATCATCAGCGCGGTCATCATCGCCCGCCTCCTGCCATCTCGGCCTTCTCCTGTCCTGAGACTCCGGACCTGGATACCATCACCACCCCGAGTGTGATTACGATGGCGCCAACCCACCTTGCAGGGGAGACCGACTCGTTCAGGAAATAATGGCCGGCCCACACATTCAGCACGTAACCGAACGCCGTGGCGGGAAGAACGAAGCTCAGATCGGCCCACGAAAGCGCCGCCGAATAAAGCGCGAAAAAGACCATCAGCAGCGCGATGCCAAGCCACAACACCGGACTCTCGATGGCTCGCGCGACAATCGAGGTCCACCCGCCGCCGTCGCTCGATGCGGTGATCGCTTTCATAGCCCTGGTCAGGTACACGTTGCCGATGGCTTGAGCAACGATAGCGAGGATCAACACTACGGCAGTCTTCATCGGCTCGTTTCCAGGTCGAAGTAGTTCGTCAGCCGGATTCCCAGCGCGGCTATTCGCTCGCGCACCCTTCGGCTCGTAAGGGCCTCGAATTCTACCATGCACTGGCGCTCATCGCTGTTGAGCCGCCGACCGTCGGGGTACAACGCCGGATGAAAGTAGATCTCGTTGGTTTCCGCCGATAGTCTCTCGAGCGCGTACAGAAAGTAGTCTTCATTCATGCGGCCGCTCTGCAGATTCCCGTAGACCCGTTCGGCAAAAACGAAGCCGCGAGCCCGCAGCTTCTTCTTCATGTAAGCCGCCAGCCGGCCGAATACAATCGACAGCATCGTCTTGCCGAACCTTCCACTCCGGTCGAACCCGAGCGCGAGCCGTCGTTCCTCAACGGGCACTCTCATGCGCCTCGCGCCATAAGCCTCGGCAAGCTCGACCGCTGCTCTGAAGATGACCGGATGAACGTGCAGGTGCAAATGACCATCTACGTGAGAGAGCCGCAAGCCGGTCGATTTGAATCTATCGAACTGGGCCGCGAGTTCCTTCCTCAAATCGCGCCGCGCGCGCTTCGAGAAGTAGTACTTCAATCCGGCGGCAACAGGGTGGTTCGAGAAGTTCCCTCCGTCATCGACCAGCGAAGGGATCTCAGGCTTCGGAAGCGCGCTGCGACCCATCACGGTGACGAGATGTATCCCGACTGCGAGGCCCGGATTCTCTTTTGCCAGGTTGACCGCGTGATCGAACGCCGCGCCCGTAACCATCAAACTGCAACTCGTCAGCACACCTTCTTTATGGGCGCGTACGATCGCTTGGTTGACTTCTTCGGAGATGCCGAAGTCATCGGCGTTGACGATGAGTCTCGGTTGGCTCACAAACGACCTTGGCGGCATCGTGTTCAGAGTTCAAGCTTTAGCTTGCCTGCTCTCGAACGGGCTCCCAGCATAGAGTTCGAGCTTTAGCTTGCCTGCTCTCGAACGGGCACCCAGCATAGAGTTCAAGCTTTAGCTTGCTTGCTCTCGAACCGGCAACCTAAAGGTTGAACTCTGAGCGCTCACCGGCTGGCTTGCGCTTCGACGAACTGTTTTCGCTTGGACCGAAGCTGCAGGAACTCTCTCGCCTCTTTGTACAATCGCCGGCGCTCGTGCCCATTGAAGACCGCCCGGCGCACTATGCGGAATATTATCCGCGGGCGGAAATAGTACCGGTCGTAGAAGTGTTCGACCGCTTGAACGATCTCCTCCCGCGTGAGCCCCGGATAGTGGATCACCGGCAGTTGATGCCCTACCTCGTCGGTCATATCCGCATTCGTCAGGAAGTTGTTCTTGATCAGGTAATCATCGAACTCGGTTCCGGGATACGAATGCGCGATTGAGACCTGAATCGTCTCGCAATCGAGCTCTTCGGCGAACTGGACCGTGCGCTTGATCGTCTCGGGCGTCTCGCCGGGAAGCCCGATGATGAAATCGCCGTGAACGTGAATCCCGAGCCGCTTGCAATTCTTCATGAACTCGCGAGCCTGCTCGACGGTCGCGCCTTTCCTGATGTTCTTGAGTATCTGCGGGTCGCCCGACTCGAAGCCTACGATCAACAGCCGGCAGCCCGACTCCCGCATCGCCTTGAGCGTCTCGTAGTCGGTGTGAACTCGCGACGTGCACGACCAGGTCTTCTTAATCGGTTTAAGCTTCTCGCACAGCGCGATCGTTCGGTTCCTCGCCCACGCGAACGTGTCGTCGTCGAAGAATATCTCCTCGAGATTAGGGAACAGCTCCCACGCGTGCTTGAACTCGGCCGCCACGTCTTCGTTCGAGCGTGTACGCCACGCGTGTCCGCTGATCGTCTGCGGCCACAGACAGAACGTACACAGCGCGGGACAGCCTCGCGAGCTGTAGAACGCGATGTAGGGGTTGAGCAGGAACGGCACGTTGTAGCGCGTGATGTCGAGGTCGCGCTTGTAAATGTCGGTCGCCCACGGCAGCGCGTCCAAATCGTGGAGCGGGGCGCGGTCAGCGTTGTGAACAACCGCCCCGTTCTTCCTGAAGCTGACGCCTTGAATCTGTTCCAGCCTCTTTCCTTCGGCGAACTCCGCCAGCGCGTAGTCGATCTCTTTGCGGACGACGAAATCAATCGCGGGTGTTGAGTTGAGAGCCTGTTCAGGCTGCGAAGTGACCGGCGGCCCGACGAACGCGAGCTTCAGGTCAGGCTTGGCTGCCTTCATCATCTCAGCCAAACGCACGTCGTTCTTGAAGCCCGGCGTGCTGGTGTAGAGCGTGACGAAATCGTACTGCTTCGAGATTTCGACGGTCTCTTCTGGAGTGACGCCGTGCGGCGGCGCGTCCAGCAAGCGGCTGTCTTTGATGAGGCCGGCCGGATACGAAAGCCAGACGGGGTACCAGAACGACGCGATCTCACGCGACGCCGGCCAGCGCGAGCTTGCACCGCCATCGAAGTTAGGAAAGGAAGGGGGGTTGAGGAGAAGTGTTTTCATTTGGACTCCACTGTCGTTTCGGCGCAAACAGGTTTACATTGAGGGTTCCGGCAAGTCAAGCAACGGTGAGCCGCAGATCGGTCTCATTGAAGGTGGAAGCGGTTCTAAGGCTGACAGTCGGGGCTTCGGGTTGCGGCTTGGGATTTGGGCACGGTCATGAAACCTGGACGTACGCGATGCTTGATTTTGGTTCTGGGATTGGAAGGCCGTTCTCTCGCATGGCATCCAGATGCAGTTCGACAGCTTCGTGGATCAACTTCAGAGCTTCCTCTCTCGTCTCTGCCGCTGCGATACAACCGGGCAGATCAGGCACGTATGCCCCAAAGCTTGTCGGTCCTTCCTCGACGATGATCATATACTTCATACCTGCTCCGATATCGCTTCATTCATCTTCCGCTATGCGCTTCTCAGCAAAGAAATCCCGGAAGAACTCCGCCGCCGGTTTGCCCGCGTTACTTTTCATGCTTTGGAGCCCACGCTTTATTCCTTCGATGGCATCCATTCTCTCTTTCGCTTCCAATAGCTGCTGGTAGCTCTCGGCATCTTGCACAACCAACTCAGCTTTTCCATTTACGGTCAACACGACAGGCGCCTTCGTCTTCCTCATTTGGCGCACGAGCTTCGCGGTGTCGCGCTTGAATGTGCTGAGGCTATGAATATCACGGGTAAGTTTCATAGGTTCGCTCCATTGCTAAATCTGCACTGAATTTGACGAGACTAGCTTAGCATGTCCGCCCCGCCTGGTCACAAGTCAAACAGTCGCGTGCCGGACGATCCTTCAAAGATTGATTGAGAACTATCGCCTCGGCCACCGCGAGCTTGCTCCACCATCGGAGTTTGGAAAGGAAGGGGGTTGAGGAGAAAGTGTCTGTCATCCAGGTTGATATTGAGCGCGGCGGCTCGACAAGCAAACGAATCGCGCCCGCGCCTTGGCACCTTGGCGTGCCGGCATGCGATCCCCAGCAGCAGTAGTAAGATCAACGAGGAACACGGTTCGCGACCGAGGCCGACGTTCTCAGCGCTGGCGAATTCGGTCTGTCGGTCAAGGTCGGCGACGCGATGGCGCCGGCGGGTCTCTATGCCTCTGATCACGTTATGTTCGTCTTCATGGTCAACTAGGACCGGATGATCGACGACGCCAGCGACGGCGGGTTGTCTCGAGGCTTCCTCGTTTGGAACTCCGAGGTCGGCGCCGCTACCTTCGGGATCATGCCGTTCCACTATCGCCACGTTGCGGAAGCCACATCGAGTGGGGCGCGTCGAACCTGCGCGAGAATCCGGATTCGCCACGTCGGTACTACACCCGACAAGGCATTCGGAAAGCTGCGCGTGGAGCTTCGGCAGTATGCGGATGAATTGGGCTCACAAGACAAAGCAATCATCAAGCGCGCGGACGCTCGACTAGACGCGATCGAGTGTCGCGGCCAGTTGTCTTGCTGCCGACTCTTTGGTAGCTTGGTTGGCCCGTAGCCGCTCGGCGTCGGACCTTGGTTGGCCGAAGACGCCCCGCCGCCGATCTTGAAGCGGGGGGCCTAGAGAAGAGGTATATGATGAATCAGGTAGGACAATGGTACAGAGTGAAGCTTAGTCTAAAACAAGTCGCGGCCGGTGAGCACATGCGCCTTTGCTATGCCTTCCTGGACCTCAACATCAAGGCAGGCATGCCCGGAGAGTCCGCCTTGTTCACGGAGTTGACCGGTGGTGGCTATCATGCGTACTTCTCGCCCTCAGCGGGTGCGATAGCCACCGAACTAATCGAACGCTATGGCGGCCAGCCTTGCGAGCGTCCGAGGAGGAGCGGTCCACTCGGGCTGGGACTGGCCACTGGATATCCGGAAGCATGGCAACTGCTGGACTGAGGATCGGCCGAACGGTTCGAGCGGGAAATGCTCTCGATTCTGAGACCGCGCTACAATTAACAATCTCGTGCCGCAAGTGCCGAAGGAAGAGCCTGCTGTTTATGACTGGCGCGTGTCACAGCGAGGAATGAAGGAAAGGATGTTGAGCGTTCGTGAGGTCGCGCAAAGGCTCAGCGCTGGCGAGTCAAGTATTCACGTGTGGGCTGCCGGAGGCGGTTTCCCGGGCGCGCGTCTTGAGCGACCTCCGGTCGGTGTTCCCTACCGGCTAATTCCTGACTCCGCGCTAGAGGGAATTGTTAAGCGGCACGTCAGGCGACCTCCCAAGGCCAAGCGGAGCGAAAGAAAAAGACAGATCCTTGAGGATATCCCGGAAGCGGACTAAGCTTCACACGTTGTTTCTCTTGATGGTGAATGAAGGCAAGGCATTGATTTCTTGTTAGGTCTACCGACATGGCGAAGGATCAGCAGCCCGAGTTTGTACAATGGATGCCGTATGTCCTCGATGCGCTGCGTGAACTCGGCGGCTCTGGGACACCACGAGAGGTGTCTGACACGGTCGCTCGCTTAGCAGGGGTTCCAGAAGAGAAGCGTTACGCAAAACTCAAGAGCGGCATCTTTCGGTTTCCGAATCAGGTAGGCTGGGCAAAGCAACGGCTCATTTGGGAGGGCCTTGTTTCGTCCCCCAAGCCTGGCCTTTGGATGCTCACCGACACGGGCAAGTCGAAGAGGCTCTCGTACAAAGACGCAGGCGAGATCTTTCGGGAGTGGGCGAAGATTCACGCAAATCAGCGAGCCGTGAGGGACGCGCCCCAGAGGGACGCCAACGGGTCAACCACGACTGAAGCTCAGTCCAGCTATCAACAGGACATACTGGAGTATCTCCAGGCGTTGCATCCCTCGGCATTCGAGCGATTCTGCGCCGACCTACTGAAAGACCTTGGGCTTGAGAGAGTAGAGATCACAGGCGGATCCGGAGACCAGGGCATCGACGGGGAGGGCTACCTCCCCGTCGGGCCGTTGGTCACCACGAAGATTGCGTTCCAGTGCAAACGATATTCTGGGGCGGTTGGGCCTAAAGCAATACGAGAGTTCCAAGGTGCCATCGGGCGCTGAGAAAGGTCTCTTCTTTACAACTGGCTACTTCACCGATAGTGCGAAGGCGGCGTCACGCGGGGATGCCTCGATCCCTGTCGAGTTGGTTGATGACGAAAGGCTAGTTGACTTGCTGGAGCAACGTCGATTCGGCCTTCTCGAAGCCAAGACATTCGAGGTTGATTATGAGTTTCTCGCGCACTACCAGCGGCAGCGGGGCGATGAGCGTCCGAACTTGAAGCGCGGTCCGAAACCGGCATTCGAGGAGAAGGGAAAGTCAGAGAAGACGGCTTCGCAGAAGACGAAGGGGTCTGGCAGGCAACGGAAGGGCTGAGGAGATAATGGGGAGGAACTGCCGCACCGCGAAGAAACGGGACTCCGGCACATGGTGACGACAGGCTGGAGACTTCTGGGTAAAACGGGCGCGCGAAGCGCGAATGCAAACGGGAGTTTCCACTTCCCACACCCATCTCAGATTCTGATGAACCGAACATTTTCCCGTGTTGGGAGAAGGGGATATAAGCATGAACGAAAAGCTTATCGAAGAGCTTGTCGAGGTGCTCGTACTAAACGGGGCGGTATCGGGTTGGCAAGAGCGTGAGTTTGTTGGTTCTCTCTTGCTATTCGCTGTACATGGCGCACTCTCTACCGGCTAACCCCGATGCGCAGAGCGGAGACGGGTGGTTGCTCCGTCTCCGCCAAGATACCATCCGCCCTAAGACTACCGTCAGGACTGAAATTCGGATTCTCTCCATCCGAAAGAGGATTCCAGAAGTCGCAGTTAAGACACCCCCTGATAAAGCTGCGATTTCCCAACCTGTCCTTGGAACTTCAGTTTGCTTTCCAGGTAAAACTTGAAAACCTGCATCATCGTGTCCGTAGCCCGAGGGTCCGCAAGTACGCTCAAGACTAATGCGTGAGGATCAACTGGGATCACTAGACGGTCTCGGTTCGCCACAGCGCAGCTATCGAACACGGCTAGTCGATATTCTGCTTCGTGCTTAAAGGCTCGCCGCTTAGTGA
Organism: Blastocatellia bacterium; assembly: GCA_035293105.1. GTDB lineage: Bacteria > Acidobacteriota > Blastocatellia > UBA7656 > UBA7656 > DATDOV01. Next base: position 8,533 of record DATDOV010000055.1, read on the forward strand.
AAAGCGAGCGCACCGCATCTTTCGGATCGTTGCTTCTTCTGAGCTGTGCTAATCGCGATTGGAGGTCGGCTGTAGTAGATGTATAGCTCACCCTGCTTATCTCCCATTGAAACCGGTCGAGGTCGGACAGTGCCAAGCCCACCTGCTCGCGCAGAAGCATCGGCGTCGTTTTGATGCGAACAGAAAACCGATCTGGCGAATAAATCCGCCACATCGCATCAGATATGCCCACACGACACCAGCACTGCGCGAACACTGAATTGAAAGCCTCGTTTGCAAGTGACGATTCGTAGGGGTCGTCCCAACAGGATGGGCGAGAAAGAGATAGTTCCCGTTGCTCAAATAGCTCAACTAGGCGATCAAACGGAAGGATTCGATAGAGGAAGCTCGGTTGTGAATGTCGTCTGCGTATGTGCTTCATTTTACGTCGCCCGGTCGAAGTCCACGCGCGTAACCGTGCCAAGAGATGACTACTCCCGGACACTTGATTCTTGCACGCGCGGTTGATCATTAACTGCCTGATGTCGCCCGCGCAAGTTTCTCAGTGAAGGCCACGGTATCGGGTCGCGTTCGTTGTCCGAGATGCCACGCGCAATCGCTTCAATCCCTTTGTCTCTGATAGAAGCATGCGGCGATTCAACCTTTTGGAATCTACTTAGGTTTGGGCTCGTCGTCTCTTATCTTACTGGGCGGTTCTTTCTCGATCTTTCCTATCTGGCAGAACTGCTCAAATGCACTCTAGTGTCCGTGTCCGCTCACTACATATAGACGCCCGAGTATCGGCCGATCAATGCAAGAAGTTGCCCCGGCTTCTGCATCTCGATCGGTCGGTCCGACGGCGCCGGCATCAGGATCAAGTCTCCGGCTGGAAGTCGCGCAGGAGCCGATCGAAAGACTTCTGATAGGCGTCGTAGTCTTTCCAGAAGTGAAGTCTCCGATCTGGCGCGTGCGTCGGATGTCGACCGCCCAGGCTTTGTCACAGTCCATCACCGAGTCGTCAAGTCGAATCGGGAAGAGGACTGTTTGCTTCCTCGATTCTTCTTTTTCGAGCGCGGCCCTCACCTCGCGTTCGATCCAGGAACTCTCGATCGAATCCGCGGAGAGGATGAGCGGGAATCGAGGGTCAGGTGTCCAAATCGCAATTCTCACGCGCATAGACCGACAACCGCCGAAGCCGACTTCGGATGATCCAGATGAATCCTGCCGACGCCGTCAGATGGTCGGTTCAACCCATGATTTCTACTCTCAGATTCTTGCCTAACGCTTTGGCGTACTTTTGGATCGTCGACAAACGTATGTCTTCGGCGTGATTCTCTATTCTCGAAATCGCCGACTTCTTAGTTTTCAATCTCCGTGCAACGTCGTCTTGAGTCATCCCGGCTCTCTCGCGTGCCTGTCTCAGCAGAACTCCGACTTTGAAGTTGGAATATCCAACCTCGAAGCCTTCAGCGAATTCATGGTCCAGGCGCTTACGTTTCCTAACGTATCTTTCAAGATCGCTCATTGATTCTTGCTCCTGTTGAGATAGTCCCGCCGCCGTCGCTCGGCCAATGCGATCTCTCGCGGTGAAACCTTTGCGGTCTTCTTTGCGAATCCACCCGTCAAGACAAGAGAGCGCGAGCCGAATAGAAATCCCAGCAAACGAATCGTATCGCTTCCCGACTGCACCCTGACTTCCCAAATATCCTGTGTGCCCGGCAGCTTCTTGAAGTATTGCGCCGGAACAGAATCAATCTCTTCTACGAGTCGTAAAACCCATGCGACTCTTTGAGCCTGTTTGCTCGACAGGGAGTTGAGGAAGTCTTCAATTGGCGATGCACCGGATTCCGTGCGATAGAATACGATGTTCCGCACAACGGTAAGTTAGCATAAAAGTGAACGGAAGCAAGTGCGTCGAGCACGACCTGACCGGTAACCCTCACGTCGTCTCCGGCTGCAAGTCGCGCAGGAGCCGCTCGAACGGCTTCTGATACGCGTCGTAGTCTTTCCACCGGGTGAAGTCCCCGATGTGGCGCGTTCTTCTAATATCGGCCGCCCCAGGCTTTGTCACAGTCCATCACCGCGTCGTCAAGGCGAATCGGGAAGAGGACCGGTTGCTTCCTCGACTCTTCCTTTTCGAGCGCGGCCCTTACCTCGCGTTCAACCCAAGAACTCTCGATCGAATCCTCGGAGAGGATCAGCAGCAGTTTGTCGTAGAGGCGGATTGATTCTTCTATTCGATCCGGGAACCGATCCCCGATCTTCAGGTCCTCCGGCGCAAACCAAACCCTTATGTGCTTGCTTTGCAAATCTGAGTGAAGCCGTTCAGCGAAGTCCTGGTCCTTGCTAGAGTAGCTTATGAAGCACGAGTAGAACTGGATTGCCTTCTCTGCGGAGAAAAGCGACGGGATGAAGGTGATGAAGTCATCGGGCACGCCACAACCGCGAAGAAAGGCTTCGGGGATTTTGCCGGCTGACTTGTAGAGTGTGCTAACTGTTATCTCCGATGGTCCGCGGTGGCGCACGCTCTCGAGTCCTCTGACTTCACTGAGATCAGTATCCGCAAAGACAGCCGACTCAATTCGCGCGTTGGTAAAGTCCGAATCCGCAACCTGCGTTCGCCGGAATAACGTTGCGTAAAAGGCAGCGTAACACAGATTCGCTCCTCGAAGGGTCGCGTCGCTTAGGTCCGCCAAAGTCAGGTCCGCGTCGCGAGCGTCGGTGAATCGCAGTCTCGCATTCGTCAGGGTTGCTCCCACAAGCTCCGCGTCGGTAAGTATCGCACCATCGAGCTTGGCGCTGATCAAGTTCGCGTCGTTTAACTCGGCCTCTTTTAGGTCCGCGTTGCTGAGGTCGGCCGCGATCAAGTTCGTGCGGTGAACTGCGGCGGCGGTGAGGTTCGCCCCGCTGAGATTCGCGTGGTCCAGGTTCGCATCGCAAAGGTCCGCTTCGTGGAGGTTCGCTCGGAATAGATTGGCTGCTTGGAGATTGGCGTTGCTGAGGTCCGGTCGGACTTCGGGACGCTCGGACCTCCATTTGTTCCAGACCTTCACGCCTTGCTTGAGAATCGCTAGGTGTTCCTCATTCGCCATATCTGTTCTCCAATGATCAATCTCGTGAGCGATTAGCCCCACCACTCTTAGACGAAGTAGGCCGACCGATTTCTGCAAGAATCAGACGGCCCTCTCTCCAACTGAATGCGGCTGACCGTACATCGAAGTGTGCGCGTGAAATGTTCGCGCGGGAAAGAGCAGCGCAGAAGCCGTCCGTGAGTGGCCACATTGCCGCCGCACCCCAGCAGGGTGCGATGTTTATAGAAGACCCGCATGGGATAGTCGCACCCCGTCAGGGGTGCAATGTTGCGAACTCAAATGCTGCTGATCACCTTTATTCGAGTCCCTTCCAACCCCGACATTGCCCCCCTGACGGGGTGCGTCGTCACGGCCGTCTCGAGTCTATAAACATCGCACCCCGACGGGGTGCGTCGTAAACCCGTCTTCAGTCTATGAACATCGCGCCCCGACGGGGTGCGTCGTCAAAGCCGTCTCCGGTCTCTTAGACGAATCCCGCCGACCGATTTCTGCAAGAATCAGACGGCCCGCTATAAACGTGAATACACTCCCCGCCGGCGGGATCAAGAGTCCGCGTCGCTTCTACCGAGGGGCATTCGGTACGAGGCGATCAAATACTCCCAACGCGGAAGAAGCTTGAGACCCTGAATACCCCAGGGCGGAAGCCTGGGGATCGTTCAAGTCCTGCCTACACGAGCCGCCTCTCACCCCCTGTCCCCGCGCGCGCGGAGAAGGGGTTGGGGAAGTGGGCCCGGCGGTTTTGTAGTCTGACGGTGGACGAACCTCCCCGGGCTTCCGCCCCGGGGTTTCCATGCTCTTCACACGGGTGGAGCGGCTCGATGGCTCATCGAGATGCCACGTGACAAAGGGATGAGGGATTGCTGAGCAGTGCGCCTCGATTCTATTTGGCTGGACTGAAAGAAAACTCTAAACCTGCGCGGGATGGTCGAGCGCAGAAGTGATCGAACCGCAAACAGCGCGTGTGCGCGGCGTGCTCGTCCTTGCCCTCGATCAACACTCGCCGCAGATTCAGAGGGGTGGATATCCGTCGTCGGCCTCTCAGCGCCGACTAAACAGGAGCGGCGCGTGCCTCAACTCGGTCGCCGGCGCGCGTCAGCGGCGCAGCGCACGCATGCGGGAACATCAGCTCCCACGTATCGCCCCGGTTCATCATCGTCACCGTCGAGCGCGAGTTGAACTTCTTGCCGCAAGTAGAGCACACCAGGGTTGCCTGTGATAGGTAGTCTAACGCGGCGGGCAAACCGGAGAATCGCATACCTAATAACAATTTTCCCGAGCCCGCGTCCACAACGTTCATGCTGCTGGCTGCATGTATCATAGCTTTGATCCTCTTCCCCGTTTCAGTGTGAAGCTGCGCTCCTCTCCATGCCGGGCAGCCAGTCGGGTAGAGCGATAAAAAAGTTATGAGACAGCGCTCAATACCCGCGTCCTCGGCCCGGCCATCTGCAAGTCCCCTCTTCTCGGCAGCGCCCGGCACAGAGTGAAGCTCGTCCTCCTGCCTCTTCGTGGCTCAACGGGACACCAGCCGTCACCGGCCAGAACCCGCTCGTCCACGAGCAACCGACGTTCCCATCACCAAAGCTCCTAAGTTCCCGCGTTAGTTGACGGATCCGAGCCGGCCGGGCGTCCGAGCGATGCCAATCTCCGCACTGACCCGCGCGGCGAATGGTGCGAATCACCGCAGCGATCCAAAACAAAAAAGGCAAGGGCGACGAGACTCGCTTCGTCGCCCTTGCCCTTCGGATTACGTCCGCGAGATTGTTACTGCTTCTTCGCGGTCCAGTTCCCCTCGCCAAGCTCGCCCAGAACGACCGTACCCTTCATCGTTCCATCGGCCTGAATCTTACCGGTGTAGACGGCTTCCATCTCTTGTCCCTGGAAGTTGAGCTTAAACGAGAATCTGACATCGCCGGCCTTGACCGTGCCTTTCAGCGGAGCTTCGCCTAGTTGTCCCTTGTAGGTCCCGGTGAGGTTCTCGCCGTCCTGCTTCAGCATGAACGTCGGCGTACCTCCTCCGCCGGAGAACTCAACCGTAGCATTCCAGGTACCAGTGATGTTGGGACCGGCCGCAGGAGCAGCGGCCGGCGCGGGTGTAGCTGCGGGCGCCGCCGCGCCTTCCTTGTGAGGCACCGCCGACCATGTGCCCGTCGCAAACCCGCCGAAGTCCGCATCGCCCTTCATCGAGTCCTTCGCGATCGTCCCCTTGTAGGTGAATTCCATGTCCTGGCCTTGTATCTGGGCCTTCATCACAAAAACAATCTCGCTGCCGTTCACGGTGACTTTCTCAAGCGGACGATCACCGCGCGGCGACCTCATCGCGCCCGTGAGTTTGTCGCCCTCTTGTTTGATGACCAGCACTGCGTCGCGCTTGCCCTGGGGCGACTCGATCGTTATGTCCCAACTGCCGACGACGCTCGCCGCGCCCTGGGCGAAAGCCGCCGCGATCAGACTGACCACTAACATGCTCAAACCTATTAGTCTCTTCATGGGGTTCTCCTGAAAGTTAGAGGATCAACGAGTGTCGTCCTGGTTGTACTGCTGCAGCTTTCGATACAGCGTTTTTCGCCCGATGCCCAGAATCTGGGCCGTGCGCGATTTGTCTCCACGCGTATAGGCGAGCGTTTCGAGAATGAGCCGTCTTTCGACGTCGTCCATGCTTGCTCCGACTTCGATCTCGAGCATGCGGCGCGCGTCGCTTTCGCTCTCGGCGCCGCGAACCGAATCCGGAAGATCGTCGACGGTTATCAATCTCCCCTGCGCGATGATGACCGCCCTCTCGATCGCGTTCTCGAGTTCCCTGACGTTGCCGGGCCAATCGTACCTGCGAAACCGCGCCATCGCCTTTTCGGTTATTCCGGTGATGTTCTTGTTCGACCGCTTCTTGAATATCTCGAGGAAGTGAGTCGCGAGCAGCGGGATGTCTTCACGCCGCTCGCGCAGAGGTGGCAGCTTGATCGGATAGACGTTGAGCCGGTAGAACAGGTCGCGGCGGAACCGGCCGGCGGCCACCGCTTCTTCGAGGTCGATGTTGGAGGCCGCGATGACTCGAACGTCGGTCTTGATCACCTCGTTGCCGCCGACCCGCGTGAACTCGCCGTTTTGAAGCACCCGCAGCAATCGCACCTGGGCCGCGAGCGTCATCTCGCCTATCTCGTCGAGGAACAGCGTGCCGGCGTCCGCTTCTTCGAACTTGCCGAGGCGGCGCGCGCGCGCGTCGGTGAATGCTCCCTTCTCGTGTCCGAACAGCTCGGATTCGAGAAGGGTTTCAGGGATTGCGCCGCAGTTGATCTTCACGTAAGGCTTGCCCGCCCGCGACGACCGCGACTGAATGAGGTCGGCCAGCAGTTCCTTGCCCGTGCCCGATTCGCCCTGAAGCAGCGTCGTCGTGTAGCTGTCGGCCACGTAGAGCGCCATCTCAACGCAGCGCATGACGTTGTCGCTCTTGCCGACGAAGCCGCAGTTCTCATGTCCGGTGCGAAACTGATCCAACTCGCGGCGCAGGCGGATGACCTCCGCCGACAACCGCGCTTTCGACAGCGAGATCGCAAGCTGGTCCGCGATCCCGAGCGCCAGCGCGGTCTGGTCCTGCGTGAAGTGCGTTCGCGATTGCGACCAGAGCAGGATCAGCGCGCCGAATATCTTGTCCTCGACGACGATCGGCGAGACGATGGCCGCGCCCGCTGAAAACACGTCGGTCAGGAACGCGCGCGCGTACTCGTTGCGGTCCGGGCTGAGCAGCTTGAGCATCTGGCCGTGCTCGACGGTCTTGGGCAACATCTCGCGTATCGGGAACTTCAGCATCGGCTGCTTGAGAATGTCCTCGCTGCAGCCTGGGGCGGTGCGAAGATTGGTGAAGTGAATCTCGCTGTTGTTCGGGTCCAGCACCGCCAGGCAAGCAGCTTGAACGTCGAGCAGGTCGATCGATTTGTCGAGTATTCGCGCGGTGACCTCCGAAAAATCCGAGCCGGTGTTGATGTCGTTGGCGATTTCCAGCATCGCCTTCGTGACCAGCGCTTCCTTCTCCTTCTCGCTGTAGATGCGCGTGTAACGGTAGCCGATGGCGATCTGCTGAGCGAGCTTCCGGATGAAGTTGATCTCGTCGGGCTTCCAGTGGTAGTGCTCGCGGCAGTGGTGCAGGCCGATCATTCCGAGCAACTCCCAGTTCGAGAGAATAGGAACGATCAGCGCCGACTTGCTGCCCAACTGCTCCGACAGCGTATGAACGATGGGCGGCAGCTCCGGCGACGATGTGTCTTCGACAACCTGCGGGCTGTGCAGGTCGATGTTCTCCGGGAGCCGGTCCAAATCGACGTCGATCTGAAGCCCAAGCGACGATCGCAGCGGCTCGCCCTTCACCTCGGCGAGGTATTCGTGGGTGACGCGCAAGTGTCCCTCCGGCTCGAGGGTCATCACGTCGCAGCGGTCCACCTCCATCATCTTGCCGAGCTGAGTGACGGTAGCTTTCAGGAAGTGATCGAGGTCGATGACGGAAAAAGTCTCCGAGCCGATGCGGTCGAGTATCGCCTCGCGCGCCTCGTACATCCTGAGCTTTCGCTCAAGTGAAAGTGTTTCCGATGGCTTTGACATCCCTGTTCTGAACCCGCCTGAGAGGCGTTACGCTCAATGCTGCTGAGCTCCAGTCATCTCTGAAGCCCGAAAACTATCATTCATTGCGGTCGGGCCGCAACTGCCATGACTGCGCCATGAGTTACGAGTGGACGACGCGGGCGATCCCCTAACGGACAATAGTCCGCGGCTCGCTCGATCCCCCGTCGGGATTGATGAGTGTCACCTCGACTGGAGTCCCCGGAGGAAACGTGCCGGCCGGCACCTTCACGAGCACCGCTGAGAGGTCCTCGGCCTTGGGTTTGATGGGATAGCTGATTCTGCCGACGAACACGCGCGCGTCTTTGTGAATGCCCGAACCGTAAACGAAGACCTTCTTGCCGCCGCCCTTAACCTTGATCCTGGTGACGATGGGCTGTGACAACTGGAGCCGGACATTCAAAGCACCAAGCGCGCTCAATCGTCCGCTGGTGACGACGTAGGGCTTGAGCGCGGGGATCACATCGACGCCCTCGAGTATTCTGCGGCGCATCACGATGAAGTTGGCTTCGGGATACGCGGACTTAACCAGCGCCGCCACCCCCGAGACGAATGCTGCCGACGCCGAAGTTCCGTCAACCCGAAACTCACGCGTGTACCAGTCCGCCGGATCGGGTGAGGCCGTGCAATCGATGCAATTGCCGCGCGCTCGAATCGTGAACACGGCCACACCCGGAGCCGCAAGATGCACAGTCGAGGGGCCGAAGCCGGTTTTCACCGACTGATCGTAGTAGCTGTGAAAGATCTCGTCGTTGAAGTCTGACACCGCGACGACGATTTGATTGGGCAGTTGATAGCTGGCCGGATAAATTCGGCTGTAGTCCAGGTTGTATCCTTCGTTGCCCGCCACGCAGACGAGCAACACGCCCGCGTCATAGGTCGCGGTGACTGCGTCCTTTAATGCCTGAGCCCACTCGGGCGGGACGATGTCGGCTTGCAAGCGCGCGCTCCAACTCGCGTTGATGATGGAAGCGCCGGCCGATATCGAATAGATCAGCGCGCGCGCCGCGTCGATTGCGGTGGCTTCGAACTCGTAGGGCTCGGGCCCGGTCTGTTTGAAGAACCGAACCGGAAGGATCTTGGACTGGCTGACGCCGCTGATGCCGACCGCGTTGTTCAATCGCGCGGCGATGATCCCGGCCATCTCCGTCCCGTGACCGGTTACGTCGCCCGCGTCGCCGTTCTGCTCGGGTATGCCCACGCCGTTCACGTCGTCGGTGTAGCCGTTGTTGTCATCGTCGATCCCGTTATTCGGAATCTCGCCCGGGTTCGTGTAGATGTTGGGAGCGAGATCGGGATGGGTAATGTCGGCGCCCGTGTCCGTGAGCGCGATCAGGACGTTCGGACTGCCGGTCGTGATATCCCATGCCTGCGTCGCTTTTATATCGGCATCGAGCGAGGAGGGATAGCCGATCACGCCGACCCCCTGATTCCGAAGCGCCCATTGCTCGTAGAAATCCGGATCGTTCGGGACGAGCGCGGCCGGCTCGATGAGGATGTTAGGCTCGGCGTACTCGACCGCCGGGTCCGATAGAAGCTCGGCGACGAGTGAGCCGACATCCGCCGAGGGGTCGAACTTCAACAAGAAGATTCGGTCGAGTCCGCGCGCGGCGGCAATCTGCGCTCCGCGGCCGCCAGGGGCGCGGAGCAGCGGTTCAACGGTTCGAACGATTCCTTCGCGCGGAGAGAGCGACCGGGCGGCGCGCATCAGTTGTTCATCGCGGTTGACGGAAGACGAATCCGGCGCGGCGGCGTCCTTCAACTTCACTATGACTTCGCCCGGCGCGTACTGGGCCGACCGCGTCCCGACCGTTGCGCGGACCGGCACAAACATCGACGCGGCGGCGAGTGAAAGTGTGAGGAAAAGGCCTACAGCACAGGTTCTTTGCATAGATGTTGAACGACCTATCAGCGTCACAGACAGGGCTCGGTTATACCCGAACGCGCGGGCTTTTTCAACGGAATTCAAGGTGCGGCCGGGCGAGGTCCCCGCCTGGGATTGTGGTCGGCTATGCGAACAGGTGCTCGGTCGTATCTCAGCGTCTCGGCTTTCTCACTTCCTGAACTCAACAGCGACGGCGTCCCCCGCGAATTTGGAGTCGCCCGTCGTCGGTTTGAAGTGAACGAACGCCCGCAGATTGATTGGCCCACACGCGATCGACACTTCGGCCTGCGGGTCCTGGCTGTAGAACAGCAGCTTCGGCGGGTCGGCGGCTCGAAACCGGCTGGTCCCGCTTGCGGTCTTGAGTACGAGTACGAGACCCGTGCCTTCGCATTCGATCACGGTAAGAACACCATCGGCGACGTCGGCGCCTTCGAGCCTCACAATCGGCCGGCTGTCCGAATCGCGGCCTTCATCCCTGCCCTTCAGGCGAGGCCTTTGGATATCTCCGGCAGCGGGTGGAGGCGGCGGTTCGTTCCCTCGCACTCGGCTGGTTTGTTGCAGGCTTTCCATTCGCTCGATCTGACTCACGAGCGATTGTGCCGAACTCCTTAGGCCCGGATCGTCGTCCGAGTCTACAAGCGGCTCGAGCGTCTTCCTGGCGGCGGCGAAGTCGCTCTTGCGGAACTGTAGCTGGGCCAGCGTGAGCGCGAAGCGTTTGTTCTGGGGCTCGAGCTTGAGCGCAGTCTCCGCGTTCTTCAGTCCCTCATCGACGTTCTCGCCCGTCACCAGATGCAAGAACGCGAGCAACTGGTACGGGGCCGCGAAACCGGGCATCAGCTTGATCGCCTTCTGAAGCTCTTCGGTCATCGTCTTCAGCGCGTCGGGCTCGAAGCGGGAGATTGCCGATCCGCCGCCCATCGCCTCACGATGAAGCGCCTCGGCGTAATAGTAGTGCGCGAGATGGTTCTGTGAGCCGCGCGCGGCCGCCTCGCTCAAGTGCCGTCTGGCTTCGGCGAAGTTGCCGCGGCGAATCGCGAGGAATCCGAGCCCTTCGTAGGGCCGCGGCGACGCGGGGTCAAGCGCCGCCGATTGGTTGAAGTATTTCTCAGCTTCGTCCAGACGTCGGGAACGCAGCAGCAGATTCCCCAGATGGAATTGCACCTCGCCCTCTGCCATCGGTCTGATCGCGACCTCGGTTTCATCCTGGGTTTTATCGAGGGTGTATTGGATCACCGGATATGAGTCGTTGTTGATATAGCGGCGAAGCTCCTTCTCGATCGATGCGAAATCCGTTTTGAACGCCTTCGGGAACGCCTCGTCGGAACTCATTCCCGAGTCGAGAAGCTTGAGGAACTCGATGAGTTGCGGCTGCCTCACGCTCTTCTCGCCCAGCATCAGGTAGTGGGCGAGCGCCCACGACTCGGCGTAGAAGATGCCCTGTTTGTCGCGCTCATTGTAAGCAGGCGAGTTGTGGTCAACCTTGAAGAGCGATTGAAGCGGTATGAACGTCCGGTCGCGGAGGAGGAACACGTGATTGGATATTGGAGCGCCCAGCGTGGCCTGCTTGCCCTTCACCTCAAAGCTGGAATAAAACTCCGCGATTCCCTCCGCGAGCCACGTCGGGAGCCGCCGCCGCGTGTATCCCGTCAGCAGGTGCGTGTATTCGTGGTAGATGGTGTCTAGCGGCCGCAGCTCGTTGGCCGCGATATTGAGCGCGATGAGATTCTCATCCTCGCCGCGCTGGAAGTAGCCGGCGACGTTCGCCGGTTTGCCATTGTAGAGCGGCTTGAACGGTTTGAACGAACCATCGCCCTTGAATACGACGACCGTTAGCGGCACCGGTGAGACGGTGCCGGTGTTGCGAATCTTCGACACCAGGTAGCGAAACTGCTCGAGCTTTAACGCAAGCTCCCGCGTCTCCCGCTCGCCTGCGTTGCTGACGACGTTGAAATGTTTGCTCGCAAGGTTGATCCACTTATCCGCAGCGAGGACGCCGGGCGTGAACACGGCAAGGGAAATGCAAACGGCGAGTGCGGCGAACCCGAGGCGAGAGCTTTTCATCTTCATCACTCCTTGACGCGGGCTGATGGGACGCGATTCTCTTTGACCGGGGCTCGTCAGTCAAGCATAAATTCGACGCTAACTCGGCCGGAGTCCGCGCACGCGTGCTAAAGGGAGCTGAGCTCCTGCTCGATCTCGCGGCGGGACCGCTCAAGCTGGAGCAATGACGGCGGAGCAACGCGGTCCGTGCACTCCTTCGCCGTCAACCGGCACCGCTCACACGTGCCGTCAATCTCCAGGCGGGTGATCTTCGGGTCGTTAACGAAGCGGACCGTTCGCTCGAAGCTCTCATCGCATCGAAACCCCAGCGATACCGACGACGTGACCTTGGGAGTCAGCGCGAGCCGCCGCGCCATGGCTATACACAGGAAGCGCGCGTCGGAGTCGACGAAGCTGGAGAGTTGCGCGTCCACCGCCGGCTCTACGACTTTCTTGCCGCTGCGAAGGCTGCGAGCCAGGTCTTGGAGAATCCGAATCGCGAGCCAGCGCCTGCAGTAATGCTCGCTCACGCCGGTGCCGCCGGGGATCAACACCTGAGACATGTTCAAGTGTTTGACCAGCGCGTACTCGTCGCCTTCGTGGTTGAACCGCAGAAAGTGCAGTCTGATCCCGAAGTACTGCGGCAGCACCTCGGTCAGCCGGTACAAGAAGATTTCCGGTGTGACTTCGTACCTGTCGAGAAACCCCCGGAACCGATCCGGCTCCCAGCGTTCGAGCGAGAAAAACGACTTTATATCAGCGAGCAGCGGCTCGCGATTGATCAAGAGCGCCCCCGCGAAATAAGACGCTTTGAAGTCGTTCAACACCTGCTCGAATGAGTCGACCCGTTCGGGCGCCGAGGTCATCGCGCGCTCCTTCACCCCCAGCACCTGATAGCCGATCTCGCGCGCGAGAATGAACTTTTTCTGGTGGTCCGACAGCGCGGGGTTCATCAGCAGCGTCCGCGTGTGCCGGTCTTTAGTGATCAGAATAGAACGGAAGCGCTGAAGCTTCGGGTGCTCGCTGAGCCTATGGTCGTCGAGCTTGTAATCAAACTGCTTTTCTATTAGCGCGCGCAGGTCGGAGAGAGCCACGGTCGGCTTGCTGTTGATCTTGGCCGCGCGCAAGAACCCGGCGGCTGCCTCCTCGATGGCGGGAAAATAATTCTCGTTCAACTCCTGATAGGAACGAAGCGCTGAACGAAACAAGTGTTCGACGCCGATGTTGTATTGCTCGGCAATCGCCACCAGCGCGTTCACGAGCGCGCTCGCTTCCGCAGGCTGGCGCGTCAGCAGCTCGACGAGTTGCGACGGCGAGATGCCGAACAGGTGATAAGGAAAATTGTGAAGCACGGGCGAGCCCAGGAACCCGGCAAGCGGACTCAGCTCTTCGTCGAGCCGGATTGAAACGAGGTCGTCGTAACTCTTCCCCAGCACCCCGGCCATGCGGGCGATCTTTTCAGCCTTCGGGTACTTCTTGCCGTGCTCGATCTCGGTCAGGTAGGAGCTCGACAGACTGGTGCGCGCGGCGAAGTCGGTGAGCGACAGGCCCGCTTGCTCGCGGTACTGCCTCAGCTTCATGCCGAAGATGACTTTTAGATTGAGTTCCATCGCGACTCGCTCGATGAAGGGCTGTGCCGTGGCTCGCGTTGCCGATTAAGAACGAGGCTAACAATTGGCCGGGCGGCTTGTCAACGCATCGGCCCGGCGCGAAACCTGACCGGTCTTCGCCCGATCGCGCCGACAAGCTCAGGGACGCGCTTCGCAGAGAATCGAACTCGCGTTGAGGTCTTTCTCCCGACCAAGTGGGAGGAGGTGTGGACCGCCTACGGCCAGTGACTCGGCGTCTGCGCGACGTATAGCCTCAGCTATACCGCGGCGCTATTCACTTCATCCGCGGCTCGGTTGCCCGACTCGAGCGCGCCATTCATCCACCCATGCCACACCGACGTGTGCTCGCCGGCAAAGTGAATCCGGCCCTCCGCCCGCTGAGCCACCGGCAGCAACGTCGTCAATTGATCCGGCTCGAAATAGGTGAACCCGCCGCGAATGAACTCATCATCCTGCCATATGTAACTCGTGCCGTCCTCGTATTGCGCGTTCAAGCCGTTGAACAGGTTTCCCATCTTTCGCAGCACATGGTCCTGCCGGTCCTCTTCGGTCATTGCCGCCAGGTCCAACGCGCGCTGGCCGCCCGTGTACGAAGCGAGAATCCCGCGCCGGCCCGATTGAGTCAGCGTCGGCGAGTGGGTGTTCTGGATATCAAGATCGCTGATCCCGCCGCCGTCCAGGCCGTTCTGCTCCCAGACTCGCGAGCGAAACTGCAGGAACGTGCGAGTGATCGGGGTCAGCTTGATCTCGCGAATCGCACGCTGTTTGTCTTCGGGAAATGCCGGCGAGACTTCGATGTCCTTGAGGACCGAAAACGGCAGCGCGCAGACGGCCCGGTCGGCTGTGATAGTCTGCAACTCGCCGCCTGTAGAGTAGTAAACGGTCACGCTCGTGTCGTTCTGTTCGATGCGTTGGACCACTGCGAGCTTCTTGAGCTGCTTCTTGAGTTTCTTTTTGAATTTGCCCGGCAGTTTGTCGTTTCCGCCGTCGATCTCGTAGGAGGGTGTACCGGTCGCGAGCGCTTCACTGAGGACCGCGCTCAACGCCGAGATCGAGTCGAGTCCGTACCCGAGCAGCCCAAGATGCAGCGCTTCGATGATGTCGATCGCACCGTTCGACGCCCCCGCGTCGCGAAGCATCTGAAGGCAGGTGATCGCGTCCAGCCCCCGCAAGCTCTCCGGCGGCCACCCCGGGCGCAACGGGTTTCCGATCTCGCGCATGAACTCGCCCATGTAGAGTGATGTGAGACCGTAGACTCCCGCGTCCCGCTCGCGCGGCGTGACCGGGAACGGTATTTGCCCGCCGCCGGTCGCGGGACTGATTCGGAAACGGCTGCCGTGCATGTACGCGATCTGGTCGAGCCCGAATCTGAAGTTGAACCGCACCGGCAGACCGAAGTCGCCTACGTAATCCCACGTGAATCTATGCTCGGCCGCGAAGCCGAGTGCGCCCGCTTCGGCGTAAAGCCCGTCGGAAAACGAGCGCAAGGTTCGCACGCGTCCGCCCGGCGACTTGCGCGCTTCAAGGATCGTCACCGAGTGGCCGGCCCGTTT
>DATDOV010000056.1:0-7578 GCA_035293105.1 Blastocatellia bacterium
CGGCGATTGTGTGCCGCACGCGACTCCGCAGTGTGTGCGCTGGCGTTATTCGACTGTCCCGGTTACCTGACGCCCTTGATCGTGAGGAACCCGCGGCCTGTTTTTCGTTAACCGTTCCCTAGCTGCTCTCAGCTTCTGCGCCTTCGTCGGACGGGCTTGAGAAAGTGAGCAGAAGTGGCCGAAGGCGAGTGAAGGTTAGCACGGAGCGAGAAGTATGTCTTTCGCGAATTTCGCGAATTTCGTCAATTTCGCGAATTTCGCGGAAGCGTGTTCGGATATGAAGCCCTCCGAGCAGGCCGGGGATGGTCTCCGCCGAGTGTCACCGTTTGCGGGCGTTAGTCAGCGGTTCGGCTTCTCAGCGCAATCGAGCAGGTACCCGTGAAGTGACTCGCGAAGTACGCGGTACTTCTTTCCGACCGCGACAGCGCGGATGACGCCGGAGTCGATCCAACCCTGCACCGTGCGCTGGCTGACGCCGGCTATCGCCGCAGCTTCAGATGTGCATACGAACGTCTGGCTGCGTGCCTGCTCAGTCTGCGAGATGAAGAACTCCAATAATTCCGAATCAGTTAAGTCGTCCTCTCGGGGCGAGGGACTTCCGAAACCGTTGTTCGGGGGTGTGCGGCTCTTTCTCTTTAGTGAGTCCACTGGGGGCCTCCTGAGTCGAGCGATCGCCAACAAGAAACCTAAATACTCCTAGGTTCATGAACAACCTGAGCGCCTGATGTTGCACGTGATCCTCCCCCCTGCCTAGGCAGCACTTCTTAACATCAACCCTCGCTGCGAGGCAAGCCAATGTCGAGGGGTGAGCGCGCTTCATCTTATGTTCGGCGCCCAAGGCGTCTTAGATGCGTCTCGAGGGAAGCCGGTTCCGGCTTTTTCGTTGTGAGTTCGAGGATCGCCGGCGGCGCCTTGGAGGATGGAGCCACAGCCGAGTCGTGAGGTGTTCTGTATGCCGGCTTTCCGGGTTGATGTGTCGCGTTCGACGCTCAATCAAACCGACGAATTGTCGCGTTATGAGATTCCCTAAACGTGCGTCGCCGGGTTCCATAGCGCCCCGCTTACGATCGGCTCGGCCGTATTGCTAACGCGCGCGCCCTCAGACGATGAACCTGCTGGTGGAATGTACCTCGTAGTAACGACTTCATTCGTTTCCCGCGAGACGCGCAGATTCCCGACAATCAGAACGAGTGAATTCGTTACTACGAAGCGACTGATTCCCGACGGTCAGAACGAATGAATTCGTGACCACGAAGCGGCGGCTCGTTATTCCGACAGGCCCTCTGCGACCGGGCGTGGTAAACTCAGCGTCAATGAAACGCGATCCGGTCAAACTAGAGATATTCAAATCGCTCTATTCTTCCGTCGCCGAAGAGATGGGCGTGAGCCTTCGCCGGTCGGCGTTCTCGCCTAACATCAAGGAGCGGCGCGACTACTCTTGCGCGGTCTTCAATCGCGAGGGAGTCTTGATCGCGCAGGGCGATCATATGCCCGTGCATCTTGGCTCGATGCCGATGTCGGTCCGCGCCGCGCTTGAAATCGTCGATCCCGGTCCCGGCGACATCGTCGTACTCAACGATCCTTACGCCGGCGGTACGCACCTTCCGGATGTGACGATGGTAGCCGCGGTCTTTGAGGGCGTCGCCCTGTCGCCCCGTCCCCCCGTCCCCCCGTCTCCCCGTCCCCGCGTCCCCGCGTCCCCGCGTCCCTTATTCTATGTTGCCAATCGAGCTCATCACGCCGACATCGGAGGCGCTACGCCCGGTTCGATGGGCCGCGCGGACGAAATCTATCAGGAAGGCCTGAGAATCCCTCCCGTTCGATTGATGATCGGCGGCCGGATCAACGAAGACGTGATGCGTTTGATCTCTACCAACGTCCGAATACCCGAAGAGCGCGAAGGCGACCTGACTGCCCAACTCGGCGCCATTAACACCGGCCGTGCGCGGTTGCTCGAAATAGTCGGCCGGTACGGCTTCAAGGAGGCGGATGCTTACGCCTCGCACCTCATCAGTTACACCGCCGAGATGATGCGCCGCGTAATTCGCGACCTGCCTGACGGCGTGTTCGATGGCGAAGACTATTTGGACGACGACGGATACTCGGACGAACCGGTGCGCATCGCCGTGCGAATCAAGATCAAGGGTGACAGCGCGATCGTCGATTTCACCGGCAGCGCACCGCAGGTGAAGGGTCCGATCAATGCGGTCGAGGCGATCACCGTCTCGGCTGTCTACTACGTCTTCCGATGTTTGATTCGCGCCGATGTGCCGGCGAGCTGGGGCATTCTCGATCCGATAAAAGTGATCGCCCCGGTTGGGACCGTAGTGAACGCCCGTCCGCCTGCGGCCGTCGCCGGCGGGAACGTCGAGACCTCGCAGCGAATCGTAGACACGTTGCTGCGCGCATTGTCGGGCGCGGGCGCCCGGGTCCCCGCCGCAAGCCAGGGCACGATGAACAACCTCACGATCGGCGGAATAGACTCACGCACGGGCCGGCCGTTCGCGTATTACGAAACGGTCGCCGGCGGAATGGGAGCGAGGCCCGGGTTGGATGGCATCGACGGAATCCACACGCACATGACGAACTCGCTCAACACGCCGGCTGAGGCGATCGAGTACGCTTATCCCATGCGGGTTCGGCGTTATGGCCTGAGACGCGGATCAGGCGGCGGCGGCCAGTTCCGTGGCGGCGACGGCGTTGTTCGCGAGATCGAATTGCTGAGCGATGCGCGCGTGACGATTTTGTCTGATCGCCGAAAGACTCGGCCTTACGGACTGAAGGATGGGGAGCCTGGGGCTGCGGGCCGGACGCTCTTGATTAGCGACGGGCGCGAGACAGTCTTGGGGAGCAAGGACTCGACCTCGGTGCGCAGCGGGGATCGGATTCGCGTCGAGAGTCCGGGCGGAGGGGGATACGGCGCGGGTTGATTCACCGACGAGGTGTTCCTGACCGCTGCCACGGTCGTTCAATGCTCGCGAGTAATGCTAGCGGGCGTCAGCCCGTAGTAGCTTGCTACCAACCTAGCAGCGTACAGGAACACGCTCCTTCAATGTTCGCGGGCGTCAGCCCGGAGTAGCTTGCTACCAACCTAGCAGCGTACAAGAACACGCTCCTTCAATGCTCGCGGGCGTCAGCCCGGAGCAGCTTGCTATCAACCCAGAGGCGCACAAACACGCTCCGTTTAATGCTCGTGGGAGTCAGCCCGCAGCTTGCTACCAACCTAGCGGCGCACAAGA
Source organism: Blastocatellia bacterium (assembly GCA_035293105.1). Taxonomy (GTDB): domain Bacteria; phylum Acidobacteriota; class Blastocatellia; order UBA7656; family UBA7656; genus DATDOV01. The sequence continues at coordinate 3,240 of DATDOV010000056.1, forward strand.
ACACGCTTCTTCTATGCTCGCTTCCCCTTTCCCGCCGGGTTAGGTTGGCAGCGAGCTACTCCGGGCTGACGCCCGCGTTGCGCGGACACCTCGCACGCGGTGGACTATGGAATCCTTGCGATCACACTGCTGCGCCTTTTGCCTCGGCGGACTTCCTTGCTAAGATTCATCCTCGATGCCGGACGGAATCAGAGAGCGGCTCGATCGCGTTCGGAAACGCATTGAACAGGCGGCCGAACGCGCCAATCGGGACCCGTCGGAGATCACTCTGATCGCCGTCTCGAAGACATTCGATGTGGCGACAGTTCAGCGGGCCGTTGACGCGGGCGTGACCGATCTGGGCGAGAATCGAGTCCAGGAGGCCGAAGCCAAAACCGGCCACGTAGTCGGCGACAATCTTCGCTGGCATCTGATCGGGCATCTTCAAACGAACAAAGCCCGCACCGCCGTTTCGATATTTGACGTGATTCACACTGTAGACAGCGTCAAGCTCGCTGAGCGGCTGGACTCGGTCGCCGCCGCAGACGCTCGAAGGCCGCGGGTGCTCGTTCAAGTAAGCCTTGAGAGCGAAGCAACCAAGACCGGCGCGGACGAGGACGAGTTGCCTGCGATAGTCGAGAGGCTGGATCGCGCAGTCAATCTCGATCTGATCGGGTTGATGACCCTGCCGCCCCTGTTCGACTCGCCGGAGCAGACGCGACCTTTCTTCCGGCGGTTGCGCGAAATACTCGAGGCGGTGAATCGCGCCCGCGCTCCCGAGCGAAGGCTGAAACACTTGTCGATGGGAATGAGCAACGACTTCGAGGTCGCTATTGAAGAGGGCGCGACGATGGTGCGGGTCGGCACCGCGATATTTGGGTCGCGAGAAAGGCACTGAGTTGAACCGAGGCGCACGCGGTTGCGAACGCTTCGGATCCTAAATGATTGCCGATCGCATTGAGATCATTCAGGTCCCGTTTATCGCCCTTGGGGTAGTGCTCTTTGTTGTGACGACTATCGTCTCGGGAATGTTGCTGCTTCGCGTGATCGCGGCGTGGGTGGGAGCGAATCCGTTCGGGCGGCTGTCGTACAATCTGACGCGATGGACCGAGCCGTTAGTGCGGCCACTGCGCGCCCAGTTCATCGGCCGCCACCAGCGCTATGATCTGATGCCGCTCGTGGTGGGAATCCTGATTCTGGCCAGCGGCTTGTTCATCACCAGCGTTGTGTTCCAGATCGGGGACGTGCTCGCTGACATAACGCAGACGGCGCGAGACGGAAACATCACCGGCCGGTTTCTCGCGCGAGAGGCGATAAACCTGGCGGCCTTGCTTTACGTCGGAGCGATTCTCTCGCGGTTTTTCCTCCCGGTGTTCGGCATTGGGTACAGCAACAAGTTCATGCGGTTCGTTTACGCGATCACCGAGCCGTTGTTGAAGCCGCTTCGCCGGTTCTTCGTATCGAATATGTTCGATTTCTCTCCGCTTGTTCTCATATTGGCCGTCGAAGTGCTCAAGCGGATATTGATGGACTCGCTAAGCTGACACGGCGGTGGAGCACCAGATACGGAAGTGAAGGAGAAAAACGGAGCGGTGACATTCAAGCTGAGAGTGCAGCCTCGCGCATCGCGGACCGAACTGGCGGGCGAGTATGGCGATGCGCTCAAGTTGAGGATCACGGCTCCGCCGGTCGAGGGCAAGGCCAACGCGGAGTGCCGCCGGTTTCTCGCGAAGCTGTTGGACGTGCCGGCGAGCGCGGTCGAGATAGTCGCCGGCGCGTCATCAAAGGACAAGGTAATTCGGGTTCATAACATGGACGCCAGTCGCGTTCGGGAAGCGCTCAGGAGGTAGACCAATGTCAGGACACTCGAAGTGGCATTCAATCAAGCACAAGAAGGGCGCGATCGACGCCAAGCGCGGCAAGATGTTCTCCCGGCTGATCAAGGAACTCACCGTCGCCGCGCGAGTCGGAGGCGGCGACCCCGGCGGCAATGCGCGCTTGCGGAAGGCCATCGACGACGCCAAGGCCATGAATATGCCCAAGGACACGATGACCAACGCCATCAAACGCGGCACGGGCGAAATCGCCGGCGCCGCCATCGAAGACGTGGCCTACGAGGGCTACGGCCCCGGCGGCGTCGCGATCTTCATCGAAACCCAGACCGATAACCGCACTCGCACCGTCGCCGAATTGCGCCACATCTTCGCCAAGAACGGCGGCAACCTCGGCGAGTCGGGCTCGGTAGCCTGGATGTTCCACAAGAAGGGCGCAATCATCATCGACAAGGCCGCAGCCGACGAAGAACGAATCATGGAACTGGCTCTGGAAGCCGGCGCCGAAGACGTCCAGGACGATGAAGTCTCGTGGGAAGTCGTCACCTCACCCGAGGACTTCAACGCCGTTCTCGAGGCGATCAAGGCCGCCGCGCTCACACCGCTATCCGCCGAAGTCGTGATGCGACCCAGCAACTCGGTTCAGGTCAAGGGAGCAACCGCCCAGCAGGTTCTCCGCTTGATGGAAGCCCTCGAAGAGCAGGACGACGTCGCCAACGTCTCAGCGAACTTCGATATACCCGCCGAAGAAATGGAGGCCGCCGGTTGAGCTCCAAACCTCGCAGTCAAACTGCGGCCGAGGGCGAGAGCCGGTCTTCAGCGAACACGTTGCGCGTTATGGGCATCGACCCCGGCAGCGCGACCACAGGCTACGGCGTGATCGACAGCGATGGCCGGTCTTATCGGCTCGTCGAGTATTCGGGGATTCACTCGCCCGCTCACGGGAGCTTCGCCGAAAAGCTGCGGGTCATTGGCGAGAAGCTCGACGAGGTGATCGCGCGTCTCAAGCCCGCCGCCTGCGCCGTCGAAGACACGTTCTACGCTCTCAACGTCCGAAGCGCGCTCAAGCTTGGGCATGTGCGTGGCGTCGCGCTGCTGGTAGCCGCGCGGTCGGGTGTGCCGGTGTGGGAGTACTCGCCGCTCGAGATCAAATCGGCGCTCGTAGGTTACGGCCGCGCAGACAAGCGTCAGGTTCAGGAGATGGTGCGGAGGCTTTTGCATCTGAAGGATGCGCCCGAACCGCTCGACGCGTCCGACGCGCTTGCGGTAGCGATCTGCCACATCAACACCGCCGCGACGAACGCCAGGCTGGAGGCTGCGGGCTCGCGCTCCGCCCGGCGAGAGAAGACAGATAGATTGAATCATTGAAACACTGGGGCTTGGGTCATTGAAACCTTCAGTCAATGATTCAATGACCCAATGCTTCAATGATCCGGGCCGGCAACCACGTCTCAATCCTGTCCCTCCCAATCCTTGAGGCGAGGGACCTCGTTTAGTATCATAGCCACTGGGACGCCCAGCGAGCACAGCGCCGCCTTCGGATTCGAGAGTCGCTTCCGACGCGCGGAGAAACGAGAGGGCTAGCCCCGATGATAGAGCGCCGCTCCTCAGGAGGAAGGCGAAGCCATGACGGACCTCTATCGAATCCTCAATGTCACACCTCGCGCCACTTCGGCAGAGATCAAATCAGCTTATCGAAAGCTCGCGCGCCAGTTCCATCCTGACGTCTCACCATCGAAGGACGCCAACGCGCGCTTTGCTCGCATCAATGAGGCCTATCAGATACTGAGCGATCCACTCCGCCGCGAGGATTACGATCGCGACGGATACCCCGACACTCGCAGGACGTTCTACGCGTCGCGCGAGGCGGAGGTCGTGGCGATCCAACGCGAGTTCGACCGCATCGTCGATCAGATGATCGCTCAAGAGCGACAGGAAGCCGCCGCGCGCCTGCACGCTGCGTTGGTGGTCGTGCCGTTGTTTCTCTCGGCGTTCTACGTGATGGCCGCGAAGGTGACCATATTCGAGCAACTGAGCTTTGTTGGGCGGGTGCTGATAATCGGGTTCGCAGTATACGGTCTCGTCTATCTGGTGAAGAACCTCTCGGTGGTGCTGGCGCGGTACACCTACGAGGCGCCGGCACACCTGACTTCGGTCCTCAAGGTCGAGGAGCCGCGCGGAAAGACCATCAGCCGAAAGGCCGGTCTGGTCTTTCTCGCTTGTGGGTATGTCGTATCGCTGGGGCTGGGATATGTGGTCGGGAGATTCGTCCCGCGTTACGGATCGGTCCTGACGTTGGGGACGATTTTAGGTGTACTGCTTTACCCGCCGATAGCTGTCTTGCTGGTGGGCGGTGTCCGTCGAGTCGTCGGCCATCTCGACCGCCTCTAGCCCGGATTTCTCACAAATAGATGAATGGGAACTCCCTTTCCGAGCGTATCAGTTGTTATGAAGAAACTTAGCGCAGGAAAGGGAGTTCAAGTGAACCAGACAGAGTGTAAGAATGAAGTGTACAGATTTCAAGCTGT
>DATDOV010000057.1:0-97357 GCA_035293105.1 Blastocatellia bacterium
ACAGCTTGAAATCTGTACACTTCATTCTTACACTCTGTCTGGTTCACTTGAACTCCCTTTCCTGCGCTAAGTTTCTTCATAACAACTGATACGCTCGGAAAGGGAGTTCCCATTCATCTATTTGTGAGAAATCCGGGCTAAGCAAGCACCAAGCTGTCATCTCAACTGTTCGGTCTCTCAATATACAAATAGAGTTAGTCACGCCAGATCTGCTTGAAATAGCCGCCGGCCTTTCTACTCAGTTATGTCTGCTTACCAATGATGCGCTGACGATAGCTACAATGAAGAAGCTCGGTCTGACCGACCTCGCAACGAATGACGATGATTTCGACCGAGTAGATGGGATCACTGTTTGGAAGCCAAGATAGGGTAGAACGAATTCATCAAGAGATTTCTTTGACGGTCAACGGAGCACGACAACACGCAGCATTCACTTCGTCGTCAATCAGCGATTGCAATTCGGATTGCTCTTCTTCAACGAGACTGTCGCCACTGTCGCGAGCAGTCCTCCAACGCGACATCAATTCCTCGAGTCGCTGCTACTGTGCCGCCGTGAAGAACGCATCAGCACGCAGGTTCTGGATTACAACAAGCATACCGGATTCGTCGTCGCTCAATTGGGACGTCAGCGCATCGAGCGCTTCGCCCGCCGACCTTCCTACCGATTCTCGCTCTCCCGCAAGCGCGCGATAGATCGTCTCCACCGCGCCAAGTTTTTCTGGAAGTATTGTTATTGCGGTCATGTTCAAACCTCTTGAAGAGCGCCAGCGATCTTAAGGATCATCGACAACCATTCTAGCGTTCGACCACGCTCGACGTCCGTGCCGTGCGACGGGACTTTCCATTTTTGGTCGTTGGACTACTGGGGCTGGCCCCGTCGCAGGCTCCACAGTCCGCGCACCGAGAGGATGACGGAGAAGAGCGCGGTCACGCCCATCGCGAGGAGTGTCCAGATGAAGAAGAACCCCCCGCTGCGGGTGGTCCCGAAGCCGACTCCCGCCCCTCTCATGTGGATGACCGGGACGCCCATCAACAGGAGCGAGGCGAGGAGGATGATGATGTACCCCGATCGGCGTTCGGCGAGCACGAGCGTTCCGTAAAGCCAGACGACGCAGATGACCACCGCAAAGAGGTTTGGAAGCCCTCCCGGTGACATCCCGCGGGCGATGTCGTCCGCCAGGTGAAACGTGCCGAAGAGGATCGAGAGCAGAGACGCGATGGTTAACATAACGTTGTGTTTCATTTGATATTCTCCTTAATTCTCCTTCTCAGATTTGCGAGTGCCTCAGGGAAGACGGTGGCAGGCGCTGCTTTATGACATAAATATGCAATTCAGGGAGGCTCATCGCACGCGGGCAAATTGGATATTGATGCATGCCTGACCCTCGACCGCGCACTTGAGCGTCGGCGGCGCCGTCCGCGAGGGCCTTGGTTATGCCCCGGGCGACGATCGGATCATAGCTCGCCGCGGCGTCGCCGACTGCGAGCCAGCCTGCGCCTTCTGTATCGATGGCAGGGAGCCGCAATCCTCACTTGGCTGGGGACGGCGCCTTTGGCGCGAGCGCGGTCCTCGAGTACAGGCCCGCCGGATGGCCGGCTGGATCGACTACCACGGCGATGGCTCCGGTGCCGTCGGGCAAGTCGAAGGGAATCCGGGCACGACCGTTCCGCTCAGCTCCTTCGCCTTCTTGCAGCTCGTTTGGATGTCGGTTACCTGGACATAGACCACTCCGTTGAACGGACTGATCTTGCCCTCCGCAACGCGTAACGTGCCGATCGCCGTGCCACGCGAGACGATCTCCGCCGCCTGATCAGTGCCCTGGAGCGCGGTGAATTTCCCATCGAAGAGCTTTCCGTAGAATTCCTTGGACTGCACCAGGTTGGCCGTGGTGATGTCAAACCAGGCGATGCGCCCCTGCGGTAGACCGGCGATGCAGACAGCAACTTACATATGAGACGGGCGTTCGGATTGCAGCCATTCGTCAAAAGCGATGAGCGTGGATGATTCACCTTCTCGGGAAAGCCGCCCAAGGAACTCGCCAAGTGCCGACGCGGTGAGTACGGGCAGCGCCACGCTCTGCTGGACGCTGACATACTCACCCTGTTGCAGGTGATCGATCGAGAACTTCACTCCGTCGTAGCGCCATATTTCCGGCACGCCAAGCGCCGCGTAGATCGGCCGCTTGTCCTTCGAGTCATGATGAATATCGACTTCGACAACGACGTCGGGCGGAGGATCGATCGCAAAGTCGATGTGCATTCTGTTGCCGATTGCAGACGCCGACTGAACGTAGAAACAACCATCCGGCTCATTGCCCTTCTCGCTTTTCTTCTTTCTCATCGTCGCCGAGCCGAACGAGAGAATGTTGATCCGCAGCCTGAGACTCATGACGGCCAGCAGCTTTTCGAAGAAGCGCGCATACTTCTCATGTTCAGGTGAAAGCGTCATAATCTGCATAGTCCCTTCGTTGAAGCTGACGCGCATTCCCGCAGCCTCGCCAAGTTCTTCGAGCAGACTCTCGTACTCCTCCCAACTGACATCGTGAAGGGTGACGACGGCACCGGTCGGCAACTGGGAGGCAATTTCGCGATAGCTCAACGTCGCAGTGGTCATAGGCATTCTCTCGGTGAGTGCCGATTTAACGGGTCGATTATAGTCCCCGCACGGATCGCCGACAAATCGAGGCGAAAGGTGGTCGAAGTCTGCCGCCGCGGGGCGCTCGTCGCCTCGCCGCTTCGTGCCAGATCAGCGCTGCTCCGGTTGATTGAACTTCTATGTGGGCCCGACCCCCCAGACTCCGCGAACTCGCTCGCGCCGTCGGACGTTTAAGGGTTACGATCTCATACGATCATTGCCATCATTCTTATTTCGGAGGATTCGTGATGAAACTGTTTCGTCTGTTCTTTACCGCTGCTGTCGCGGCGATTGCGTTGCTTTCGATCGAAGCCTCGGCCCAGACCAGGCTCCTGCGCTTCCCCGATATCCACGGCGACAAGGTCGTCTTCACTTATGGCGGGGACCTTTGGACTGCCCCGGCTGCCGGTGGGACTGCCGTGAGGCTGACTGCCCACGCGGGCATCGAGGTGTTCGGCAAGTTCTCGCCCGACGGAAAGTGGATCGCCTTCACCGGACAGTACGATGGCGACGAACAGGTCTACGTGATACCCGCGACCGGCGGAGTTCCGAAACAACTGACGTTCTATCCCGCGCGCGGACCCCTCACTCCGCGGTGGGGATGGGACAATCAAGTCTACGGGTGGACGCACGATGGCAAGTCGGTCGTCTTCCGTTCGCACCGTGACTCGTGGACGCTGCCGGTGACCCGCCTCTACACCGTGCCGGTCGCCGGCGGGCCCGCGGAAGCGCTTCCGATGCCCGAGTCGGGCGCGGGGGAATTCTCGCCCGATGGTAGTCGCATCGTCTACTCGCCCCGGTTCCGCGATTTCCGGCCCGAGAAACGTTACGGCGGAGGACAGGCGAACAGCCTGTATATCTTCGACCCCAAGACGCTCGACGCCAAACAGATCACCGAAGGCCCGCGCGCGAGCCGCGATCCGATGTGGATCGGCAACACGATCTACTTCAACTCCGATCGCGACGGGCACTTCAATCTCTACGGCTATGACGTCGCGAGCGGCAAGACCTCGCAGCTCACCTCCAACAAGCAGTGGGACGTCCGGTGGCCCAGCGCCGGGAGCGACGGCCGCATAGTCTACGAACTCAACGGCGAGTTGCAAGTGTTCGACACCAGAACGCGCAAGAACACGTCGATCTCGATCACGGTGCCCGACGACGGGCTCAATCGCAGGCCCGGTCGCATCCCGGTTGCCGGCCTCATCGAAGACGCCTCTCTCAGTCCAAAAGGCGAGCGGGTGCTCTTCTGCGCGCGCGGCGACATCTTCACCGCGCCGGTCGAGAAGGGCCCGACTCGAAACCTGACTCACTCATCGGGGGCGCACGACAAGTGGCCGCGCTGGTCCCCGGACGGTTCGCGAATCGCCTTCATCTCGGACAAGAGCGGCGAAGAGGAGATCTACGTCGTTGCGCAAGATGGCTCAAGCGCGCCTGAACAGCTCACGCGAGACGGCAAGGCGATGCGTTACGCGCCCAACTGGTCGCCTGACGGAAAGCTGATAGCCTTCAGCGACAAGGATGGAAAGGTCTTTGTGCTGACGGTTGCCGACCGCAAGCTGAGTGAGGTAGCCGATTCAACGCGCGGACAGATTCGCGACTACGTGTGGTCCCCTCGCGGAAATCACCTGGCGTTCAGCATGCAGAGCGCGAACGGGTTCCAGGCCGTCCACATCTGGAGCGCGGCAGACAATAAGCTTCGCCGCGTCACCGATGAGATGTTCAACGCGAGTAATCCGGCATGGGACCCTCAGGGGAATTATCTTTACTACTTGAGCGACCATGACTTTGCGCCGCAGATTTCGACGATAGAGTTCAACTACGCGCTCAGTCGCTCGACATCGATCTACGCTCTGGCCCTGAGAAAGGACGTGAAGCACCCGTTTCCTCCTGAAAGCGACGAGGTGACGGTGACGAAAGAAGAGTCGGACAAGGCGAAGGACAAGCCGCCGGCCGACGCAAAGCCCCCCGCCGAGACCAAGCCCGCCGCCCCCGACGCGAAACCGGCTGCGGAAGCCAAGTCTGCGGCCGACCTCGTGATCGATTTCGACGGCCTCGCCAAAAGAGTCGCTCGCGTCCCGGTTGAAGCTAGCAATTACGTCGGCCTGTCGGCGAAGACCGGCCATCTGCTCTACGCCGTAGGCGCGCCGTTCTACTACGGAAGACCGAGCGACCGCCAGCCTTCGCTAAGAGTCTTCTCCATCAAAGACAGAAAAGAGACGACACTGGCCGACGACATTCGCGGCTACGCGTTGTCGCGAGACGGTTCGAAGGTGCTCGTTTCGCAGGGACCGCAGTTCAATCTCCTGGACGCCGCGCCCGGCGGTGAAAGGAACAAGAAGACTGTTTCGACCGCGGGGCTGGTCGCCGACCGCGTGCCCGCCGAAGAATGGAATCAGATCTTCAACGAAGTATGGCGCCGCTATCGCGACTTCTTTTATGTGCCGAACATGCACGGCTACGACTGGGAAGCGATCCGAGAGCAGTACCGGCCGTTGTTGCAGCACGTCGCGCACCGGTCGGATTTGAACTACGTCATAAGCGAGATGGTCTCGGAGTTGGCAGTCCAGCATGCGTACGTAGAAGGCGGCGATTTCCAGATTCCGCCGCGTCCGCGCGTCGCGTTGCCCGGCGCGCGATTCGAGCTTGACCGGGAGTCCGGCCGCTTCCGCATCGCGAAGGTATTCGACGGCCAGAACGAAGAGGACCTCTACCGCTCTCCGCTCACCGAGATCGGAGTCGAGGTCAAGGCCGGCGATTACGTGCTCGCGATCAACGGCGAAGAACTGACCGCCTCCGACGATCCCTACCGCTTGCTGCGCAACAAAGCCGACGGCCCCGTGCAGCTCACGGTCAACAGCAAACCATCGAGCGAGGGAGCGCGCACAGTCTCCTATCGCCCGATTACCGACGAGAACAACTTGATCTACCTGGACTGGGTGAATGGCAACCGGCGCAAGGTGGCCGAGTTGTCCGGCGGCCGCGTCGGGTACATTCACATCCCCGATATGGGCGCCAGCGGCCTCCGCGAGTTCATCAAGTGGTATTACGGTCAGATCAGGATGGACGGCTTGGTCGTGGACGTTCGCGCGAACGGCGGCGGCAACGTCTCGCGAATGCTGATCGAGCGGCTGCGCAGAAAACTGCTCGCTCTCGGATTCGCCCGCACGAGTGACGAAGCGTCAACCTATCCCGATCAGGTTTTCACCGGGCCGATGGCAGCGCTGTTGAACGAGAACTCGGCGTCGGACGGCGACATCTTTCCCGCGATGTTTCGCGAAGCGGGATTGGGTCCGCTGATCGGCAAGCGTTCGTGGGGCGGGGTCGTGGGAATCGGCAATCGCGGGCCGCTGATCGACGGCGGGACGATCAACGTGCCCGAGTTCGGGTTTGCGAATACGAAAGGCGAGTGGGTAATCGAAGGCTACGGCGTCGATCCCGACATCGAAGTCGAGAACGAACCGAAATCCGTCATCGAAGGCCGCGATCCCCAACTCGAGCGCGCCGTCGCCGAGGTGATGAAGCGGCTCAAGGAGAAACCGTCGGGACTGCCGGGACGTCCGGCGGCGCCGGTGAAGACGAAGTAGATGCTTCCTGGCTGGAGGGAGACTATGAGTGAGAATGATTTCCGCCGCATGGCGCTCAACCTCCCGGAGACGTCGGAAGTCGGACACATGGGCCACCCGGACTTCCGTGTCGCCGGAAAGATCTTCGCCACACTTGGCTATCCGGGCCAAGGCTGGGCGATGGTAAAGCTCACGCCCGAACAACAGCAAGCCTTCGTTGGGGGTGAACCCGACGTCTTCGCGCCGGTCAAAGGTGGATGGGGCCGCGCGGGCGCAACGAGCGTGAAGCTCAAGGCGGCGAAGAAGACGACGCTGCGTTCAGCGCTGGTCCTCGCGTGGCGAAATCGCGCGCCCAAACGGCTCGCGCAGGAGTTCGACTCCTAGTAGAGGACCTCGGCGCGAGGCCCGCGCGCGAAAAGCACGAGCCAGGCTCGGGCATCGATTCGGAAAAGGAGCGACGAAATGGGACGACCCGTGATGCGGTGGCAGATTCTCGCGAAAGACCCAGAGAATGCTGCGGAATTCTACACGACGCTGTTTGATTGGACCGTGAATAGCGACAACCCGCTCGGCTACAGGATGGTCGACACAGGGTCGGACCGCGGCATCCAGGGCGGCATCTGGCCTTCGCCGCCTGAGGGCCATTCATTGGTGCAACTCTACGTCGAAGTCGACGACGTAGCCGCCAGCGTCGAGAAGGCGACCACCCTGGGCGCGAGTGTGATCGTGCCGCTCCAGAAGCTCCCGGATGGAGACGAGATGGCGATCGTGCTTGATCCCGAGGGCATCCCCTTCGGCGTCTTCAAACCCGCCGGGAAATAGCCGCGGAGGATTAGTCTGGCGGCCTTCCGGCCTTTTGCTATACTTCGTGCTCATGAGCGTCTGTGCAGTATGCGGTGAAACGCCAAAGGTCTTACGGCTGGTCAAGTGCGTCATCTGTTTCAGACAAATCTGCGAGGGGTGCGCGCTCAGACGGTACGCCAAGGTGTTTTGTTCAGAGGACTGCTCGAAGACCTTCTTCTTCGATGAAGGCGACTTCGTCGACGAAGAATGATCAGAGCACCACCCGGCTGGCGAGGATACGATGAAATTGACTCAGCGGCCCCGACGATTGCGCCGCACTGAAGCGATTCGGGCTATGGTGCGGGAAACGAGGCTCACACCTGATGACTTCGTTTATCCGCTCTTCGTTTGCGAGGGCGAAGGGGTGCGCCGCGAGATTGGTTCGATGCCCGGTTGCTTCAATCTCTCCATTGACGAATTGGTTCGTGAAGTGGCCGGCGCGGTGCGATCGGGCGTCAGGTCGGTGATCCTGTTCGGAGTCCCCGATGACAAAGACGCCGTGGGCAGTGAGGCCTATGCCGAAGACGGAATCACTCAGCGCGCGATCCGGGCGTTGAAGCGCGAAGTGAAAGATGTCGTCGTAATCGCCGACAACTGCCTCTGCGAGTACACCGACCACGGCCATTGCGGAGTGATCGAAGGCGGCGAGGTGCTGAACGATCCGACACTGGAGTTGCTGGCGCGCACGGCGGTGTCTCAAGCCGAAGCCGGGGCCGACATCATCGCGCCCTCGAACATGATGGACGGGTTTGTTGGGGCGATTCGCGATGCGTTGGACAAATCCGGCTTCGAGCAGACGCCGATCATGTCTTACGCGGTGAAGTACGCGTCGGGCTTTTACGGACCCTTCAGAGAAGCGGCGCAATCGGCTCCCCAATTCGGAGACCGGCGCGGCTATCAGATGGACCCGGCCAACGCGCGCGAGGCGATGAAGGAGGCCGCGCTCGACCTGGAACAAGGCGCGGACATGCTGATGGTCAAGCCGGCGCTGCCTTATCTGGACATCATCCGGGCGGTGCGCGAGCGATTCGACGTCCCGGTTGCCGCCTATCAGGTGTCGGGCGAGTACGCGATGATCAAAGCTGCGGCCCGGTTGGGATGGATCGATGAACAGCGCGTCGTTGAAGAATCCCTGATCGCGATCAAGCGCGCCGGCGCCGATGTGATTCTCACTTATTTCGCTCGCGAGATGGCCGAGCGGCTGGCGTAGGATCACGGTCACTCGACATAGCGGATGTTGGACCTCTATTACGAATTCGAGCGACTCATCTCCGCTTTCAACGAGCGCCACATTGAGTACTCCGTCTGTGGCGGGCTGGCGATGGCGGTTCACGGAGCGCCCCGAACCACAATCGACATAGACCTGCTCATTCCACCCGAGAGCCTGGATGGCGCGAAGACGACCGCAGGGGAGCTGGGGTACGTCATAGAAGCCGGTCCGATGAGCTTCAGGAACGGAGCAGTCGAGATTCGACGGGTATCAAAGCTGGACCCCGACTCCGGTGACCTGTTGATGCTTGATATGTTACTGGTGACGCCGGAGGTAGCGGCCGCATGGCAGACCAGGACTGAAGTAGAATGGGAGCAGGGACGGTTGTGGATCGTCTCACGCGAGGGCTTGATCATGCTGAAATCGCTTCGTGGCAGCGCTCAGGACCTGGCCGATATCGAGCGTCTGAAGGAAGGCAGCTATGAAGGTTGACATGTCTGCCAGGGCAGTGACCGCGCGGCTCAAGCGCGTATCGCAGTTGCGCCGCCTATGTCTCGCTCTCGGCAAGTCGAAGCCGGTCCCAACCGATGCGGCTAGCCGTACGCGCGAAAGGACAGACGGATTCTCTTCAGCAGCGGGGGAGGCCGACGAGCAAGTGACAGGTAGTAACATTGGCGGCTCAGCGATTCGTGGGTGACAAGGCGCAATGCAAAAAGAGGCCAAAGCACGAATACGAATCAACGACCTCCTCCGTAGGGCGGGCTGGCGTTTTTTCGATTCCGATGAAGGACCGGCAAATATTGGACTGGAAGTAGCGGTCAAGCTAAAGAAGAAAGACCTGGACGAACTGGGGAATGACTTCGAGAACACGGCGCATGGTTTTATTGACTACTTGCTTCTCGACTCGGCCGGCTTTCCCGTCGCGGTGTTGGAGGCCAAGTCCGAGAAGTACGATCCGCTTATCGCTAAGGAGCAAGCGCGAGATTATGCGCGTTCACAGAATGCCCGCTTCATCATTCTTTCGAACGGCAATCTGCACTATTTCTGGGACCTTGAGCAAGGAAACCCATCCTTAATAACGGAATTCCCACGCCCTGACTCATTTGATCACTTCCATACTTTCAAGCCAAATCCCGGCGCACTTGCACACGACGTGATCGAGGCCGACTACGTCGCACTAACCCAGAACCCCAACTATGCTAATGATCCGCGCTGGAACGATCCGGTCGACCGCGACTCATTCATCAAGGACATGGATCTCAAGTTTCTGCGGCCGTATCAGCTTCGTGCCATATCGAAACTTCGGGACGCTGTGAAGGATGGCGCGACGCGCTTTCTTTTTGAAATGGCTACGGGGACGGGTAAGACGCTAACCGCCGCGGCCGTAATCAAGCTGTTCATTCGCACCGGCAACGCGAAGCGTGTCCTCTTCCTCGTTGACAGGCTCGAACTCGAAGAGCAGGCACGGAAAAACCTGGTGCGGTGGCTTAAGAGCGATTTTACGACGGTGATCTACAAAGAGAATCGAGACGATTGGCGAAAGGCGGAGATAGTTGTTTCAACTGTCCAAAGCTTCCTGTTCAACAATAAGTATCGCGCGCTGTTCTCGCCGACTGACTTTGACCTGGTGATCTCCGACGAGGCTCACCGTTCAATAGGGGGCAACAGCCGCGCGGTATTTGAGTACTTCATCGGCTACAAGCTCGGCCTGACCGCAACGCCGAAGGACTATCTAAAGAGGATTGATCCCGCGCGAATTAACGCCCGCGACCCCCGCGAGTGGGAACGCCGTCAGCTCTTGGATACCTACAAGACCTTCGGTTGTGAGAGCGGCGTTCCAACCTTTCGCTATAGCCTGCTCGATGGCGTGCGCGAAGGCTACCTGCTCAATCCGGTTGTGGTCGACGCGAGGACCGAGATCACCACGGAATTACTGGCCCAAGAAGGCTATTCCGTGATGACCGAGAGCGAAGATGGAGCGCTCGAAGAGCAAACCTTCTTTGGGAGGGATTTTGAGAAGAAGTTTTTCTCCGACGAAACCAACCGGATATTCTGCGAAACCTTCCTGAAGAATGCCCTTCGTGATCCGTTGAGTGCTGAGATCGGTAAGAGCATCGTTTTCTGTGTAAAGCAAGATCACGCGACACGCGTCACTCAGACGCTTAACACACTTGCGGACGCGATGTTCCCCGGCAAGTACAATTCTGACTTCGCCGTTCAGGTCACCTCTCTCATCCCAGACGCACAGCAGATGGCTATTAGTTTCGCCAACAACAACCTCAATGGTCACACCCGATTTCTCGATGGCTACATCAGCTCGAAGTCTCGCGTCTGCGTGACGGTCGGCATGATGACCACCGGATACGACTGCGAAGACCTGCTAAACATAGTGCTCCTTCGCCCGATCTTCTCGCCGACAGACTTCATTCAGATCAAGGGCCGGGGAACTCGGAAGTACACTTTTCGCTTTGTGGATAAGGAAGGCGGCCAAGTCACAGAACACACCAAGGCCAAAGAGAAGTTCAAGCTATTTGACTTCTTTGCTGTCTGCGAGTACTTCGAAGAAGAGTTCAACTATGACGAAGCCATCGAACTGCCGCCGATCCGACCCGGGGCAACTTCGCCTCCGAGACCGCCGCCGCCGGTGGTTCTGGGCGGATACACCAACGTCGACCCGGACCCGCTATCGACCTATGCTGAGACGCCTGTCCCTGTCTATGGCATGAAGATAGACCGCAAGTTCTACGAGCAGTTTGAGGAGAGAATGAAGCGAGATGAAACTGTACGTACGCTGTATGAGCGCGGCGACATTCGATTGGCCGAAGAACACATTCGCACAACTCTCTTTAACAAACCGGAGGAATTCTATACCCTAGACAAGCTCCGCAAGGCGCTGCATCTGGACCGGCGGCTGACTTTGCGCGAAGTGATTGAGAAGGTGTTCGGTGGACTCGATCATTTCAAGAACAAGGACGAACTGCTCGAAGAGGAGCTTGCGAAGTTTATTTCTATCCATGAACCGGATGCCGCGCATATGCCCTTCATCCGCCAGTTCTTCAAAGCCTATCTCACTGATGGGGAAGTCCGCGACATCGTTGAGAAGCGCGAGTTCAACCGCCTCGCGACGAACCCAAAGGTCAGCCTGGCGGACTTCCGCGCGCTGAACGGCTGGCGCGACATCATTCCTGATTATGTAAAAGACTATGTTCACATCAACGCTTTCCTGTAGGAGAACATCGCGTGGCGGCAAGACGGGACATTGACCTCACAATTATTGAGCACTCGATCTTGATCATTCGGGGCCAGAGGGTCATGTTGGATCGCGACCTGGCCGCGCTTTATGGTGTCGAGACCCGGGTGTTGAATCAAGCAGTCCGCCGTAACATTCGCCGATTTCCGGACGATTTCATGCTGTCCCTCAGCCGCGACGAGATCCGCGACATATCACAGATTGTGATCAGTTCGAACATCAAGCACGCGCGGAGCGTGTTCGCCTTCACGGAGCAAGGTGTGGCTATGCTCTCCAGCGTGCTCAACAGCGAGAGGGCCATTCAAGTCAACATTCTCGTGATGCGAACATTTGTACGGCTCCGGCAGATGCTGGCCGGCAATGCCGAGTTGGCAAGCAAGTTGGCGCAACTGGAAAGCAGGTATGATAAGAAGTTCGCGGTGGTCTTCGAGGCTATCAGGCAGCTCATGGCGCCGCCTGTTCCGCCACGAAAGAAGATTGGGTTCCATGTGAAAGAGCCACGCGCGGCATATCGTGTCAATCGCAGCAGGAGATAACGTGCTCGATTCTGAAACCAAAGCTCGTATCGACTCAGCTCGCGATGTGCTGGTCGGGAAGGTGCCCGACCCGAAGTCGCAGGTCGAGCAGATAACGATCGCGCTGATCTACAAGTTCATGGATGACATGGACCGCCAGTCGGAAGAACTCGGCGGCAAGGCTTCGTTCTTCTCCGATGGGTTCAAGAAGTACGCGTGGCATAAGCTGCTCGATGCGAGGCTGAGCGGTCACGAACGCCTGCTGCTCTACGCCGAGGGCATCGAGAAGATGACCGAGAACAAGCGGCTTCCGCAGCTCTTTCGGGACATCTTCAGAGGGGCGTTCCTACCTTACCGCGATCCGGAAACGCTCAACCTATTTCTCAAAGAGATCAATGGGTTTACTTACGATCACAGCGAACGGCTCGGGGATGCCTTCGAGTATCTGCTATCGATTCTTGGCAGTCAGGGCGACGCCGGTCAATTCCGCACCCCTCGGCACATCATCGACTTCATTGTTCAGATCATCGATCCGAAGAAGCATGAAACGATTCTCGACCCGGCTTGCGGCACCGCCGGCTTTCTCATCTCCGCCTACAAGCACATTCTCTGGACGAACTCTAAGGATCGCCCTGGCGACCTGCTGACGGCGGACGAGCGCGGCCGCCTGATGGACAACTTCTGGGGCTATGACATCTCGCCGGATTATGTGCGACTCTCGCGGGCAAACATGTATTTGCACGGATTTCCGCAGCCGCGCATTTACGAATACGACACCCTGACGAGCGAAGAACGCTGGGATGAGCGCTACGACGTGATCATGGCCAATCCGCCATTCATGACGCCAAAAGGCGGCATCCGGCCACACAACCGTTTCAGCATCAAAGCGACGCGGAGTGAAGTGTTGTTCGTGGACTACATCGCCGAGCATCTCAACGTGAATGGCCGCGCCGGCATCATTGTCCCCGAAGGCATCATCTTCCAGAGCCAGAATGCTTACAAGAATCTGCGCAGAATGCTGGTCGAGAATTATCTCTGGTCTGTCGTCAGTCTGCCGGCTGGCGTGTTTAATCCGTATGCCGGCGTTAAGACCAGCGTCCTCTTGATGGATAAGCAACTAGCAAAACGCACAGATGAGATACTGTTCGTGAAGATCGAGAATGACGGCTTCGACCTCGGCGCGCAGCGTCGCCCGATTGAACAAAACGATTTGGCCGACGCGTTGAAGGCGATTGCCGAATGGAAGAAGAACCGAAACATAGCCGCAGGAGAGAAGGTCCATACTGTTTCGCGAAAACGAATTCTCGAATCTTCGGACATGAGTTTGTTGGGCGACCGCTATCGCGCCGCCGCTGTTCGAGGTAACGCGAAGTGGCCGATGCTAAAAGTGGGAGAGTTGTGCGTGGCTATTCTAAGTGGAGGAACCCCGCCAACGTCAGTTGCTGAGTATTGGAACGGCTCAATCCCTTGGATCACGAGCGCAGATATCGTTGACCTGAAGACCGCGATTCCTCGACGTTTTATCACAAGGGAGGCAATTGACAATTCCGCAACGAATCTTATTCCCGCAGACAGCGTGATTGTGGTAACTCGCGTCGGTTTGGGAAAGCTCTTTCACAACAGCTTCGATGTGTGCATTAGTCAGGACTCACAAGGCTTAGTCATTGACAAGACGAGAATCCTACCGGATTACTTAGCCTTTGTCCTGGCGGATAGGGTTCAACAGTTCAAGAGAACCAGTCAGGGATCCACCATTCAGGGAGTTACAAAGGGACATTTGGTTTCCGTTGAGATCCCGCTGCCGCCGCTGGCGGAGCAGAAGGAGTTGGTAGCGGAGTTGGAGAGCTACCGCCGCGTTATCGAATCCGCGCGGCAAATCCTGACAAACTACAAACCCAATCTTCACACCGATCCCACCTGGCCGATTGCAAAACTCCGTGAAGTTATTCAAGAGAAACCAAGGAATGGCTACTCGGCTAAGCCAGTTTCTTATCCTACCAAACTTCGAGTTCTCACGTTGACCGCAACAACGTCTGGAAAGCTGAACATCTCCCAGTTCAAATTCATCGATGAAGAGATTCCAGAAGATTCATGGTGCCGATGCAGACGCGGCGACATTTATTTGCAGCGCGGGAACACGAAAGAGTTGGTGGGCACAGCCGCTCTGTTCGATGTTGATGAGTCGGACTTTATCTATCCAGATCTCATGATTCGTGTCCGGGCGGATGAGCAAAAGATTCTCCCAGAATTCCTCTTACACACTCTTCAGAGCGAACCCGCTCGGCAGTTCTTGAAGAGCAACGCGAGTGGATCGGCGGGAAGCATGCCGAAAATAAATCAGGGGATTGTGGAGAACATTCCGATCCCACTTCCTTCACTGGACGTGCAACGCAAGTTGGTGAACGAGTTGGCGGCGGAGCGGGCGCTGGTGGAAGCGAATCGAGAATTGATCGCGCGGATGGAGAAGAAGATGCAGGCCAAGCTCGCGGAGATTTGGGGCGATTCTGAAAATGACAAGTAAGCGAACAAAGATTCGGACATCCTGTGCGCATCGACAGGTGAACAGGCTCGCATCGCATCCATGAAGACCATCAAAGACATGCCCGAACATAGCCGCCCGCGCGAGAAGCTGCGCGAGAAGGGTGTCGCCGCGCTGAGCGACGAAGAACTCGTCGCCGCGATTCTTGGCATGGGCACGGCGGGTGTCGATGTCCGCACGATCGCCAAGCAAGTGGCTTCCCTGATCCGAGAGCACAAAGAGGACCTCAACCTTGATCACTTGCTTGAGGTGCCTGGGATGGGACTGGCAAAGGCCTCTCAGGTTCTCTCGGCATTCGAGCTGGCCCGCCGGCACTTGTTGAAAGGGGCGATCAGGATCGAATCAGCGGAGGACGTGCTTCCCCTCATAGCCGACATAGCCGGCAAGCAGCAGGAGTATTTCATCTGCATCTCGCTCAACGGCGCGAATGAAGTGATCGAGAAACGCATCGTGACCATCGGCCTTTTGGACAAGACAGCCGTCCACCCTCGCGAAGTCTTCGCCGATGTCATCGTAGACCGAGCGGCTTCCGTGATCTTCGCGCATAACCATCCGTCCGGCGAACTCCAGCCCAGCGAAGCTGACATTCGCTTACACGACCAGCTAACCGAAGCGGGAAGGCTCCTCGGTCTGCGAGTTCTGGATCACGTCATCATCACCCGCAAAGGCCACCTCGGTTTCCGACAAGCCGGCCTGATCAAGGACTAACCTGCCGGTCAACCACTCGTGCGCGTTTTGGTGTGCATTATGCTGGAGGCGGTCCCGCAAATGACCTACCTTCGCAGGAACCATATCTTCGCGGTGCTGTCCGTCTTGAAGAAATCGAGCAGCATCCCGGCGACCTTCTCTCTCGCGCCGCGCGGCGCCGGATGCGTGCCGTCGCTGTTGTAGTCCGAGCACAACCACGTCAACCCATCGCTTCGCGGCGTCATCCCATCCGCCCACAAGTAAGGCCCCCACGCGAGCCACGGCGATTCAACATCACCGCGCGCGGGGTCGAAGTTCAACTCCGCCGCGCCGTCGATCTGCTTCTCGATCATCCACTTCACCGCGAAGCCCGATTGATACGCAAACGGCTCGGGGTTCAATTGGGTCGAAGCATATCCCGCGTAAATCCGGCTCGAATAGTAGGCCATCCGAATGTTGGGGAAGCGGTCTTTCAGTATTCGCGCGATCTGTTCGAGTTCGCTCTGAAGTCGGAGCGCGTCGTTGGGGAACGCGGCCGTTGGACTGATGTCGGCTTGCTTGACCCACGCGATCTGGACCTGCTTCGCCGTCACGCCCGCCTGAGCGAGCCGGGCATCGACGGTCCCCCAGAAGACCTGCATCTTCGGATCTTTCGGATTGGTGATGACGTTGGCAGCCATTCCGCCTTGCGCGCCGTCGACGATCACGAGCTTGGGGTTCTTGTCGGGGTCGGCGTCGGCCATCGGCTTGAACGTCGAGAACTCCATCGTCGTGTTAGACATTCCGATCGACAGCAACACGATGCGCCCTTTTCTGTTTGACGGCTTGCCGTTCCCTTTGCGGGACACGATCGAGCTTGCGATTTCAAGCCCGGCTTGTTCGTGCTCGGCGGGCCGGACGTTGCTCCCGCCCGGATAAAGACCGCCCTGTTTGTTTTGATAGAAGCCCGCGCCGAGATCGTCGAGCGGAATCATCCCGACCGAGGTGTTCGAGCAAACGGACGCCTCGGTTCGAAACTGTGGGATCGACAGGACCGAAAGGGCGCAGATGATCGCGGCGGCTAGCGGCATAGTTCTTTTCATGACTCACTCCATAACCCGGACAACGTTTTCAGAGGGGCAGCGCGTCCGTCTTCGATGAATAGGACGCGCCGCTCCCGGCGAAGGTCTGAAAATCTAAACTCGCTTCCATGCTCGTGCCTCAGAGTCACGGAGTCAACAGGCGGCGGGGACCGGTCAGCGACGAGGGGATCGGCGCAACCGTCGTTCACCTACGACGTCGGCTAGGGCGCTTATGCGGTTTCATCTCCGGTATCTGAGATGCAGCGGCGCCGGTCACCGGGCGGGTTTGTATAGCGCGCTCCCTGACGCGCCGGGCCATTGAACTTGAGACTTGAACCGGCCAAAATCACGATTTCGGGTTCGACAGATTCCAGATTGTCTTGGCGGGGTGGATACCCTTTAACGACTAAGCGACAATACCGAAGTTTGCAGGGACTCTTCATCGGAGAGATCATGGACGAGAAGTTTCACCGCGCGATGGCAGCTATCAAGGCCGGCGACCTTGACGAGCTGGAATCGCTGGTGAGCCAGGACCCAACCTTGGCAACGACTCGTTCGGCTACGAGTCACCCGACCTTGCTCCAGTGTTTGGCGCTCGATGCTCGCGACGCGACGAACAAGGTCGCAATGGCGAAAGTTCTGAGGACCGGACGGTTCACAACACACCCGCCGGCTGGGCTCAGCACGGTGGTCACTATGCGCTGAAGGAATATCTTAAGCTGACCGCGAAAGCGCAGACCGAGAAGGGAACGCAGGGAAGTCATGGATGCTAACCGACTGCCCGCTCATCCGAGCGTGAAGCAATTCGAGAAGCTCGCTGAGGACATCGCGAGCGCATACGCCTCAGGCGATTCCGAAGCGTTGCTCCGAATCAAGGGCCACTACGAGCTCGAACGAACGCCGACCTGGGAGGAGCTGCGCGCGCACGTGGCGGGGCGGCTGCGGCGTTTGGGCAAGTGGTCAGACTCCGAGATTCCTAAGGCCGAGCTTGCTCCTGCTGATGCTCATTTGCTGGTGGCGCACGCGCACGGCTTCAAGAGTTGGCGAGCGCTCGTGGAACACATCGAGGCGATGAATCAGGCGCACTCCCCTGTCTCGCGCTTCGAAGCGGCAGTGGACGCGGTCATCACCGGCGACGTAGCGACGCTAGCGTCGTTGCTTCGGGAAGATCCGGAGTTGATTCGGGCGCGTTCAACGCGTGAACATCGCTCAACCCTGCTCCATTATGTTTCAGCCAACGGCGTCGAGGACTTCCGCCAGAAGACGCCGAACAATATTGTGGAGATCACAAAGCTGCTGCTCGACGCCGGCGCCGATGTGAATGCCGAGTCAGACGCGTATGGCGGTCGATCGACAACGCTCGGATTGACGGCGACGAGTTGGCACCCGGAGAACGCCGGCGTCCAGCTTCCGCTGATGGAACTGTTGATCGAGCGTGGCGCAATCATCGACGGTCCGGATGGAGGAAGCGCAGTCAATGGTTGCTTGCATAATGGGCGGGGGGAAGCGGCGGAGTTTCTCGCGCAGCGCGGCGCGCGATTGGACCTCGAGGGAGCGGCTGGAGTTGGGCGGCTCGATGTTGTTAACAGCTTCTTCAATGAAGACGGTAGTCCGAAGCCGCCGGCAACGCCCCAACAAATGCAGGACGGATTTGCCTGGGCCTGTGAATTCGGCCGCACCAGCGTGGTTGAGTTCCTGCTGCAAAGAGGTATGGAGGTCGACGCTAAGCTCAAGCATAACGGACAGACCGGCCTGCATTGGGCTGCCCTCGGCGGACACGCGGATACAGTTGAGCTGTTGCTCGAACACGGCACCCCGGTCGACACCAGAGACGAGAGTTATGACGGCACGCCTTTGGGCTGGGCGCTGTACGGCTGGGGTTGTTCCACGCCGAGGCAGGCCGAACGCGGACGCTATTACGACGTGGTCGCGTTGCTGTCCCGCGCAGGCGCAAAACTGGACCCGAAGTGGTTCGAGGATGACGAAGACCGGCAGCGCGCCGCAACGAAAATGCGATCAGATCCCCGCATGCTCGCGGCGCTCAGCGGCCAGATGCCGACAACGTACCCGCCGAGCTTGTTCGGATCGATAGAGGTTGGCAGACTGCTCAGCGACAACGAGGACCCAACTGATGATTCAGCCTGACGAGCTTAAGAAGAACGAGCCGCTGCTCTGGTCCACCGGCACGGGCACGGATGTCTGGGAGTTGTTCTGCGCTTGCATATCGGGAGAGATGGATGCCGTCAAGTGGCTGCTGGCCAAAGACCCTTCGCTCGTGCGCTGCCATTACGCGTACCGCACGCCGATCTACTTCGCCGTGCGGGAGAACCAACTTGAAGTAGCTCGGTTCCTGCTCGAACACGGGGCCGATCCGCTTAGTCTCGCGGTTGGTGACAGCCTTCTCGATATCTGTCGCGACCGCGGGTACATCGAGATGGAAACGTTGCTTGAGGCCACGCTCGCCGGCACTCACGGCGCCTCGCCGAGAGGAGAACCCGTCGCGACGGCGATTCGCCAGCGCGACCCGGCGAAAGTGCGAACCCTGCTCGACGCTTCGCCTGGGCTCCTGCACGCTGGCGATGAGCACGGCAATCAGCCAATCCACTGGGCGGTGATGACGCGGCAGCTCGACATTATTGACGAGCTGCTGGCGCGTGGGGCGGACATCAATGCCGTGCGCTGCGATGGCGCTCGTCCGATTCAACTCACGAACGGCGACTATAACTATCGCGGCTGGCGCGATGTACCCAAGGAGATCACGACGACTCCCGCGGAAGTGCTCGCGCACCTGCGTGCGCGCGGCGCACACGTGGACATCTGCACGGCCGCGAGCATCGGCGATCTGGAACGCGTGCGAGACCTGCTGGATCAAGACCCGTCGCTGGCCAATCGCGTATCGGACTACGTCACGTACTACATTGGTTCAGGGGCGCCGTTGAAGAACGCTGCTGCCCGCGGGCATATCGAGATCGTGAATCTGCTGCTGGAACGAGGCGCCGACCCGAATCTGCCTGAGGAGGGCATAGCACCGCACGGCCACGCGCTATACTCAGCCGTCTACAGCGGGCACTACGAAATCGCGAAGCTTTTGCTTGAGAGAGGCGCGCACCCGAGTCCGGAAGTCGAAAGCTCAGCAGACGCCCTGAGCATCGCAATGATGAACAAGGACGAGAGGATGGTGGAGTTGCTCTGCTCGTACGGCTCTGCGCGAAGCGTCGGCCTGCTTGCTTATTACGGCGATGTTAAGACGGCGGCGGCGGTCTTCGCAGCCAACCCCGCGTTGGCCGACGATCCTGAAGCTCTGGCGAACGCGGCGGGAAACGGCCACGAGGGATTCGTTCGGTTGATGCTGCGGTACCAGCCCGACCTGCCCCGCCGCGTTACATTTCCTGCGTGGTCGGTCGGCGCCAAGACGCGCGAATTGAACGAGCTTCTGTTCGAGCACGGCATGAACCCGAGCCGGGCGAACTGGCTTGGCATCACGCCGCTGCATGAGTTCGCAAGAAAGGGTGACGTGGAAAAGGCCGCCATCTTCATCGACCACGGGGCTGATCTGCACGCGCGCGACGAAGACATCTGCTCGACGCCGCTCGCGTGGGCGGCCAAGTTCGGGAGGATTCGAATGGTCGAGGTCCTTCTGCGCCGCGGTGCGAAGCCGAACCTGCCCGATGATCCGCCGTGGGCGACACCGCTGGCGTGGGCGATGAGGCGTGGGCATCAAGAGGTTGCCGATTTGCTCGATCAATGCGCGGCTACGGGCACATTACCCGGTCGCAGTCTCGGTCACTACGAGAGGCTCGCCAGGGATCTGGTCGAAGCCTGCACTTCGGGCGGTCCCGGAGCGTTGCAACGAATCAATGACTATTTCCAGCCGCATCGCAGGCCGAACGCGGACCAGCTTCGAGCGGAGGTGTGGGAGCGGTTGGGGAGGCGGCCGGACCCCGAGAATGGCAGCGACAGGCTTGCTCTTGCCGATGCGCAGCTCCTGGTGGCACGCTCGCACGGCTTCGAGAGTTGGGCGCAGTTGGTGAGGCACAGCGAGAATCCGGTCGCCGCGACACGTACAGACAAGAAAGGAAATCCGTGATGAGAATCAAACTAACCAGTGTGATGGTAGACGATCAGGACAAGGCTCTCGCTTTTTATACGGAGGTTTTGGGCTTTGTTAAGAAAGCCGACATCCCGATGGGCGAAGCCAGATGGCTAACCGTTGTCTCGCCTGAAGGGCCGGACGATATCGAGCTGCTGCTTGAGCCAACCGGTTTCCCGCCCGCCAAGACATACCAGAAGGCTCTGTTCGAGGCAGGGATACCGTTAACGTCGTTTGCCGTCGACGATATTCAGAAAGAGTACGAGCGAATGGAAAGGCTCGGCGTGG
Source organism: Blastocatellia bacterium (assembly GCA_035293105.1). GTDB lineage: Bacteria > Acidobacteriota > Blastocatellia > UBA7656 > UBA7656 > DATDOV01. Next base: position 20,682 of record DATDOV010000057.1, read on the forward strand.
CGTTCAAGATGAAGCCCACGAAGGCGGGACCCGCGACCATCGCCGTGTTTGACGATACTTGCGGCAATCTCATTCAGATTCATCAAGTCTAATCGCTCGCGCGTCAAGAGGTAGTCTCAACCCCGACGAAGTGGTAGGCTTCACTTCCATTTTGTCCAAAGGAAGAACAGCGATGACACATTCTCTGGTTTTCGCAACGGTAGCTCTACTCCTGGCCGCCCAGGCGCGCCCGCCTGCGAGCCCGGCCCGGCAGCCATTCACCGTGGTCGAGTCAACCATCCGCGAGATGCAGGAGGCGATGGAACAGGGCCGCATCACCGCGCGAGAGATAGTCCAGCAGTACCTCACTCGCATCGCGACTTATGAGGACAAGCTGAATGCGGTCATCACCGTGAATCCTCGCGCGCTCGAAGAAGCCGACGCGCGCGATCGCGAGCGCGCCGAAGGCAAGATTCGAGGACCGCTGCACGGCATTCCTGTCGCCCTTAAGGACAACATCCATACGACTGACATGCCGACGACTGGAGGTGCGCTCGCGTTCGATGGCCTTGTCCCGCCCTACGAGGCGACGCTCACAAAGAACCTGCGTGACGCCGGCGCCATCATCATCGCCAAGACCAACATGACCGAACTGGCCAACTGGGTGGCGACCGGCATGCCCGGGAATTACAACGCGCTCGCCGGCTACGGCTTCAATCCGTACGATCCGCGACGCGATCCTCGCGAGGCGACCTTCGATGGACGGCCAGCTCTCTTCACCGGCGGATCGAGCTCGGGCGTCGGAACCGCGGCGAACTTCTGGGCGGCGAACGTCGGTACCGAGACGTCCGGGTCCATTCTGAGCCCGTCGAATCAGAACATGCTGGTCGGGATCAAGCCGACCGTCGGCCGCATCAGTCGCTACGGTATCATTCCCATCACCGCCGATCAGGATACGGCGGGACCCATGGCGAGAACCGTGGGCGATGCCGCGATTCTGCTTGGGGTTCTCGAAGGCGCAGCCGCGGATCCGAACGATCCGGCGACCTCGAAGTGCTCGCGAGTTCCCGGCAACGACTACACTCGGTTCCTCAATCGGGACGGATTGAAGGGCGCACGCATCGGGATTCCTCGAGCGTTCTTCTACGAGAAGATCACGCCGCCCGGCGCCAAGGAGCCGCGTGGAGGGATAGACCCGGCACAGACAAAAGTCATGGAGGAGGCTATCACGATCCTCAAACAGCAAGGCGCAATCATCGTCGATCCGGTTGAGATTCCGAGCATCGTGTCCACCGATCCGCAAGAGAACTTCCTGCTCTGGCAAGTCTGCGCCGGTTTGGACAACGCCAAGGGCAAGGACGCGGCGTGCTCCATCGTTTTCAAATACGGCATGAAGCGCGACTTCAACAAGTGGCTAGCGTCGCTTGGCGCGTCGGCGCCGGTGAAGACGCTGACGGAACTCCGCCAGTGGAATGTAGCGCATCAAAGAGCGGGCTCGATCAAGTACGGACAGGCGTTGCTGGACATCTCGGACGAAATGAACGTTCAGACCGACGCCGCGAGGTACCGCGCGGATCGCGAAAAAGACCTGCGGCTCTCGGCGACGAACGGCATTGATGCGGTGATGAAAAAGTATCAGCTAGACGCCCTTCTATTCCCCGGCCCGAGCAGTGCGTCAATCGCCGCGAAGCCCGGCTACCCGACAGTGATCGTACCGTTTGGTCTAATACCGAACTCGCCGACCCCGCCGGCTGCGCAGTTCCCCGAAGGCTTCGCGGCAAAGCCATCGCCGTTCGGAGTGGGCTTCACGGGGATGGCATGCAGCGAGCCTCGGCTGATCGAGCTTGCGTATGCATTTGAGCAGGCGACGAAACGCCGCGTTGCTCCGCCGTCCGCTCCCTAGTGAGGTTGGCGCCGAGAATTGGGTCGCGTCCGGCGACTCAGTGACGATCCGGTTTCTGGCGAGGAGACCCTTCCATCGTAGAGCGAAGTTTTATGAGTGAGGACAAACATAAGAAGCTGGTCCAACGCGTGCTGCAAAGCGTCGCCGAACCGATGATTTCAACTGATATCGGCGTTGAGGCGGCGCAGAAGGCAGGCTCAGGAGGCCGTAGAATGGGCGGTAGCGGGTGGATTGGCTATGCACCTCTATGGCAGCCCGCGTCTGACAAAGGACGTCGACATTATTGCCTCGAAGAACTTATCGCTGACGCCGCAACATCGGCTGAGTTTTGGCGGAAGCAGTTACACGCTACAAGTCAACAAGTACACAGTCCAGGTCGATTGGATTGTACGCAACGACGGCTATCAGAAGTAACTATCGCGCGGCCTTGAAAGACGCGATTGAACTCCCAAACGGGCTTCGCATAGTAACACCCGAGTGGATGGTAATCTTGAAGCACAACGGCGGACGGCAAAGGGACCTTGAGGATATCGTCTTCCTGCTTAAGCAGGAGAGCCTCGTTGATCGGCCCACGGGCAAGCAAAAGGTCGTTGAAACGGCAGGAGAGGACGCGTGGCTTACGATGATGTCGAGCTTCCGCCGTTTGTGCGACCTGGCTGATCAGACCACGACGGAACCGGGCAAATATTATGACCGCGACTGAATCACAACCGGAGCGTCGCCCTGCTAATGCGTACTCAGGCAGTGAGGCGGCAACCGCGGCTTCACTCGATCGGTGTAGACTACACGCAGTGATTTCTCCGGAAGAACAATAGTTGGGGAAGATCTTGTCCATTAACTTTTGATTCCAGACGCCGTGGCGACGTCTGAGTCGGTCTCGGATGTTAGTCAGGCGAAGCCGCGGAATGTCCGCCCCTGGGAAGTAAGTTTCCGAAAGCGGGACTCGCCGCGGCCGGATCAGTCAATCGCGCCGCCGCGTGAAGAAACTCAGGACCGCAACGAACAGGGCCGAGCCGATGATCGACCAGAGTATTGGAAAATGCTGGCCGCGCAGATTGAGCTGGAGCATCATCGGGAGGTCGAGCGTCCGGGCGAGCCACATCCCAAGAACCGCGCCGATGAACCCGAGGGCTATAGAGACCAGACACCCGCCGCGACTGCCCCCGCCTATGGCTCGGCCGATTGACCCACAGACCCCGGCGACTATCAGCAGAACTATGAACGACAACATGATTCGACCTCCTTACTGTTAGCGCGTCAAAAGGCGCGCGCCCATTCTACGCTCTTCACCAAGAGTATTCCGGCACTTCGCACAGGATTACGGACGAGCCGGGACGAAGGTTGCTGTGACGACGCTTGTCGGCGATTTTCCATCGGCCAACCCTGTTGCACCGATCCCGACTTCAAGGCGGCGCAGTATTATTCTGCCAACAGCAGCCGGATTGTTGCGCGTCACGGTCGCGTGCTCGCGATAAGTGTTAGCAAATGCGAAGCACGCTGAAAAAGGGGAGTTGGAACAACGGTTGCCCTACCGGACGGCGAGCAAAGCCCGATCTTAACCGGTTGCGCCTTGCTCTATTCCAAAAACGATGAGAGTCGTTTCGGTCTAACACGCGCACCGTTCTGTTGCGGCGTGGCGTTTCGAGGCGGACCAAAGTCACGCCTTAACCCCACGCCGCACAGACGGAGAAAAGATGCGCATTGCGCGGCGGCCGATGAAGTGCCCGTTGGCTGAGCATCATCGCTCGCGCGTCGGGTCACTTCCCTTCCCTCCCCGTCACCGAAGTCAATTCCACCCGCACCTCTCCCGAGGAGGGGTCGGCCGTGAGTAACACCGGTAATCGCCGCGCGTCGTCCGTGACATAGAGCCGAAGCCGCGCCTTGTCCCTCGAGTTTGCCTTCTCGACAACACGGGCTGAGACCCGAACCGCATCGAAGGCGCCGGCCCGCGTTCGGATCTTTTCGCGCTGCCCCGCCTCCACGAGAATCGTGTATCGCTTGTCGTCTTCCAGCAGCGTGAACGTGCGCGAGCTGCCCGGCCGAAGCTCGATCGCGCGAATCGCGTACATCAATCCGGCAAGGTCATAGGTGTCCGCAGGTATCTCAATCGAGCGGCCGTCGGTGAGTCTGGCGGTGCCGCGCTCATTGTCGATCGTTATGGAGGTTGTCCTGCTTTTCTTGCCTCGGCGTGAGTGCTTCTCTGCGCGAAACGGCTTCAGCGTCGCCGCGTCGATGAACGAGTCGTAACGATCGTTGACCTTCAAGACCAGCGAGCCCAGCCCGACCGACCGGGCCACCGCAGTGACGTGAAAGCTGTCTATACCGTCCACGACGCGCCGCTCCTTGGTTTCAAGGGTCAGCTCTCCGGCGACGATGAAGTCGCGCCACGCAACGTCGTAACTCAATCGCTCGCCGACCACGAACGGATTGATGGTCGCGGCAGTCGCGGTTCGAGCCTCGCCGGGTTTGAGCCGTCCGTGAAGCGCCGGAACTACGGCGAGGGTGAGCGCAAGCGTCAGCCTTATGAACATCGATGACTCCGGATTCTTTGGTTTCGGCTGTGATGCGACGGGACCATAGCCGTGATGCCCCGCGCCGACGCGATGATCAAGGTACGGCGGGTCACGACAGACGGGACCCACACACAGGTGAATCCCGCCGGGTCATCCCGACTGTTCCGGAGCTTGAACAGCTCTACTGTTTTACAGGAGGAGCGGGAGCGACCTCGTCGCGGCTGGCGGCGTCCACGTGAAGCCGCGAGGGATTGAAAAACGCTGAAGAGGGGTCGAGGGCGACGGGACGGAGAGGATCTACCGCTTCACCGTCTATTCGAACCTCGTAGTGCAGGTGCGGCGAGGTTGCGCGCCCGGTGCTGCCCGCGTAACCGATCACCGTAGCGCGTTCGACCTTATCTCCAACATCGACGGCGAAGCTCGAAAGGTGCGCGTAATGGGTTGCCACCCCGCCGCCATGGTCGATGATTATCATGTTGCCGTAGCCGTAGTACCAGCCGGCGAACTGAACGACACCCGGATGGCTCGCCCCCACCGGATCCCCCCATCGCGCTTTGATGTCGAGCCCCGAATGGAACTTGCTGCGCCGCGTGAACGGATCGCGCCTGTAGCCGAAGCGGCTTCCCACCTTGACGCCGCTCGCCGCAATCTCGCGCTCCTCGTACGCTGCAATCTCGGCAGCGTCGATCGGGATCGCAATCGAATTAGGGCTGCGCTTAATGATCTTGGGCGCGTCGGGAACGACAACGCCCTCGACCACCGGTTGTTCGACCGGCTGTTGAAGCGGCTCCGGGGTCACGGCTGGCTGTTGAGTTACTCTGCGAGGCCTCGTCTCGGCTTGCTGCTCGATCGGCGGCGCCGGCTTGTCCTGCGCGGAGGCGATCGCGGGTGAAAGCGGCAGAAAGGCTATCAGTGCGAATACGAAACTCGAACCACTTTGCAAAATCGTCAAAACCCCACTCCTTCCGAAGACATCCTTAATCTCTCTTCAAATCAACATCAACTGCTACTTATGATTAGGTGGGTTGCTGCTGGCCGAGATTCTATGAAGTGGCTCGCGGGTTGTCAACACAGGACACAGCCGAGCCTTTGGAAAAGTTCTTGCAAAAGTCTTGCGATTGGGCGGCAAGTTCTGGCCTCTCGGAGGAGTCGAGAGATCCGGTTGGCTGATCGCCCCCCGGTTGCACCACGCGCGCCTCGCGCCCGAAGATGGGTCCCTGATGCTTCAGCCTACAGCTTGTATGTCATCGACTTTTTCAGCAGCCTGCTAGGGGATAAGCGGCCCAAGAGCGCAGTCCGGGATCGGCCATTGCGATGTGGCTGAGTTACCTGTCGCCGCTTTATCACGCTACCCCTCAGCTCGACAGGTTTCCGCTCTTCGCGGTCTAGGCTTCACCTTTGGGATGCAGACTCGCCACCTTCGCCAGACCGAATCGAGTTCGTGTTCCTACGGACTAGTCGTTCGCCTCCTGCTGCTCCCCACCCCGCCTCACGGCGGCGCAGTTGCTCTTGGCTACGGGCCGGAGAGCGTTTGCCCGGAGGGAACTTTCACCCCTCTGACCATCGCGCCTTTCGGGCGCACATCCCACCAACTTTCAGTCGGAGGTGCCGCGAAGTGGGTGGCGACGGTTGGCCGACGAGCCCCGGTTAAGGGAGACCGCTGGCGAGGATGTCAGGGCGTCGCCTCTTCGTCTGGTACTTGCGGTGGCCGTCACCCTCTCCGAGGGTTCACGCTGTATGGGTTGGCGTCACCCACGGGTTCGCGGACTCACCCGTGGCTTTACTCCGGCATCCCGTTCCGGGATTCAAAACAACAAAACCTGACGCGCACCGCGGCCACTCATTCTCTAGTGACGCCCTCGAAGAGTCGCGTAAGATGGTCGCGGTCTGGACTCCGAGCTACTTCCGCCAGACTAAAGTCTGGACCCTCGCCGAAAGCTACGCGAGCCAGGATAAAGACGATCTCTTGCGCGACCGGCCTTTGATTCCTCTGCTGCGCAGGGACTGCAAGCCCAAGCCGCTGTTCGCCTCGCTGCTCTACAACTCATACACCGCCGAAGAGCTGGCCGCCGAGTACTACGCTCCGGACGCCGTGCGCGAGTTGCTGGCGAAGTACGTGTGATTTCTGGGAGCCCGTCGGAACAATCCTCACGTAGTAACGAATTCATTCGTTCCACGTTGGCGAGACTCGTAGTTTCTTTACAATCAGAACGAATGAATTCGTTACTACGAAGACGCTCCTCGTTATTCCGGCGGCTCCTGCCGTTTCTTCCTTGCAGCTTTGGCCGCCTGTCGCTTTCTCGTGGGTGCGCGGCGTGCCACGTCGATCGCTTCCATCGCCCACACTCGAAGCTCGTCCCGGTCTTCGAGCACATCAACCGGCACGGAGAAGTAACCAATCGACGGCCGCCCGTCTTTGTACGGGTCGAATCCCGTCGCGCCGGCTCTCTCGTAACGCCCTCGCGTCGCGTCATCCACCTTGAAGTACAGCACGTCATCGTCGATCAAGCCGAAGAACGAGCCGTCGAAGTAGAAGCCGACGCCGCCGAACATCCGCTTGTGGTCCACCATGCCTATACACGAGAGCTGGTCGAGGACGTATTGAAGGTACTCGTTGCTTACCGGCATCTATGGCCTCACGAGTCGGGCTGCGGCGCCGCGGCATTCGATGAAAAAGTGGTTCCTGCGGAACCAGGGCAGCATTCCCGCAACGCCGTCTATAGACATGCCGCTCCTCTGGAGTTGGCCTTCCGCTTCGGGGGTTGCCTTCCGCGTCGGGGCTTGACCTTCGCATCGGGGGTTGGCCTTCGATTCCCGATAGCAAGGCGCGATTCATTTAGGGAAATTCGGGTTCGCTTTCACCTCCGCAATCTGCTTGTTGTGACGCGAATTGTGCTGCGGAATGTAAAGGAACCACTGATACGCGTTCAACGTGCCAAAGACGGGGAACGGATTGTCGAAGGTGTGGTCCTTGAACGACGCATCGGTAGTCTGAATGAATTTCAGACTGCGCGCGCGGCCTTCCCTGAACAGCGTCGTTATCTCAGCTCGGCTCATCTTCTTGTTGATCGGCTGAATGGCTGCGGGCGACTGGGCCCTTCCGGTGCGCGCGGCCAGGATCTTCTCAAGCACGACTTCCTTCCCTGTCGTCTTCGTCTCCCAGTCGGGGTTGGGTTTCGAAGCTAGGGCCTGCTGAACGACGCCGAAGAGCAGGCCTTCGGCGAGCGCGATGTGTTCGGCTGTTTGCCCGACCGACCACTTGAACGGCGAAGGCTTGAAGTCCCACTGTTCGTCGGTCAGGTTCTCGACCAGCCCGAGGAATTCTCTTTCAGACTCGTGGAGCAGCTTGATGGCGGTTGCCCGCTCTTCAGGCGTGAGTTTCGTGTCGCTCGACGCGCGAGAGGAAACCGCAAACGCCGTCGTCGAGAGCAACAACGTACAGACCAGAAGCAATAGCTCTTGTTTCATGCTCAATGTCCTCCCGTTTCGTTCTTCATCATTTTAGCTTTCTCTTTGCCGGGTTTCGCGTGACGGAGGTCAGCCACAAGGGCGCGAAGACAACAGGTGACACGATCAGTTGATCTTTGTGACTTGGTGTCTTCGTGGCGAGAACCCCCTTCCCAGATCCTGCCAGTACCCCATTCGGTTCGTCCTCTCCTCACTGCTTGTCCTGCAACTCCGCGATGCGCTGCCGGACCTGATCGACGTTCGCGGCGCTGGGAGCCAGTTCCAGGTACTTCTCATAGTTCCGCGTCGCGTCCTTCGGCTTTCCAACTCTCACGTAAGCGTCCGCCAGGTTCAAATACGCGATGGCGCGCTGGGGATCGATCTCGATCGCCTTTTGAAACTTGCCGATCGAATCCCAGAACTTGCCGAGCTTGTAGAGCGTGAAACCGAGGTTATTGACGATGGTCGCATTGGCCGGGTCTAACTTCGCTGCAAGATCGAGCTCGCCGGCCGCCTCGTCGTACTTCTTCTCCCGATAAAGCTTGAGCCCAAGGCTGTGGTGCGTCTGGGCTTCCGCTGCGCGCGTTTGCGGCTTGTCTGTTCTGGCGGCCTCGCCCGCAAGCTTCGCGCGTTCCTGTTCGACTTGTGCGCGCAGCTTCGAGTTTCTTTCGCGCTTGGCGGTGATCTCCTTTTGAATCCGATCGAGTTCCTCGCTGAGCTTTATCGCCTCCTCGTCCAACTGTTTGCTCGTCTCGCTCAGCGACTCCTGCTGCAACTCGAACACGAACTCGCCGCCCTCGCTGCCCGCGAGATTGCCGAAGGCCGGAGTTTGTTGCGAGAGCGAGGAGACTATCGGTCCGATGTAGCCGCCGAGTTCCGACGCGGTGATCGCGCCGTTGCCGTCCGCGTCGGCCACGCCTTGAAGCCCCTGCAGCAGAGTCCAGGTGAAGATCGAATGGCCGCCCGGTCCGTTGTCCGCGACTTGTTGATCGGCGCCTCCGGCCGTGAGTATCTGCCGGGCCGCTCGACGGGTGATCTCCTCCAGATAGTTTCTGTTTCTTGCGCGAGACGCGCCCGACCTGGTCAGCGCCAGTCCGCTGTAACAGGAGTCGATGACAAAGTAGAGGTGTTTGGCCGGGATCAACTCGCAGAACTCTTGCAGTTGATTCATGCTGATCGAGCGCGCCTGCGACGCCTCTGCATCGGCATCGGCCGGCACGATGTAGCCCAGTTCCTTGCCGGACGGCAGTTGTCGGGTCGCGCCGTGGCCCGCGAAGAAGACGAACACTCGGTCATCCTTTCGAACCTTGTTGGTGTCGGCCATCTGATCGCCAAGCGCCCAGACTATTCGCTCGCGGGTCGCATCCTTATTCAGCAGCTTTATGATGTTGCTCCTCTTGAATCCGAATCTGCTTACAAGGGTCTCCTCGACCGAGTTCGCATCGTTGACGCAGTAGCGGAGCTTGGGCCAAGTCTGATAGTCGTTGATCCCGATGATCACCGCCCAGCTCTCGCGATAGTAGCTCTGTTTGTCGTTGTCGGAGGCGCGAACAACGCCCGCGCTCGCGGCATTCGGAGGCTTAGGCGCTCGCGATCCGGCCGCCACCAACTCATCGCCCGCGTAGGTCAGAAAGTCATACCGTTCCCTGGTCAACTGATCGAGGATCAGCGCGAGCGCCGCAACACTCTGTTTGTGGATGTCGTGAAGTAGCAAGATTCCCTTCTTAGTCTTGCCGATCTGTCCGAGGACTCGCTGAGCGATCGATTCCGCGATTGGATCAGCCCAGTCCAGCGAGTCGAGATTCCACAGGACGGATCGCATGCCGTCGGCCTCGATCATTTTAATAAGCGCGGAGTCTTTGGCTCCGTAAGGCGGGCGGAACAAGCGGGGTTTGCTTCCGATGATCGTCTCGAGCAAGAGATTCGTTTTGTCGATCTCCTTCGCGCGTTGCCCGGCGGCGAGCCTGGTCAGGATCGGATGCGAGTAGCTGTGATTGGCAAGCAGATTACCGGAGTCGAGGACCCGCCTGGCTACGGCGGCGGTGGGCGCGAGCTTGACGTTGTTCTTGTCATCGACCTCGCCGAGATTCTGTCCGACGCTGAAGAACGCGGCCCTCACACCGTACTTCTTCAGGATCGCGAGAATCTCATCCGTGTATCGGCGGTGCGGTCCGTCGTCGAAGGTGAGCACGACGCTCTTCTCAGGCAGGTCGTAGCCGAATATCTCGGTTTTGGTGTCCCGCCGCGACCCGCGCAGCATGTCTTCGCGATCCTCCGGTTTCTGATCGCCGTACTCCTTGAGTATCTGGTCGCGGTTGAGAAGTCCTCTCAAGAATGCAACGTACTCCTGCCACTTTTGCCGTTTCGCGGGCTTACCGCGGGCCTGGAGCCGGGAGAAGATGCGGCTTATCTCTTTCTGGTAGGCGCCCTGAATGGATTTGATCTCGGCGTTGATTCTTTCCAGCGCCGTGTGAACGTCGGACTTCTTCAGGCGGGCGGCCTGCTCTTCCTCGCGTACCACGGCGAGCAATTCATCGGCGAGATCGATGAACGCGAGACGGTCGGCATCGCGCAATGCCGGATTGCGGGTGACGTAGTCGATGAAGGCGTCAACGCCAACGGGCCTTTCTCGAAACCGGGAGGCCACAGCCTTGCGCAATTCTACCGGCAAGGTCCGGCTCAACTCGTCGAGCAGCAGTTGCTTTTCGCGGTAGATGTTCCGGCCGGCTTCAACGCAACGGGCCCTTAAGGCGTCGTCGAGAGTCGATTCGTCGTCGAGCAGGACGATGATCTTGCGATAGGACTCGACGATCTTGTCCAGTTTGGTCTTGAGATTCTCAGGTTGGACGCCGGACGTCGGAACGTGCAGAGCGATTCGGGCGTCAGATACGCGCGGGCCTTCGTCGGGCGCAGCACGGGATATGGAAGCATTGAGAGGGATGAGCACCGCAATGGTTAGCACCATGCTGATGTGAGTATTCTTCACAACTTCTCCGCCGCAACAGGACTGGGCGTGGACTACAGACCTGTTAATCTATGCCTGTTCAGAGCGCGCGGCAACGCCCGCTCTTAGCGCACGCGCTCTTAGCCTGTCCGAGCCCACACAGAAACGCTCAGGGCAAGCGCGGGGGAGACAAGTCACGCGTCTCGCCGCTGAGAGACTCCAGGAACTCGACGAGTGATGCGACCTCAGAGTAGCTCTGCGCCAGCAGAGGTGCTATATCCAGCGGCAAGCCGTCCGGTGACTGCGCCGACACTCCCCGATAGTAGAACTCCACTACGCTGGTCAAAGTCCCAAACGAACCTTCGTGCATGTATGGGCCCGTCTTGCCGACATCGCGCAGCCCCGGCGTGCGAAAGGCATAGTAGTCTTGCTTGGATCCTGTGACGGCTCCCCGGCCTCGATCCGTGAACGCCACGCCGATTCTGTAGAACTTGCCATCGCTGAGATTCGGGCCGTTGTGACAGCGGATGCAGCCGGCATCTCCCTTGAAAAGTTCCCATCCGCGCTTTGCCTCGTCCGACAGAGCGTTGTTGTCGCCGGCCAGAAAACGGTCGAAGGGCGAATTGCGACTGATCAACGTCCGTTGGAAGGCAGCAAGCGCCTTCGCGATGTTGGCCCTTGTCGCTTCCGAGCCGAAGGCCGCCCGAAATTGGGCCGCGTAGCCGGGAACTGCGCTCAGTTCCTTCTCAAGTTCGTCGAGGTTCTGGTTCATCTCGTCAGGTGATTGAATCGGAACCAGCGCTTGCGCTTCCAAACTTGCTGCTCGCCCGTCCCAGAAATAAGCCGAATAGAAACCAACGTTGAGCAACGTCGGCGTATTCCTGCCGAGCTGCCTGCCACCTGCGCCCCGCGCTCGCGGCAGACCATCGGTGAACGCCCTGTCAGGGAGGTGACACCCCGCGCAGCTTCGCGTGTTGTCGCCCGAGAGTCGCGGGTCGAAGAACAGTTGCTTGCCGAGGTCCACTCTTACGGGGCTGGTTGGATTATCAGCGGGCGCTGGAGCTGTTTCTGGCAAAGGAATGATTACAGCCGACCGGCCGGACTGTTCGCCGTCGAGCGCCGCCATCACGGGAAACCCGAACCCCATGATCAGGGCGAGAATTGATTGACCGACTCTTCTTCTAGGCACGATCACCACTATCAACCAGGTACTATTTCAACAGAGAGGCAAACAAACCGGCCAGCGCGCCGCCCAGCACCAACCAGGCAGAGTTCACACGATAACGCATTAGCAGAATCATACTCGCGACCATCAATGCGATCGTAACCGGGTCAATCAATGCCGCACGCCCTAGGTAGCAGGTAACGACCGCCATCAGCGACAACGACGCAGAGTTAACGCCATCGAGGAATGCGCCCGCTACAATCGAGCGCCGGATTCGCGGCACGAGCGGACCGCTCACTGCCACAAAAACGAACGCAGGAAGGAATATCCCCACGGTGGCCACGACAGCTCCCCGATATCCTCCGAGCACGTATCCGATAAACGTGGCCGTGGTGAAGACCGGGCCGGGCGTAATCTGGCCGACGGCAATGGCGTCAAGGAGCTGCGATTCAGTCAGCCAGTGCCAGCGCTCAACCAGGTCGGCGCGCAAGAAAGCCAGCAGCACGTAGCCGCTGCCGAAGAGCACCGAGCCGACCTTCAGGAAGAAGAGAAAGAGCGGCCACAACCCGAACGATGCCGGCGCTGCCACAACCCCCGCTTGCGCGAAGAACGTTAGAGGGGCGCTGTGAGCGAACGAGAAAAAGCTCCGAGCTTTTCCTTTCCAGTCCACGAGCCAGCGAGCCAGGCATGTTGCTGCACCGGCGCCGAACAGAATGACCAGCTCGTTCACCCCCAGAAGGCTCAGGACGATTCCCGCCGCGCCCACAAGCGCGAGTGATTTCGTCTTGAGCGCCGCGCGCCCCAGGCCCCACAAAGCCTGCGCAACGACCGCGATGATGACCGGCTTGACGCCGTAGAGAACGGCGTTTGATTGCGGGAGCGAACCGTACCTGACGTATGCCCACGCCAATGTCCCGACTACGGCCGCCGCCGGAAGGATGAAGCAGTTCCCGGCAACCAGCGACCCTGCCCAACCGGCCCGGCGGTGGCCTATGTGGATCGCCAATTCCGTCGAGTTCGGGCCGGGAATCAGATTGGTTGCGCCGAGTAAGTCGAGGAACTCGTCACGCGACAGCCAGCCGCGACGCCGGACCACTTCGTCCTCCATCATCGCGACGTGGGCAGCCGGCCCGCCATAAGCGGTCATACCAAGCTTCAAGAATAAGAGTGCCAGTTCCCATAGCCGCCCCTCTTTTCGAGCCTTGCCCGTCTCTGGCAAGCCGGCACTATTCGACCTTGCCATTCCGCCTCACTGGTGGAGAAGAGAGTCGCGCGTCGAGGGACCATCCACCCGCGCCGATGACTAACAGTAGGATCGACCCAAGCAACATCGCCCAGTCCGTTCGAGCTTCATGAGCCATGCTCCAAAAGCCGTTCTTGAGAAGGGTCGGGACCTTCGTCGTCGCGATGGCGACCAGCATATCGACGATCATCGGAATCGCCGCCACGCGCGTCAGCAGCCCGAGGAGGATCAGCGCGCCGCACGCGATCTCAAACACGCCCACAAGCGGCGCCGTCACCTGCGGCGCCGGAATTCCGATCCTCGTGAAGCGACCCGCTCCGAGTTCGTCCTGGAAGAGGAATTTCTGGATGCCCTCAGAAAAGAAGACGCCGCCGACGGCCACGCGGATGAGAATCACAGCGGCCGGGGCGTCGGTGGCCAGGGCTTTTTGAAGAAGTTTCATTACTAATCCGTGCAGCACGCGGCGACAACTCCCCAGGTCCCGCGGGTTCACCGCCCGGGAGGCGGCGGCGCGGTGAATTGCGCGAGGTCGGCCAGGCCGAGGGCCGCTTCGATATCGGCGATCTGTCGCACCGCGTCCTCGAAACCCTCCTCGCCGAACTGCTCGTGTTCGATGTCCTCGAACTTCTCGCTCATCTCGTCGAGTTGTTGCGCCGTCAGCGTCTGCTTCCAGGCCGGGAATACTATCGTGTCCTCTCTCGCGGCATGCGCTCGATACATCCGCGCAAGCGAATCAAGCGCTCGCGCCAGTTCGTCGGCGCTAATGGCGCCGAGTTTTGCGCCTTGGGTGACGGCGAGGACGTAGTCGGTGATTTCGTGCCCGCGATGGTGCTGGGCAACGAGAATATCGGGATGAACGGCCGCCGGACCGCCCGCCTTCTTGACCGCCGGGAAGATGTAGACCTCTTCGAGCTTTTTCTCGTGGTACTCTTCGCCGAAAGCTCGAAACAGCTTCGTCGTCCTATGAAGCGCATTGGGCGCAACCGACGAGGGGTTGACGCGCAGTCTTGCCGCCGCTTCCGAGTAAACGAGCAAAGCCCGGCGTAAGACGCCGTGCTCGCGCATCAAGTCTTCGGTTGCCGTGACCTCTACGCCTTTTTCGGCGTCGCCATTTTTCGACGGAGCTAGCTTCTGCTCATCAGGTTTTCCGACGCCGCTACAACCATTGAGGACAAGCCCGGCCCCTAGTCCGGTTGCCACGCGAAGGAAGCTGCGGCGCGTCTTTTCGTCTGCCAGATTCATGAATTCCTCCTATCGGTTGCGCGAAGGCTATCGGGTCTGCTTCGTGCCATTCAACTCCTTGTACATATCCTCGATGTTCGGCTGCGCGAAGTTTTGAAACGCGAAGCCCTTGTACTTATCGGGAAGCTTCAACTGCTGCTTCGCCTGCTCGATCGTCAGCCCGTCAGCAATCGCATGCTTCACTCGATTGCGCAAGTCGTCGAGATAGTCCCTGAACTCACGCATCTCGGCCGCGCCCGCAACCTCGCCGTGGCCGGGGACGAACTTCGCGTCGGAGTGATGGCTAAGAACGAAATCGAGCGACGGGACCCAGTCATTCACGGTGGCATCAACGAGGTTCGGCAGCGTCTTCGCCCACCCCATATCTCCGGTGAAGACGACGTTCGCATCGGGAACGTAGACGAGCGTATCCCCTCCGGTATGCCCCGGCATCGTCACCAACACAATCTCGCGCTTGCCCAGATATAAGTGCAGCGTACCGGACGCGAACGTCATCGTCGGAGGCGTCAACTTGATTTGCAGCATCGCATCGAGCCGCCGAAGCTGTCGCTCCAACTGAGCGCGTTTGTCCTTCTGGTCTTCGGGAGTCTCGCTGAGTTGCTTCGCAGCGTCCGATCTTCGCTTATTCAGCTCTTCAGGCAAAGGGAGAAAGCGCCGATTCTTGGTCGTCTGCCACCCGACGACGTTATCGTGCGCGATGATCGGTACGCCGCGCGCCGCCAGGACTTGATTGCCGCCCGAATGATCGAGGTGGTAGTGGGTGTTGACGGCATACCTGATTGGCTGCGCCGTCACCTTCCCAATCTCGCCGATCAGTTCTTCGACGGCGATGGGAGTAAAGAACGTATCGACAACCAGCACGCCGCCGTCTCCAACTATGAAGCCGGCATTGCCCGTCGCCAGGCCTCCCGGTTTGGCTATCGCTGCGTACACGCCTTCCGCGACTTTGACGAGTTGGAAGTCATCTTCGGCCTTTGGCGTAGCGAGAGTGTTCGGTCTCGGCGGCCGGGCCATTGCGGCGACGGCCAGCAGTGTCAGCCCCGCCAGAACAAGCGTCAGTTTCTTCATTGTGTCTCCTTCGGAGTGCTGCTCCAAAAGGGTCAGAGTTTCTTGAGCAGCGCCTTCCACCGAGCCCACGCTTCGTCGCGAGCCTTCGTGTTCGCCTCGTTCGTATTCGCCGGGTCTTCGCCGGCTCGCATGAAGCCGTGTCCAGCCCCTTCGTAAGTGACCGGCTCATAAGTTTTGCTGGCTTCCTTCATCAGCTCCTGGCTTTTGGGTATCGTCGCGTTCACCCGCGCATCGTTGCCGCCGTAGAACCCGTAGACCGGACACATGATCTTCGCGACCGCTTCTTTGTTGTCCGGTCCCGTCCCGTAGAAGACAAACGCGGCCGCGAGCTTCGGGCGATTTGTCGCGAAGCGAAATGACTGGCCGCCGCCATAGCAGAACCCTGATACTGCGACTTTGCCGTTGCAGGCCGGGAGCTTCGACACGTAATCGGCGACGGCGTTCAAGTCGCCGGTTACCTGATCCGGGGGCAGGTCGCGGATGGCCTGACCGACACCGGTGCGGTCAGCGAACGCGCTCGACCCGCCGCCGCCGGGCGCCATACCCGACAACAGGTCGGGAGCGATTGCGATGTAGCCGGCTTCAGCGAGTTGATCGGCGACGCTGCGGACCCAATCGGTCAGGCCCATGATCTCGTGGATGACGATCACGGCGGTCGCTTTGTTTTTGACCTCGGGATACACGATGAAGGAATTGACGTCCCGGCTCCCGTTCTTGACCTTCACCCATTCCTGATGGCGCGGTGATTTGTCGACCTTTTGTTTGGCCCAATCCTGGCCGGGCGCGGCAAAAGAGAGAGGTTCAAGATGCTGATGGTGAGCGCCGGAATCCTGTGCGGATGTCGATCCGGAAGCAAGCAACAGCAGAGTGACAGTCATCAACGACTTTTTCATTATCTCCTCCGTAAGTAGGGACCTCGGGTAATTCCACTGTAGTTTAGAGCGATTGACTACCAGGCATATGGCCAAGGAGCCGGCATCGCCACCTAGCTTCAAAATGTGGCGAACCAGTCCGGCGAGTATACGAGGTCAGGTGCTCGACGGCAAGACGGCATAGCGGGGGTGGTCGCGTATCCAGGACATCCCTGCCCCGCAGATTCCCTCGCTGTCTTGCGGGCCGGGTTCTCGTTCGTCTTGGGACGCAGCGACTCGTCGTATTCTCGGCCCTGCCGTATGGCTTCTTCGGAGTGCGGATCATTTCGGGAGAAGAATCCAGCCGTCGAAGCATTGGTCAATGTTCTGGGGTTTGATCGTTCTGAGCTACCGATTGGGCGACCGCCCAAAATGGCCGTGGCCGCTCAACTGAATAAAGTAGAGGTTGGGAAGAGGGATTTATCCCCGCTGGCATTTAGCCTGCCGCTTTCTTCCGGCTCGTCGGGTCTCCTCGAGAATCTCGTTACCCCACTCGGCCATTGCAATCGACAGCTTCTTGACGTCTTCAGGCCACCACCAATCTTCAGGCATCAAGACATAGGTTATCAACTTGAACGGCCGCGCTTCCTTCAGCCCCCGAATTGACTGTAGAAAGAGCAGACAGTGCCGCTCATCCTCGAAGGTCTTGGCCCGGTTGTGGCAGTTGCCAGTGACGAGTGCAGTGCGCCCGGGAGGTTCTTGTTGGTCCACTTCTTTGTCACGGTGTGAGAATAACACTGGGTTTGAGTTGCTGATCGTTCTGATCGCTCTGTGTTCGGCAGCTACTGCAAGAGCGGGGATAAATCCCTCTTCCCAACCTCTACTTTGTTCAGTTGATCGGTGCAACCCATCTCGGCGGCGTCGAATCGGTTGCTTAGAATCTACTGATCAAACTCGCTACGGGCTTCGCGCGCGCAAAAAGGCGGAGAGCAAAAGTGCAAAGTGCTAAGGAGTCCTCGAAACAACCACAACTCGAAACCCGACATAGTCGTAGCGGGAGCCCGGCTGAACGTAGATGCGGAATGCGGAGCGACGGATGATACCACCGTTGATCCACGACGAGGCGTGAGTGGGTTCAACGACTATTACCAAGTGGGCACGGTGATCCGCCCATCGTCACTCTCTCATCGGCAAGCTTATCCTCTCCTCGGGCTATCGACGATGAACGCAGGGCCGATTTCCTTCAGTGACCGCGTGCCACACTGACGCATCACTATTTCCAACTCGCGCCGCAGAATGTCGAGTACCCGCTCGACCCCGGGTTGCCCGAAGGCGGCCAACCCCCACACGTAAGGACGCCCGATGGAGATCGCTCGCGCGCCCAGCGCCAGCGCTTTGAAGATGTCTGTTCCGCGGCGGAAGCCTCCGTCTATCAACACCGGAATTCGGCCGCCGACAACTTGAATCACTTCCTGCAGGCAGTCGATCGTCGCGCGGCCGCTTTCTTCCGCGCGCCCGCCGTGGTTCGAGACGATGATGCCGTCGACTCCGTTCTCCAGACACAGCGCCGCGTCTTCGCCGGTCACGATTCCCTTCAACACAAGCTTCATCGGCGTGGCGTCCTTGAGCTTTTTAACAAATTCCCACGTCATCTCCGGAGTGCTGCGAGTAAGTCCGGTCAGAGCGAGGCCATCGAACATCGGCTTGCGGCGATAGTAAGCGAGGTTGGTCGGATCAGGTCCGGACGCGGAGCCATGGCAAGTCGAACATTGTCGCGCGTCCGATCTGCGGAGAACTTGCTGCGTTTCGGTGTTCCGTCCGCCGAACTGATCGACGGTAAAGACCAGCACCGGGCAGCCCGCCGCTTCCGCTCGCTTGATCATCTTCTGTGTGGCTTCCCATCTGTTCGTAGGATAAAGCTGATACCAGATTGGGCCGCCGCGCGCATTGGAGACGTCTTCAACTGAAGATGTCGTGACGGTGGAGAGGATCTGAAGGGTCTTCTTAGTTTGAGCCGCCCGAGCTACGGCGATTTCGCCTTCGGGATGGAACGCTTTCTGGCTGCCTACCGGCGCGATGACGATGGGTGTGTCCCATCTGGTTCCGAAGAGTTCGGCGGACATGTCGATTCGGCTCACATCGACGAGACGCCGCGGACGAAGCTGGTAATGGGAGAAGCCTTCGCGATTGGCTTTGAGCGTTGCGTCGCTGTCAACGCCCGTTGCCATGTAGCCGAAGTGGGCCGGCGGAAGCGCTTTTCGCGCGGCGGCCTCGAACTCGAGAACGTTGATCGCTTCGGCGGGACTTGAGATCACCCCGTCCGAGATTTGTCTGAGCGCTTCTTTGAGAGGGATGACGCCTGCCAGCAGCGGACTGCCCGCGAGGAACTTCAGAAATGCGCGACGATTCGGCACGACCTGCCTCCGTTCGAAAAGATATCCGGCCTCCGGGACTGAATCGAAGAGGCGGGCGTGATCGCGGGAACCGATCAATCAAACTCATGCCGAGGCGCGGCTTGGTCACTTCCAACTCGTCCCGCCTGAATGTCTGCTTTCGCATAATTCTCGCCGCGCACCGGCGCCCCTGCGATCCGCCGCAGCATCGTGATCTGTCCGACGTGCGTCAGTGAGTCCGCGAGCGCCCCCTGGAACAGGCGTTCGCAGGAGCAATCCAACTCGTCACAAGACGCGAGGTACTCGTCGAACCGGGCAAGGCTGGAATGGAATCGTTCGACATCCTGAGCCCACCCTTGCGGAGCTACGGGACGCCATGCCTCCGCGCCTCTTGCCATCGAAAGCGCCCAATCGAGCAGGTCTCCAACATGGGCGAGAATCTCAGCCGGCGTGCGCGTGGTCTCCGAGGCTCGAAAAGTTGCGAACGATTCAGGCGCGTCACGCACCGCCTTTCCACCGCGGTACGCGAGGGTGGCGACAATATGCCTCAGCATCTCACGTTTCGGATCTGGTTGCTCCATCGTCACGTGCCCAGCCCATCGTTCGGCGCCGCCGGCTTCAGTTGGCGGCTCGTAGCGAGCGCGATACGCAGTCAATACAATTGCGCCATCAACTTCCGGCCAGCATCGGACCTCAAGCTCAGTTTGATGGCGTATTCGCCTTTGGTTTAGTTGCTTCGATCCGAATCAGCTTTAGCACTTCGGTTTTTGGATCGAGTTCCGATTTGCCGGCCGGGAATCCATTGACGCTCAGCAGGTGTCCTAAAACGTCGACGATCTGTTGCCGGCTCAGCTTCCCTTTGGCGTTTGGCGGCATTGATATTCGAACCCTCTCCGACAGGTCGCCGACGGTCAGCCCATCCCAATTCGCCAGAAACGCCCCGCCCGACAGGGCCGGAGCTTCGTCTACCCCCGACAGATCGACCGCATGACACCTCGAGCATTCGCGGGCATACACCACCTGGCCGCGATTCGCTTGCTCTTCCGTGTAGACGCCGTCCCAAACCGAACGCGAAGCCGGCGCCGTTTCTTGCGCACGGGGACCGGCGTACAGCGCTCCAATCGCCGACAGACCAACGAACACCGCAGTCGCGATTCTGATCTTCATAACGAAGGTTCCTCACCGCAGAGGCGCAGAGAACGCAGCGGTTGCGCTGGACGGCTCAGCGTCGTTGCAGTGACCCGCGTTCGCGCACGCTCAGTTGGTCGACGGCAGCGCGAACGCTATGTACTCACCCGAGTAAGCGCCGCCGCTGACCGCGACGACGATGTACTGTTTCCCGTTGACCGTGTAAGTCATCGGTGATCCGCTCTGCGGCGCTGGAAGGTAGACCGCCCCAACTTGCTTACCAGTCGCTTTGTCATACGCACGCAGCATCGCGCCCCGCGGGTGGTCGGGCGTCGTCGTGACTTGAGGGTCGCCCATGATCACGAGCGTCTTTGTTATGACGAGCCCGACCGCACCGCTCTGGCCGGTCTTCGGGATGTTCATCCCTTTTAGCGCGGCATGATTGCGGACCGCGTCGGGCGTGTCGCCATGCGGGACTTGCCAGGTGATCTCACCTTTATCGAGATTGATCGCCGACAGTGTGCCGTAGGGTGGCTTGACGATTGACAGGCCCTGGACGAGCAACCCTCCGCCACCGCCACCTGCCGGCGGGGTTGCCGCCGGTGCGGGTGTGGTTGAAGCGGTCCGCGCCGGGGGGGTAGCCGGACGTCTTGGCTCGCGTGGGAAATCAGCCGCGCTGCCAAAGCCTGGGCCTTCGCTAACCCGGAAGGGCTGCCCCGCACGGCCCGAGACGTACCTAATGTCCGATGAGAACGCTTCGGTCTGCGGCGGCTCGATGAGTCCGATCGGCGCGACGCTGGCATTCGACGCCGGCGCGAAGACCGTGTGCGTTTCAGGGTCGTAGCCTGCGCCGGGCCAGTTCGTTCCGCCATTGAGCGTTCCAATCGTGAGCGCCGCGAGCGGGCCTTCTGCCTTGCTGACGACCGGCGGATTGAACATCGGCCCGTTCTTGAATGACTCGAGGTTCTTGAGCGCCTGGGCGCGCATCTCGGGCGTGAAGTCGATCAAGTCGTCGACAGTGACGGCTTGCCGACCATAAGCGGGCGGCCTGGTCGGAAATGGTTGAGTCGGGGCATACCACTCGCCCGGGACGTCGCCCTTCGGGACGGGCCGTTCCTCGATGGGCCAGACCGGCTGGCCTGTTACTCTGTCGAAGACGTACAGGAAACCCTCCTTGCTTGGCAACGCAACGGCTTTGATCGCTTTACCGTTCACGTTGATGTCGGCGAGGATCGGCGCAGAAGAAAGATCGTAATCCCAAATCGGATGATGGACGATCTGGTAGTGCCATTTCCGCTTACCGGTTTTCAGATCGACGCAGACCAGACTCTCACCGAACAGGTTGTTGCCCGGACGATGGCCGCCATAGAAGTCCGATGTCGGCGACTCGACTGCCAGATATACGAGTCCGAGATCCGGATCAACGGTTATCTGAGTCCAGACGCCGGTGTTGCCGTTGGCGGCCCACGAGTTGTTCAGCCACGTGTCGTTGCCGAACTCGCCCGGTCTCGGGATCGTGTGGAAGGCCCAAAGCTGTTTGCCCGTCCGAACGTCGAATGCGCGAACCTGTCCCTTGGCGTTGTCGTGAGTGACGACGGTCATGCCTTCTTTCATCGCCATTCCTACGATGACCACGTCGTTGACGACGGTCGGCGTCGAGTGCAAGCCGGCATCGCCTTTCTCCAAATCGATCTGCTGACCGGCGCCGTGCACGACGCCGACTTTGAGGTCGATGACGCCGTCCTTGCCGAAGCCGGGTATCCGGGCGCCCGTCTTGGCATCGAGCGCGATCAGTCGATAGCCGGTGGTGACGTAGAGGATACGGTCGTCACCTTTTCCGTCGGACCAGTAGGACAGCCCGCGGCCTGACAACTGGCGTGGGGCGTGGATGGCACGCGTGCCCTCGAACTCGGCGTGGACCCAGACCAGTTCACCGGTGTCGGCCCTGAGCGCGACGACCGACCTGCGCGTTCCGGCTGTGGCGTAGATCATGCCGTTGACCATGAGCGGCGTGCCTTCGAGCTTGAATTCTGGCCGCGTGCCGAGGTTGTCGGTCTTGAATCGCCAGGCGACTTCGAGCTTGTTGAAGTTGTCCGCGTTGATCTGGTCGAGCGGCGAGTATCTTGTGCCGACAAGATCGCCGGTGTAGTGAGGCCACTCGCCGGTCTTGGTTGAAGGAACAGGAGCGCTGTCCTTGTGTGAAACGGCTGCCGTCCTGTTCCTAGTTGAACGACTCGGCATTCGGGTCTTGGTAGCAGACTGGCCCAGCACACCCGTCGGTATCCACGCGAGCCCGACGACGAGCAGGACGAACACTGAGACGTATCGAAATTTTGGTCGCGACATCGTTCCCCTCCGTTTTTGCTATTGAGTCAAATTATCAGAGGCTGACTACTTCCCCCGTCATTTCGTCCTTTACTTCGTGTTTGGTCCCGAGCACCCGATCGATCTCATCGAGAGTAGTGGCGTGAAAATATCTCTCCCCACACTCTGGACAAACTTCAGCCTCCACGTTTTCAACAATGTATAACTTGCCATGAAGCCAATGCTGCCTCTTGACCTTTTCCTTGACCGTCTGACCGTTGCAAAACTCGCACGTCATATTCACTCTGTTCAACCACCAACCCCGCGGTATCAGTCGCGGCTCATCGCCGTCGTCGAGCGCGCCTGATTAGACAATTGGGGTTCTAAGGAATACGATCCAAGAACCCCTCGGAACTCAGAAGGCCCAACGTCTTCAAGATGTCTTTTAGTTCTTGCAAATGATCCAAGGCCCGTTGTAAGTCTTGGACCTCAAAATAACCGACGGCGTTCCTAAAGCTCTCATCCAGGGATTCTATCTCGCCTTTGAACTTCTCTAGCTCGTCTCTTGCTGACACAACGATGACTTTCTGTATTGCTGAATCACGCCTGACACGCTGCAGATTCAAGATGGCCGAATCGCGACTTCCTCTTCGATGCACTTCGAAGGCGTAGGCGATAGTCCCTAGGTTCGCCACACGGCTTCGCCATATGGCATCGATCCGGCACCCTCGCATCACGCTAAACTCCTTTTGTACCTCAAAGCCCAGTCCATCTCCGAGTTCGAGGACTTGGTCGATGATTGCGGCGTGGTCGAAGTCTTCCACTTCAGTTGCGCCGGGAGCGGGCGGCGTAGGTTCGTTCTGAAGTGAAATGAAGTATAGAAGGAAATCCAACTGGAAGAGATCGGCAGATTCTGGATATTGGGCCGCGACCTGACCACGAACGTCACGCACAAGCTCGCAGAAAGAAGCATACCGCGCGCCGCTGATCTGAGCGGACCTCGGTAACTGTGATTCGCCGATGCCGAGCGCGACAAGGCCTTCCCGGCTTCTACTGTTCCAGATCGGATATTCTTGATGCTCGTGGTGTGCCAGGATTTCTGAGATAGATGCGGCACCCATCATTCGAACATTCCTTCTCACGAGATCGAAACGTTTCGCTAAGGAGTCAGTGCCATAGAGCAGTTGCTTGAACTCGCTTCTGATTGTGGGGAGGCCGGAGCGAAGCATTTCCTCGAGAAGCCAATCCTTGTTCGTCCAGCCATTGAATGCCCAAAGAATATGGATAAGCTCACGCAAACTGCCTTCTTCAAGGTTGTCAATTTCTATTTCAGAGAAATACTTCTCAAAGAAAGCGTCCTTCTCTTTACGCTCGGCAATCCACCTCCTACCCTCCGTTTCAAGGAAGCGATGGAACCGCGGGACTATTTCCTGCAGCGAGCGGATGACTCCATTCATGCGAAACCCTGACTTAGGCGTCTATCCCGGACTCTGATTCATCGCGCGTATGGTTGCTCCATCGAAAGCCCAGGCACGACCTTATAGTGCTTTACATTGAACGTGCAAAGCGTCGCCGACAACCCGACAGCGCAAGCGCCGATCAGTGAATCAATCAGGCCCAGATTGTGAGATAGGTGATAAGCCGTAAAATTGGAAAGCGCGTGATCGCAATCCGCTTCTGTCGGCCAAACTATTGGCAACGACGCAACAAGCTTCAAAGCCTTTCGAACCTGATGTGAGTTCTGGGCGTCTTGAATCAATTCCATTGCTACCAGTCCTGGAATAGACGGCAATTCGCCGAGGTTATTGAACCATGAAAGCGCCGGAGGATGTCCGCGCTGAACGTCTATCAGAATATCGGTATCCAGCAAGAACATCTGTTTACGTCCGTGGTCGCTGCTCGGCCTGGCTACGTATCTTCCGCGCGTGTGCTTGGCTATCAGTAATGTCCGCCCGCGTTCCTATCAGTCCCTCGTTTTGCCAGTACTCAACCAACTCTGCGCCGGTCTTGGGTCTCTTGCCGATAACAACGCCTGTTGAGAGTACGCGCAGGACATATTCAGGCACAGATAAACCCAACTGAGCTGCCTCCGCCATAAGCTCATTCTCCAACTCTTCCGGCAGATCAACCTCAATACTCATTTTTGTTTCCTTTCAGCCTGGAACTATAGCTTCGTGTTCAAAGACTGGCTCAGTGACCTCTTCCAACTCGTCTTCGAAATGCGCAAGGTCGTGCGTATCCCAGAACCGCGCCAGTTCTTCAATGGAGTCGGTGTTGGGGATGTTTGCCATCTCATTTGTATGATCCATTCTGTTATCCCGCACCCGCCGTCTACGTAGTCGCAAGCAGACTCTCCACAGAGATATCTTCGTCTATTGACTCCCAGTGAATTCCGATCCCTTGCCCTATCAATCGCCACTCTTTTCGTTGATCCGGCGTCGCATGTTGAAGTCGTGGAAACCACACCAGCGGCACAGCTATCTCACGCCCGTCTGCCAAGACAACTCGCAGAGTGTCATCTGTACAACTGACATCCTCTGCAAGAGGCTCAACGTTGACTGCCAAGGTGCTCATTCCGTCGCTCGCTCCTACCAAAAAGCCTCTTCCACTCTTAAGCCTTCGGGCGTACAATCCGGCTTATGCAAGCGCCCAGATAATCGCTGATACGAGTCAACTATGCAAGAAGTGTCCCCTATCAATTCAAGCGAGACAGCTCTCTGGGGGCGGTTACTTGATCCAGCCAGCCCTAAGCTTTCTCCTGACGTGGCCCGCTACATACTCACGCTCAGCTTCCCGCAAGCTGACATCGGCCGTATGCGGGAGCTAGCGGAGAAGGCTCGGGATGGTACGCTGACGCTCAAAGAACATATCGAGTTGGACAACTACGAGCACGTAGGTCATGTGCTGTCCCTCATGAAGTCGAGAGCCCGTAAGGCGCTCAAGAAGGTCCGCAGCGCCAACTAAAGCACTGCTATGAACCTTCGACTCGAACGTCTCGTCTGGCGGCGCGCTCAACACATCTGTGAGTACTGCAGGATGCCGCAGCAATACGACGACCTTCAGTTTGAGATTGACCACATCCTCGCGCGCAAGCACGGCGGGCTGACCACAGCCCATAACCTCGCGCTAGCCTGCTTCCCCTGCAACAATCACAAAGGGCCTAACATCGCAGGTCGCGATCCTCTAACGGAACGCATTGTTCCGCTTTTCAATCCGCGCCGCAATAGGTGGCGGCAACATTTTCTCTGGGACGGCCCTTTTCTCGAAGGCCTCACCCCGACCGGTCGCGCGACTATCGCCGTCCTTGAAATCAATCTGCCCCATCGCGTCAACCTGCGACAATCTTTAATCGAGGAAAAAGTGTTCCCGCCGCCAACGACAAAGAAACGATCGCTGCGGGAGGCCAGGAGTTCCAAGTAATCCTCTGACCGCTTCTGCTGTTCATTTGCAACGAAGTCAGGCGCCCGCTTGCGTCGCTTCCTTCTTATTCGTCTTGATACCGCCCGCCGGAAACATCTCTTTGAACGCGGCCATGAATCGTGCCATCTCCGGCTCGGTTCCAATCGACACCCGCAGCCAGTTGTTCATCGGCGGGAACTTTCGGCCCACAAGAATCTTGCGCTTCTTGAAGTCTTCGGCCACACCCGTCACGTCTTTGCCGACGTTCACCATGAAGAAGTTGGTTTCCGACGGGATGACTTCATATCCCCAGGTCCGAAGCTCCCTGACCGTCTTTTCACGAAGCTCGATCGTCATCTGCTTGATCTTCGTCTCGTACGCGGTGTCCTTCAGCGCAGCCACGCCGCCGTACTTCACCACGGCGTTGAGTCCGCCTCCGCCGTACGGGCGCATTCTCTCGATCAGCTCTTTGGGCGCGAGCCCGTAGCCCAATCGCATGCCGGCGAGCGCCGCGATCTTGGAGAATGTCCGGGTCACGATCACCGGACGCCCTTCCAAAACATAAGGCACCGACGTGCCATAGTCCGAAGTCGAGACGAAGTGATGGTAGGCCTCATCAATGAGAACCGGAACATCGCCCGGTATGCTGTCGAGCAACATCTTGATTTCGGCCTTGGGAATGACGTTGCCGGTCGGGTTGTTCGGGTTGCACAGATAGACGAAACCGACGTCGCGATAGTTCATCTTCGTCGCGCGGATAATCCCGGGAATGTCCATACGGTAGTCCTTCAACAGCGGGACCTTGATCGCATCGGCTTTGATGTTGGTCACGAAGCGATACACCGAGTCGTAGCTGGGATCAACGCCGACGACTCGCTTGTGATCGAGCGTGAAAGCCTCGCCGACTATCTTCAGGATTTCCCCCGAGCCGGCCCCGAGCATAACGTTTTCGCGCTTCAAACCGTGATGCTTGGCGATGGCCTCGACGATGCCGCCGTCGGGATAGCCGTAACGGTTGGCGTACTTGAACGCATCCTTCATGGCTTTCACGACCGATTCCGACGGTCCCCAGCAGTTCTCGTTGCTGGAG
Source organism: Blastocatellia bacterium (assembly GCA_035293105.1). Classification (GTDB taxonomy): domain Bacteria; phylum Acidobacteriota; class Blastocatellia; order UBA7656; family UBA7656; genus DATDOV01. The sequence continues at coordinate 47,351 of DATDOV010000057.1, forward strand.
AGCTTCGCCATCTCGTCATAGGTTAACTCGGGATGCTCCTCGCCCGGCTCCGGCTGTCGCTCCTGTCGGCCTTGCGCGAACACGTCTAACGACGGACGCAAGCCGGCAAAACTGAGAGCCGTTGCCATGTACCCAAGGAATGTTCGGCGTGTTGCTGAATTCTGAATCATATGCGCCTCCGTTGTTGCGAGTCCTCTTGTTGAACAATCAGCCGTGTTGCCTGGTTGTCACTTCGTGCGACTGACGCCTCCTCACTTTGAACTCGAGGCGGGCCACACAGTCCCCTGATCCTGCTTCGTTACCGGCGCGAGGCCCTTGTAGACGAACTTCTGCAAGCGCCTCCCCTCGTAGGTCTCGGTCGTGTAGATGTTGCCCTTCGAATCCGTCGCGATGCTGTGCACGCCGTAGAACTGGCCGGGCTGCCGGCCGCCGTCACCGAAGCTCGTCAGTACCTCCAACGTGTCGCGCTGAATGATGTAGACCTTTTGGTTTCGGCCGTCGGCGACGTAGATGTACTTCTGCTGCGCATCCTTCGAGAAGGCGATGTCCCACACCGAGCCGTCCGCAAGCGACCTCTTCGCGATGAACTGTTCCTTCACGAACTTGCCCTCGGGCGTAAAAACCTGAATCCGGTCGTTCGGGCGGTCGCAGACGTACAAGAACCCATCATTGGAGAGTTCGGCGCAGTGCACAGGATTGCGGAACTGCTGCGCGGGCGGCGCGTCGGGATCGTAGCGGCCAAGGTTCTTGTCGTCCGGTTTGTTGCCGTACGCGCCCCAGTAGCGTTTGAACTTCCCGGTGTCGGCGTCGATCACGGCTACGCGCTTGTTGAGGTAGCCGTCCGAGATGTAAGCCTCGTTGGCTTTCGGATCGACGAATATCTTAGCCACTCTGCCGAAGTTCTCCGTGTCGTTGCTGCCGGCGGTCTTGCCCTTGTGGCCGTACTGGGCGAGGAACTTGCCATCCTGAGTGAACTTCAGGACGTGAGCGTCATTGGTTCCGTTGCCGCCAATCCAGACGTTCCCCTTGTAGTCGATCGTGATGCCGTGATTCGACTCTGGCCATTCGTAGCCCTGGCCTGGCCCGCCCCCCCAGTGCCCGATCAGATTGCCGGCTTGGTCGAACTCGAGGACCGGCGGAGCCTTCGAGCAGCAGTCGCCCGTCTTCTGGTCCGCAGCCGCTTCGTTAGCGGAGACCGTGTCAGGACGATGAACGATCCAGACGTGGTCCTGGGCATCGACGGCGACGCCGATCGTCATGCCGATGTACCAGCGGTTCGGCAGCGGCTTTGGCCACAGCGGGTCGACTTCGAACCTGGGCGCCATGACAACCGCCTTCCCCGCGGCGGTCGTGGTCCGGTCGAGCGCGCTTTGGCCGATGAAGAGCGCGACGAGCGTAGCTACGAGGCTCGCGCCGATATAGAAATTACGCTTTCCTTTCATGGTTCCTCGCCTTCAGCGCTCGCGGTGCCGAAACTTCTGGACGCGCTTCCCCTCGTACGTCTCGCCAGTGTAGACGTTCCCCTTTGAATCCACCGCGATGCTGCCCACACCGTAAAACTGGCCCGGCATGCGTCCCCCGTCGCCGAAGCTCGTCACGACCTCAAGTGTTTCCCGCCGAACGACAAAGACCTTCTTGTCGTGTCCATCGGCCACGTAGATGAAGCGCTGCTGGGGATCGTGCGAAAACGCGATGTCCCACACTGAGCCGTCACCCAAAGTCGTCTTCGAGACGAAGGCTTCCCTCACGAATCTGCCGTCCCTCTGGAACACTTGAATCCGATCGTTCTGGCGGTCGCACACGTATACGAGACCGTCTTTCGAGACTGCCGCACAGGTGACGTTGCGAAACTGTTTCGCCGGCGGGGCATTCGGATCGTATGGCCCGACAGCGGCGTCATCGGGTTTGTCGCCGTACGCGCCCCAGTGCCGCTTGTATGCTCCAGTCTCGGCGTCGAACACCGCTACGCGATGATTGCCCAACCCGTCCGCGACGTAGAGTTCATTGGCCGCGGGATCGACTCTGATTCCGGCCGGCCGATTGAACCCGGACTTGCTATCGCTCGGCTCGACCTTGCCTGCGTGGCCGATCTGCAAGAGGAACTGACCCGTGCGCGAGAACTTGATGACGTGAGCGTCCTGGGGTCTTGGAGCTGCGGGTCTCGCGGTTCCGGCGGCGCCTCCCGAGGCCTGACCCGCTGCGGCGATCCAGACGTTGCCCTTGTGATCTATGGTGATTCCACCGGTCGACTGCGGCCAGTCGAAGCCCTCACCCGGACCGCCCCAATGACTGACAAGATTGCCGGCCTGATCGAACTCGAGAACTTGGGGGGCGGGGACGCAGCAGCCCGTCGGCGGCTTGAGGATCGCGCCTTTCTCGTTGTTCCCGAGGGAGTCCGCACCGCGGTGCACGATCCATACGTGGTCTTGAGCGTCGACGGCAACTCCGGTGACTGAGCCGAGTACCCAATGATTGGGCAGCGGCTTCGGCCAGAATGGATCGACCTGGAACCTGGGCGCCTGAACCCCGCCCCGTCTCTGGGCAGACGCCGCGGTGTCCCGTGCTGCCGGACTTAGAGTAGGTGTGACGACCAATGCTGCTAGGGTTGCAACAGCGTAAAGAGTAGGCCTTCGCTCCATAGCCCTCCTTCTCCTCTATTTTCGGATGCTGCTTGGCAGCGGCCTTGCTGAAGACGCCAATTCCGGGATTCCGGGGAGCTCGCAGGATACCACTATCCACCATCTCCTCCAAAGCCGTCGCCGACTTTTTCCGCCGGCGAAACCCGAAGCGAACGTAGCCCGGGAGGTCTGAGATACGGGAGCTTGAAATAGAATTGACGAGCGCCCGAGCGTTCTCCTACACTGTTCTTGCGTCGAGTCTCCTCACACAAGACCTCACCATTGACCTTGACTGCGGTTAGATACTCAGTTGCCGGACCCAAACGAGACAAAAGCGAACAAGTCTTCCGGCACAGATTGGGCGCAAGTCATTTGGTGGCTGCTACGGTTGAACAAGAGTGAAGGGGAGAGCTGCGATGAAGGTCAAACAGCCCCGCGTCCTTGTAGTGGACGACGATCGTCCCATACGCGAACTGCTCGCCCACTTGTTGCGAGCAGCCGACTGCAGCGTCGTGATGGCAGAAGACGGGACGGCGGGTTTGAAGGCCATCGAAAGCGAGCGCTTTGACCTCGTCATCACCGACATCGCAATGCCGGGCGCCGACGGCTGGACCCTCGCCGCAGAAACCAGGCGGCGGTTCCCCGACACGAAATTGCTCATCGTGACCGGCGGCCCTGTTTCGCCTCCGGCGGAGCCGTCCGAGGGCTTCGCCGACGCCATAATCGCAAAGCCCTTCGACATCACCGCCATAACGTCGATAGTGGATCAACTCCTCGATCACACTCCGCTGACCCGCGCGCGCGGAAGCAGAATGTGATCCTCTCAACTTTTTGAACTCGCCGGCGGCATCCCGCGTTTGCTCGACCAAGACCCGTATCGCTAATGGAGGAAATATGAGGGACAGGACGTCGAAGCTCATCGGGGCGGCGATCGCGCTCGGATTGCTGCTCAACTTCGCAATTGCTTTGTTCGACCGATTGAGCCCGGTTCAAGCCGGGGTCGCGCCCACCGGTGTGGGTTCGGTTCTAGGAATGACCCCGCAGCCCGTCATTCTCTTCAGCCGCGAAGGCCGGCCGCTTGCCACTTCGAAGCAGATTCAAGAGGACGGGACTGCGATCTTGCTGGTCGATACGGAGACGAAACCCAAGAGCCGCGCGTCTTCCGAACGATCGCAACCGCAATGAAGCTACAGCGGCTGCGCGACGGGACGCGGAAGCCCGCTCGCCTTCCAGGGGAGACAGTCTGAAAAACGAAGCGCTTTCTTCGTAGTAACGAATTCATTCGTGCTCTTTGTTGAGAAATACGCGTCTCGAAAACGTGGAACGAATGAATTCGTTACTACGAGGGATTCCGACGGCTCCTAGAATACGGGTTCGGCGAGTTTCTCCAGCAACACCGCCGAGGCCTTCTCGACGTCGGCGTGCAAGGAGTTGCCGTGCGCGTCCATTGTTACGATTGCAGGGAAGTCCCGCACGCGCAGATGCCACATCGCTTCCGGCACGCCGAACTCCATCAGGCTCACGTCGATTACCTTCTCGATGCAGCGCGCGTAATACTGGGCCGCGCCGCCGATGGCGTTCAGATAAACCGCGCCTGACTCCTTCATCCCATCGAGCGTCCGTCTACCCATGCCGCCCTTCCCCATCACCGCGCGCACGCCGTAGCGTTTGATGATGTCGGCCTGATAGGGCTCCTCGCGAATACTGGTGGTCGGACCGGCGGCGGTGATTCGGTAGCCGCCGTTCTCTTTCATCACCACCGGGCCGCAGTGGTAGAGCACCGAGCCGCGGAGGTCCGCGGGCGCTTCGTGCTTCATCAGGTACGAGTGAACGGCGTCGCGGCCGGTGTACATCTCGCCTGAGATCAATACGACGTCGCCGACCTTGAGTGCGCGCACCTGTTCTTCAGTGAGCGGCGCGACCAACTGTTTCTCCTGGCCCGTCACCGCGAAGCCTTCTCCGGCGGCCATGCGTCGAGGCGTTTGGGAAGCGTCGCGGTAGAGCCATCGCTTGATCTCGCCGGTCGTCGCGTCGAGCACGATACCGAGTCTTCGAAACGCCCAGCAGTCATAGGCGATGGAGACGAAGAAGCTCGCCGGCAGCCGGTTCAATGCGCCGACCTTGCAGCCAATCAACGTGACTCCGCCGCTGAATCCCATCGTCCCGATGCCAAGCGTGTTCGCCGCCCGCATGACGTAGTCTTCGAGCGCCGCAAGCTTCGGGTCGGGATTCGTGTCGTCGAGCGTCCGAAAGAGCTGTTCTTTGGCATGCTGATATCCCGACGTCCGGTCGCCGCCGATCGAAACGCCAAGCGCGCCGGCGCTACAGCCCTGACCTTGCGCCTGCCAGACGGCGTGAAGTATGCACTTGCGAGCGCCGTCCATATCGCGGCCCGCGCGGCCGAGATATGGCAGTTCAGTTGGAAGGGAGTACTGGATGTTCTTGTTCTCGCATCCGCCGCCTTTCAACAACAGCTTCACTTCTATCTCGCCGTCGTTCTCCCACTGATCGAAGTGAATCACGGGCGTGCCGGGGCCGAGGTTGTCGCCGGAGTTGGCGCCGGTGAGCGAATCGACCGAGTTGGGCCGCAGCTTGCCGCGGCGCGTGGCGTCGGCGATCGCTTCGCGGATTTCGCGCTTCATCGCTATCTGATTCGCGCCGACGGGAGTCTTGATCTCGAACGTGGGCATGCCGGTGTCCTGGCAGATCGGGCCTTCGTTGTCGCAAGCCATGTCGATGTTGGTCGCGATGACCGAGAGTGCGGTTGAGGCGCGCGAGCCAGGAGCTTCGGCTTCAAGCGCGTCGGCCATCGCGCGCCGCACGTCGGGCGGAAGATCGGTCGAGGTCGCGGTTATGAGTTGGAGGATGCTGTCTCTGAAGAATTGCATAGTTGGTGTCCCTGGGGCCCCATCGCAGGCGGGACGGACTTGAGACCGCAGGCTGGCGTCAACTGGGGTCCGCCGCTCAACTCGATTTTTTCCGCCTGCCGTTACGCCGCTCGCTGATGAACCGTTCGACGTAGAGGATAAAGGCGTTCAGGCGCTCCTCGGTCTCCTTTCCCTTCTCCGTCAACTCGGCCATGCTCGCCGCTAACTCCGCGATCCGCTCATCGGCGCGGGTTTGGGCGTCAGCTATCTTTCCGACCATGCCCGTCAGTGCTATCACCGCTTCGGCCAGCTTAACGAATCGCTCGTCGGAATCCTTGAATCGCCGCTCCGTTTCTTTTTGCTGGGCGACAACCTGCTCCGCATACTGCGCCTGCAGCGCCGCCTGCTGAGCCTGGTGCTTGAGGATGAACTCGATTGCTCTTTCGACCTCCTCGTTGCTCATTGATAGCCTCCTATTAAACCACCATCGAATGGCCGCACAATGTCGTGCTGCTCGCGTCAACTATACTCCCGCGCACCGCACCCGAAAAGAAAAAGGGAGGCCGAAGCCTCCCTCGTAAACGCCGCGCTTCCCCGACTATTTGATCAAGACCGTCAGGAACGTGAACAGGACTAGCGTTTCGATCAGCGCCAGGCCAAGCAGCAACATCGTGAAGATGCGGCCGCCCGCCCCCGGATTGCGCGCGGTGCCTTCGCACGCGGCGGCAATCGCGCGCCCGTCGCCGAGCGCGCCACCGAGAGCCGCGATTCCCACCGCGAACGATCCCATCGCCGGAATCACCCAGGTGTTTCCCGTACTCGTGTCACCCGGCCCGGTCGCGCCCGGGGCCTGCGGGGCCTGGGCCATCGCCGTGGCAACGACCAACAGCATCATCAGCGCGGACATTATGAACAGTCTGAATTTCAGCATCGTCTCTCCTTTCGAGGTCTGAAACCAGCCTCAACCCGATGCGCATGCGTCGGGCTCTCTAGTGGCGAGTCGCATGACCGATAGTCCCTTGACCCGCCTTCGGTTGTCAGCCTGAAGAAGTCTGAAAGCTCGGCCGGGTATTATTTCCACGTGCCCGGTATTCGCTTGCCCCTCTTACTGCAAGGCTCCGGCAGCGCGTGCGATGAAACAGCTATGAAAAGAACCGGACTCTCAAACTCCTCGCTCTTTTGTACCAATGAAGCCGAAACGTAATCCGTGAGCCGATCTCGTATCAATGCGCCGGCGCCTCTGCCGCGTGGCCGTGCTCTTCCACGTCGTGCTCTTCGTGCGGAACCGTCTCGCTCAGATACACCATCGACAGCATTATGAAGATGAACGTCTGGACGAACGAAACGAACACACCCAGCACTATCGTGAACACCGGCACGAGCGGCGCAACCATGCTGAGAAACGACGAACCGATCTTGTGGTCCGCAAACATGTTCACGAATAACCGAAGGGAGAGCGTCACCGGCCGGACGCTGTTTGATATGATCTCGACGACGAATATCAGCGGACCAATCGCCAGCAGCAGCGGACCCTTCAGCCCGCCAGTGAAATGCTTCAGGTAGCCAATCCCTTGCTGCCTGAACCCCGTCGAGATGTAGTAGAGAAACGACGTGAGTCCCAGCGCACCCGTCACGTTGATGCTCTCGGTCGGCGCGCCCAAGCCCGGAATCTGACCCATCAAATTGCCGATGAGAATGAAGACCGCGAACGATCCGATTACCGGGACATAGCGCCGCCCGTACGGACCGATGACCTGGTCCAGCAGACTACGAATCTGCTCGACGATGATCTCAAGCAATTGCTGCCCCTTCGACGGCCGGTCCACCGATAGCCTGCCTCGCAGTAAGAGCGCCCCCGCAACGCAGATCATGACCAGCAGCACGGCCCAGACAACGTGTTCGGGAATGATCAGCTCGCCTGGCGCCGGCTCGTGCCACTCCGCGCCCAACAAGCCGTAAATCGGAGGGAGGATGGCTCGCTCGACCTTCAACACGGCCGGGCCCAGCACGTGATTGACCCATTCCACGACCACCGGTTCGTGGGCGGCGCTTGTGGCGGCTTCACCTGGCGAGTGCTCTGAATTGCCGCCGGTTTCCTGAATCAGTGCGTATAAGGCAAGCAACATTTATGATCTCTCTCCGTGATATACGGCGGCTGTCTTCAATCCGAGAAACGCCGCTTCAATCAGGATCGCTGCGGCCGGCGCAAACAAACCCGCCGTCATCCCCGCCGGATCGACAAACCGCGTACGGCTGGCAAGGAAGACCGCCGCTAGAACGATGAGCCAGCGGAGGATGAACTTCATCGTCGTGCCGGGCGGAACCTTGCGGCTGCCGACGGCCAGAACCCCGCGCAAAGATGATTGCAGCCATCTGAAGTTCAGCAACGCGAGGATACTGCCAATCGACACGCCCAACGTGAATCGTAAATCAGCCAACACGACCGCCCCGCAAAGAGCGATCGCGATGACGACGAAAGTGTTCCGCCAGACGCGGCGCTCGACGATGCGAGGCGTTGCTACGGTGTCGACGAGGTCGAGACTCGCCCGCTCGTCGCGAGAATCGGCTTGGGTTTGTTCGGGTACGAGCGCCATTTCTGAAGCGGCAGATTCTATCAGCGGCGTCACGAAGGTGTCCAGCAGAGGCTCTTAGGAGGGTGGATGGCCGCGGGGCGTAATGACCTAAGCGCGGCTGTGGGGGTCCCTTTGAGGTTGTTATAAGAAGGCAACGACCTCGTTGTTGTCCCGCCAAGTGTCAGTGGATGGGATAAGGGGCGGGCGCGACGTAACTCAACCCTGCGCCCGTTCGTCGAACAGGACGTCCTCGATCGCTGCGATCATCTTTCTCAACTCGTCGTCGTCGGGCTGGAGGTCGTAGATCAGTTTGAGGAGTCGCGCACGTTTTTGGCCCGGCGTCATCTCTCTCAGCTCTTCGGTGCTAAGCCGCTTGAACTCCCTTTTGGTAGGCTGCGTCGACATGTGGGTCTTCGTCCACTGTTGGAAATCAACTACGCGCGCCTTGCGAGAGGGTTGCGAGGCGGGTGAGGTTACCGAAGCGGTCCGCCTTTCGGAGTAATCCAATCGGACGACGTTCGCCGGTTGGGCGGTGCTCCAGTTGAAGGCTATGCGATCGTGCGACCGGCGGCGTTCTTTGGCCGCGATTTCCTCGCGCGTCTCGCGCCACTCAGGATACGCGGCAGCGTACGGGGATGCAATCACGATATCGGACACATTCCGGGCCTCTTCTACGCGCCCGACCGCGGCAAGCTCGACGGCGTAGCTGTTCAGGTAGTCTGGCAGCAGAGCAGGATAGGTTCTGGCGGCGAGTCGGGCGAGCGGGAAGATCTTCTCAAGGTCGTCGAGGGCGCTGCGGTGATCCCCGTGCTCGCTCCTCATCACTGCCGTCATCCTCTGCACAGTGAAGGCCACGAGCGGATCAAAGCGATCCGTATGCTCGGCGATCCGGCCAGCATCGAGGTAGAAGGAGCGCGCAGTCCTAAGATCCCTCTGATCAAACGAATACGCGCCCAACGAATTCATAGCCCTAGCTCTAAACCTCAATGGCGCGTTTGCAGCCACGCCTGTCAGCAGTGATTGAGCCTGTTGAATCTCGCCCCGCCGACCGGAAAATATCGCTCCGTAATACTGTCCGATACTCTCGGACTCCGGGATCGGCAATCTCAGTATCGCGCGACTAACGTCCTGAAGCGTAACCATGTCACGCAGAAGGTAAGACTGGTCAGCAATCTTAATGAGATGGTCGAGGCACGCGTACAATGCTTGCCTTCCCGTCAAACCTCTCGTGATTATTGAAATGAATTGCTGGTAGAATCTGCCGTAGCCAATTTGGTTTTTCGGTTCAAGAGACTTCAAGGGGGACAATTCCGTGAGGAAAAGACTGGTTGGGGCTGTTCTCTGCATGCTCGTTCTTCCCATCGGGTTTTCAGACTCTCCAAGCTCCAAACTGACAGACTCGACGCCGTTCTCGATGGTCGCTCAAGCCGGGCACACAACAGGCGGAAACTGGTGCCAGTGCGGTACCGGTGGCTGCGCCTGCGACCCGGGCGAGGAGCCCATCGTCAATGCGATAAATCCGTCCGATCAATCGGGAGGCTCTTCTGATCAAGGTGCTCCTCCAAGTGCTGATCCGCCCGGCGGATACGACCTTGGCACGGGCGCGCTCATGATGCTGGCGCTGCTCTTCACCGTGTGGATTAAAGTGCGAGCATAGCTCGTTGCCGCAACCTTAGTCCACATTGAATCTCTCAGCTTCTTTCACCGCCGAAAACCCCATCCGGCGGCATAAGGAATCCTTGTCGTTGAGACAGCCTGAATCCTACTACATTCCGAAAAGAAATGCACGAATAATTGTGAGGTTTGTCGCCGTCGCCTTTGTTGCAACCAGGGCACCACTGTTCTGCCAGCTTTATCGGGCAATTGACCAGAATATTACCGCCCCCTTCTCGCCGACCACGGGCGATCAACGCTCATTGTCGGGCTTGGGTTTCTGCTTCGGCCCGGTCAGTTCGTACGCGCTGTCGATCTGATACTTTTTATAGTCGCTGTAGCGTCGCACGAAGCTGCGATTGAACTTCGCGAACAAGAGCACCCTCGCCGATATGTTCGCCTCGGCAAATGACGGGAGCCATATCTCCCCGCCGACCTTTTCCTGCTCGAAGACCATCGCCGTCGACGGCGAGATCGAAGCGACCAGCCCGCCCCCCATCTTGAACGAGTCTGTCAGCCGAGCTTCCACACGCGCGATCTGTTGCGCATCTTCATCGACCCACATCGTGCCCGCGAGCTTGCTCACGATCGTCTCCGCGCGGTTACGGGGTTTGATTCCCTTGCGAGGCTCGAAGTCGAATGCGATTACCTCGTGGCCCCCGAATACCTCGCGCCGCACCGACGTCACCTCGCTCAAGCGCAGAAAATCCAGAATCGTTATGTTGTCCTTATCCTCTTCCGGCTTCTCTCCGCGGGCGGCGGCGCGGTCTTTCTTCTCTTGTTTCTTCTCCCGGCGCTTGATTATGTCTTCGACTTCTTTTTGCACCCGGCGGTCTTCTTTGTCGCGCTCGGAAGCCCAAAGCTCCTTGCCATCGACGCTCATCAGCCGCTCGACGAACTCCTCGCCGACCGGGGTTACTTCATAGACCTTCGTGACGCTCTCCTTAATGCGGCCGCTCCCGTCGAGCTTGCGCTCGGTCTCCGTCACCAGGCAGGTGTAGTGCTCCCGCAGCTCTTCGATCTTCTCCTGGTTCGCGACGATCGATTTCATCAGCGGTTCGAGCTCGGGCAGCGGCCGTGATCCCTCGACCTGAGGATAGCGAAACGCTGCCTCCTCGGGAGCGCGGTTGTGTTCGACGCGGTCTATGGTGACGAGGGCCTCGCCGGCGCCGTCTTTGATCTTGATGGAGAACGGTTCCATCACGCCCTCAACCGGCCGGTGATTCCAGTAGAAGACCTCCTGAAGACCGTCAGCCGTTTGGCTTTCTTGTTTGACGAGGAGGCCGCTCGACGCGTCGAAGAAGAGCTTCAGCCGGGCGTCATCTTTGACAAACTCGATGGCGTAAGCATCGCGGCCTTCCACCGTCGTCTTCTGCGGCTGTCCGGGAAGCACGCGGTTTCGCGAGAGGTCTTGCAGGCGTCCGGAGAAGAGCAGGGCTTCGAGTCGCAAGCGCTTCGCTTCGACGCCCAGCAGCGTGCGGAGGCCTCGCGAGTCCACCCGCCATGCGGACTTGCCGTTGTAGCACTCGCTCTGTTTGCGGCTCCCGGCGTCGACGTCGATGCGCAAGCGGTCGGGGCTTTGCGATCTCAGAGTGAATCGGCCGTCACTGATCTCGGCGGTCTTAAGAGAGCCGCTCATCACGACGCTTTTCACTCGTTTGAACGCGTTGCCGCCCGAGGCTTTCTGGCAGCGGTTGATGATCTTGCCGGCTGACGGCGTTCCGGCGGCTGCTTGTGACGACGGCGCCGCGAGAATGCAGATCAGCAGGAGTAGGGTCAATCGTTTCATCCGTTTCATTGTCACCTTTCGCATTGTATTGCCGCGAGCTACGATTTCCAACTTGGAATCGGCGTTGTCTTTGATTGTATTATGGCCCGCGTTCTTGCGCGGAGGAACTTGATGTTGACCCAAACGGCAAAAACCGCGAGGCGGACCGCAGCCGCGGTGGTGCTGTCGATCGCCGTCGGCCTGGCTTCCGAGCCGGCTCTCGGGCAAGAGCACCACTCCGACACGCTTCGCACGGAGATACTCGAAGGGCGCGAGATGATTTTCAGCGGCAGGTACGACGACGCCCTCTCGAAATTCGGCGAGCTCGTTCGCCGGTATCCAGCAAGTCCCGCGGGCGATTTCTATCAGGCGGTTACGCTGATCTGGAAGTCAATTGTAGACGCGAAGCTCGATTCGGGCGCGAGGACCTACGACGGCGACATCGAAGCGTCGCTCGCCGCGACGATCCGAAAGGCCGAGGCGCTTCGTGCGCGCGAAGACAAATCAGAGGTGGATGTCAACGAAGCGCTCTACTACCTGGGTTCGGCCCACGCGATTCGATCCCGGCTGGCCTTGTATCAGAACCACGCGATACCGGCTGCCAGAGCCGCTCGCACGGCTCAGGATTCGCTGGATGATCTCATAAAGCTGAAGCCCGATTTCTACGACGCGTACTTCGCCAACGGGGGCATCTACTATCGGGTCGGGCTGCTGACGGACTCCCCGATCGGCCGCGTTGCCTCGGCGGTGCTCGGGCCAAAGTCGCTGCCTGCGGGCGATCGCGAGCGAGGCATTGCTTACCTGAAGACCGCCGCTGAGAGGGCCCCGCTCGCGGACGTGGATGCCAAATTCGCGCTGCTCGAAGTGTTGACCCTCAATGAGAGTCGTTTCGATGAGGCGCTCGTCTACGCTCGCGAGCTTCAAGCGAAGTACCCGGACAACCAGATGGTCGCGCGCTACCTGCTGCGGATATACTCCGGTTTGAAGGACAAGGCGAAGCTGCGCGAGACGGCCGCGCAGATTATAGCGCGAGTGAAGCAGGGCAAGCCTAACTTCGGGACGTTCATGAAGACAGAAGCCGAGAGATTCCTTGCCGATGCGGGGAAGATGTGAGGTTGGTGCTTTGTTGAGCGAAGTGGGAACAACCATCGAAGTCACGCGAACCTATCTCGAGATCCACTCGCCGGCGGACTTCAAGCCGGCGTTCATCGACGATCCGCGCGTCAGGATCGAACATCTCGCCAACTGTCCTCCGTCATTCTTCCGCTACCTCTATAGAGAAGTCGGCCGCGCATATCACTGGGTCGACCGCTTAAGCTGGACCGACGAGGTAATTCGAGCGTATCTGGCGACGCCGGGCGTGACTTTGTGGGTGATGTATTGCGACGGGGCGCCTGCCGGCTACTTCGAGTTGGCGAAGGGCGACGACGATTCGACCGAGATTGCTTATTTCGGATTGCTTCCCGAGTTCATCGGCCGAGGGTTGGGAAAATACCTGCTGAGCTTTGCGGTCGAGCGGGCGTTCGCAGATGGCGCGCGCCGCGTTTGGTTGCACACGTGCACGCTCGACGATCCGGCGGCGATGCCGAACTACCTGAAGCGGGGGTTCAAGCCGTTCAAAGAGGAGCGATACGTCGCGACGATCGCGCCCGAGGAAGTCTTGCGCGCGCTGCCTCCTGAATGACGCGCCCGCACGCGACGGTGGGATAGCGGGAGCAGCGGCCTACATCGGCGAGAGCAAGTGCGCCTTCCCTACCTGTCAATCTTTCAGGTCGGTTGGTTGCTTCAAGGTGAGCGCGAGACGGAACGCGCAAACTCGGCACCACGTTCGTCCCCAGTCCTCAGGCTCGTGACCTTACGAGACTGCCGGCTAGCGGCGACCAAGCGCGCTGCGGCATACCGCAAGCTGAGCCAGTGCCGACGCTTCCTTTGGCTCGACTGCTTGAGCGAGCAACAGTGCCCGATCAAAATCAGTGCGGGCGAGCAGAGAGAAGCCGCTTGGGAACGCGAGGCCGAACGATCCCAGGCCGATATTCGTCCTTGTGGTGACTCCGCTCTTCGCGTCGCTGACCGTCTCGATCCTCTGCCATTGAGAGGCAACACGAGCCTGGTTGATGGCTTCGACTGCCAGCTTCACGTCTTCGAATCCGCGTTCGGGGTCGAGCCGCGCAGCCAGGTCTGCCAGTCGAAGCAACTCAACAGCCCTTTCGGTACCGGTTGCGCCGCCCGCGAGTCGCTTCGCCTCGTCCAAAACCTGCAACGACAGTTCATTCTCTTTCCGGTTAAGCAGGGAGATCGCCAGATTCCCCAGCATAGAGATGCGACGACGCGGGTCCGACAACTCGCTGATGAGGGCGTACGCAGTGTCGAGGTCTCCGCTGTCTAACGTGCGCCGCGCTTCGCTGTATCGCTCCTCATCAATCGCGCGTCTTATCGTCGAATCAAGCTGCGAACGCATTCTCTCATTGCTGATCCGTTCGAGGATCGTCCGGGCCCCGCCGAAATCGCGGTTCCGTACGGCCCGCGTCAGGGCGTTCGCGTAAAGAAGGTCCTTCTCCTTCGCGTCCGTTGCCCTCTCCGCCCGGCTTAGGAAGTCCTCTACCGTACCCGAGAGAGTCGCGCCGCGGTTCGGTTCGCTCCCTCCGGTGGATGTGGCGAAGGCTTCGCTCACCTGGGCGCGGATTGCTGCCAACTTGTCAGGCATGTGTTGATCAAAGTAGGGCAGCAAGAGCCTGGCAATTCTTGATTCAGGCGACTCTATGTCGGCAGCTCGCGAGTTGGCCCCGCGATCGCCGTTCTTTTGCGCGGCGCGGGTCCACTGCGCTGTCGCGTTGTACGCCAACTCCATGAATTGTGCCTTCAATTCAGCGCTGATCGCGGTGTTGGCGGCCTCCATTCGGGCGCCATTCGTGAATCGGATAGTCCCTTCTCCGAAGTCGGGAAAGACATAATCCGCAAGGTAGCGGACACTGTCAGCGGAGATCGTGTCCGACTGTTTGAGCCGTGCTACAGCCTGAGCGAACAGATCGTCCGCGAGCCAGGCAACACTGCTCCGCAACGGCCGAAGTATCGAGGCCGCTCTGGGGAAGTCTCCTTTTTGCAGAAACGTCCCGGCTATCTGCCCCGCGCGCGTGGGGTCTGAGTGGGTTATGTACAGCGCGAATTGCAACTGCAACATAGCGGATTCGCTGTAGGTCCCATAGCTGCTGGCCAGGAACTTGGGATCGACATTGGGCGGCTGGTCTACGACGGAGTCGACGAATCTGGCGGCCAGGGCGGGGTCATGACTTGAAACCAGACGGATGACGTCGCTGCGCAACGGATAATGCGAATTGGCGCCCACATACGAAGGCGGAGCAGTTTTGTCCTGCGGAGGGAGCTTCGTGGAGGCGATCGCGCGAAATGCAGCTTCAAACAGACGTCGCGCGCGCGGTTCATCGCGCTGCCACAGAAGATCGGCGATCTGAGCCTGAACCCTTATCCTCACTTCGTCATCTTCAAATGACTTCGATTGCTCGAGAATCTGATCCAGCAGTGCGAGTGCTTTCTGCTGAGTTGGGCTGGGCGGAGCATTGGCTTCCCGTTGCTTCTGAGCCGACGCGGAGACGGCCAGCGCCGGCCGGAGCTTGTCCAACGCGCCGCGACACACGGCCAGTTGCTCGAACGCCGACGCCTCGGGCATCTGGATTTGCCGCGCCAGCTTCAATGCGCGATCAAAATGCAAGCCTCCCAGGGATTCAAAGTCCCGGTCGTTCAAAACGGAACTGATGCCCGCATTTACTCTCCGGACCCTCGGGTCACGCGCGCCTTCGATCTGAGTTTCGATCCTATGAGTATGTTCCCACTCTAGTGACAGCCGTCCTCGATTCAACTCTGCGACGCCCAGCTCCATCTTGTCGAAGCCGCGCTCCGCGTCGAGTCGCGCGATGACGCCGGCCAGCATCATCAGCTCTTGCGCCCTCTCGACTGCGTTTTCAAGGCTCATCGCTGCGCGCTCTACGTCGTCAAGCATGCGCAGCGCCCGCGGCTTGTCTTTGCGATACAGTTCTCCTATCAGACTGCTGAACCCCCATTGGCGCAACCTGACTTCTGTCATCGCTGCGATCATCTGCGCCGCTTTGTCAAAGTCGCCCGCTGCGATCGCACTTCTCATCTCCTCCGAACGGCCATCGACGGTCCGTTCTCGTATCAAGTCGCGCAAACGGGCGCGAAGTCGCTCATCACCTATTCTGTCTATTATGGCCGACGCTTGCTCGATGTTGCGGGTATTGAGAGCGCGAGTCGCCGCGAATTGATAGAAGTGATCTCTCAAGCCGGCGTCGAGAATCGTTCGGGCCATTGCGACGAGGTGCTCGATGCCAGGTTCGCCGAACGCGAGGTAGGGGCGTTCCTCTTGCGGCACTCGGCGCAGCGCTTCATCCACGCGAGCCTGGAACGCCTCCGCGCGGTCCGGCATGAGCCGTTCGAAATAAGCGACGAGCAGCTTTGGAATCGTGTAGTCGTAGGTGCGAGGGTCCAGCCGAACGCCGGCTTCGTTGGCAAGCGCCGCATCGAGCCGACGGGAGACGGAGTCGTACGCCAACTCCAGAAACTGCTGAATCACTGCGGGGCTTATGTTGATCGGCTTGAAAGGATCGCGCGGTTCCGTCCCCCACGAGAATGAGATCACCCCGTTGCCAAAGTCATTAAACAGATAAGAAGCCATCGCTTGGATCGTGTCGAAACCCGGCTGTTCGGCTCTTGCCTTCTCGAGAGCCTGAATGAAAAGATCGTCGGCCACCTGTTGTTCCCTGGACCTGATTGATCTCATCAGCGTTATAAGCCTCTCAGTCTCAATTCTGCCCATAAGCGGTCCCACAATTTGAGCCGCCCTTTGCGGATCTGTGTACGCCAGGTAAAAGGCGAGCGTGTATTCCAGAGAATCGCGCGCCTCGATTCGCCCCGTCCCGCCCGTTGTCGCGAATGCATTACTCGGAGACTTCGCGGCGCTCTTAACCAGCTTCACCGCTAACGCGGGATCGCGGCGAGCGATTGTCATGAGAACGATATCGCGGACGAGAGTACGAGCCTGCTTGCCGGCGGACGACTGCGCCGACGCTGGACTGCTTGCCGGATCGACGACGGCTTGGAACGAGGATTCAAACAGGTCGCGGGCCCGCGACTGATCGATACCCCACAGCAGATCCCCGGCCTGGACTTGGATCACTGTTCTCACGTTCTCGTCGCTGAAGGTCTTCTGTGTCTCGAGCAGTTGATCGAGCGCAGCGACTATCTTCTGCAAGGCGGGGTCTCGCGGTTGCGCTTTTTCACGCGCCGTCTGTTCAGCCGAGGGCTTCCTCGCCTCAACTTTCTGTCCGGCGGTTACAGGCAGAGAAGTTGCCATGAGCAGCACGACGTACGCTGCGTTTCTTACCTGGAGCATAAGGACCTCCTTCCAGGATCAGCAGAATTGGGCCGTCAGCGGCCCCTGACGGGAGTAGATTCGTGGGATGCGGCTGGATTACCGCCAGACCGTTTGTAACACAGCCGCTTGTGAGTCTCAACCGCCTCTTCAACCCCAGCCGAAACCGTCACACGCCGATGCTTCCCGCTCTTGCTTCGCGAGACGGCCGATGTCGCGGACTGCAACTCTCCCACCTACTTATTACCGAGGGCGTAACCGATCGCGGCCCCGACGATTGCCGCCGTGAGGATCAAGAGACTCCTGCCTCGTCTTCGCGCATCGCGCTCCGCCCGCAGCTTCGCAATCTCTTCCTTGTAACCTTGAATCGACTGCTCGTAGAGCTTGATGCGCTCCTCATAAAGCGCGACTCGTTTGTCATCTATCTCGATGGCGGAGGCGCGGTCTTTGGCTGCCTTCTTGTAATCTTCCGCGATGGATTTGTAGAGCTCGAGATTCTCCTTGAGCGCGTTGGCTTCATCCTCGAGGGCCTTGATCTTTTGATCGCTTATATCGTTTTTGTTCTTGGCGTGCTTGAACTCGACGAGGGTCGTCTCGAGCAGCCTGTTGGTTTCATCGAACTGCTTGCTGCAATCATCCAGGCGCTTCCTGCACTCCTCAACGGTCCTGCACGGCTCCTGGGGGCCGCCGCTAGTTGCACTTGCATTGCTCGGACTTCGGCTTGAGTCCAAGCTGCTTTGCTGTCTCGCAATTGTGAATCCAGCGTTCGCAAGGAGTAATATTATCGCGACCGCTGTTCTTAAGCTCCTCCGCATAGCGTTCGTCCTCCTTCTTCAGTTTTTCGTTTGCATCTATCACTCTTGCTCCAGCCGCGGCTATGGCGACTTCGTTGATCTGCACTCTGGCTTCAGCATCGGCCGCCCGCTTCTCCGCCTCGTCCGCGCGGGCAACAAGCTTATCGCGCTCCGTCGTCAGTTCCGCAGTCTGCCTTGCGAGGTCGTCGCGCTCGGTTTCGAGCTTCTTCATCTTCTCGTCGAACCGCCGGTCCTTGTAGTGATCGTACCACGTCCCAACCCCCGCCGATGCGCCCAACACGACGACCAGCAACACGACGATGATGCCTACTTTGACGCCAAGCGGCGTCTTGCTCCAGGCTGCTCGTAGCTCTTGCATGAAATCCTCCTCCTGTCGTACCGGAGTTTGGCGTCTCCGCCATCGTCTGTGCCCATTGAAGTTCTCTCAGCGGTATCGTGTTGATTAGCGGAAAAGATCTCAGCGCCGGAGGCCGCCAGCACCAGTACGACGATCAATGGACCGGGGCAACGCGCGCCCGGCCCGATTCTCACCCACTACTCTAGACGCAAGATGAATCAACAATGATGCAGGAATGTATGGCCGCCTCGCTTCCGGCGATGGCGGTCTCCTTCTATCGCAGAATCGTGCGGATGGCAAGCTGACGCGACGAGCAAATGGGCCGCTCACGTGGAAGGACAAGCGCCCGGCGCGGTAGCCTACACAGACACTCGCGGCAGAACGTCGCGGCCGTACAGCTCGACAGTTTCCTCTTCCTCCCCGCTCATCAAATAAATATTGAACTGGGTGACGCCGATCTCTTGAAGCTGTTTCAGCTTTCGGACGTGCTCGTCGGCCGGGCCGACAATGCAGAATCGGTCGACGATCTCATCAGTGACGAACTCCGCGTTCGTGCTTCCCACCTCGGCATGATGCAGGTAGTTGTAGCCTTTGCGGTCTCGAATGTAAGAGGTCAATTCTTCGGGCAGCTCTTCGGGCTTGTAGCGCGAAACAAGATCGACGACGTGATTCGAGACCAGCGCTGGAAACCAGCGGACACGCTCGCGAGCCGTCGCCAGATCGTCCGACACCCAAACCGGCGCGGCGCTCATAACGCGAATCTTCGAAAAGTCCCGGCCCGCTTCTTCGGCTCCCTCGCGCACGAAGCCGAGGCACCACTTGATCAAGTGAGGATCGGCGAATTGCAGGATCACGCCATCGCCGATGCGACCCGCGCAGCGCAGAGCCTTCGGACCGTAGCCCGCAACCCACACCGGCGGCACCCCGCTGTCAGCCCACGTCATCTGGATCTCCCGGCCCTCGTACTCGATCTTCTTGCCCGCGCAAAGATCGCGGATGACCTGAACCGTATACTCGAGCTTTTCAAGCGTCGTCGGCTTCTTGCCCATAACCCGCCGCGAGCTGTCGCCGCGCCCGATGCCGAGGTCCATGCGGCCTTGCGAAATCTTGTTCAACGTCGCCAACAGGCTCGCGGTGACCGTCGCGTCCCGCACTGCCGGGTTGGTCACGCATGTGCCGAATCGCATGCGCTGGGTGTTGGCCGCCATCAGCGTCAAGATCGGATAGGGCTCTTGCCACAAAACGTGCGAGTCGAAAATCCAGCCGTACGCGAAACCGGCCGCTTCGGCTTGTTTGGTGAGCGCGACAATGCGCTGGTGAGGCATGTCGGATTTGAAAGTTATCGCGAACTCGAGCATTCAATTCTCCCTCTGGGAAATGGAACCACAGATGGCCACGGATGAACACCAAGGTGTTATTCCGCGGTCAACGCGCCGTAGGTTTCGGGTCTGCGGTCGCGGAAGAACTGCCACGTGTTGCGCACCTCGCGAATCTCGTCCAGGTTCAAGTCGGCGACAACCAACTCGTCTTTATCGCGCGATGCCTGGGCGATGATCTTGCCGCGCGGATTGCAGAAGTAGCTCTTGCCGTAAAACTCGCCGATGTCCCAGGGCTGCTCGTGCCCCACTCGATTGATCGCACCGACGAAGTAGCCGTTCGCGACCGCGTGCGCGGGCTGCTCGAGCTCCCACAGGTACTCGGACAACCCGGCGACGGTGGCCGACGGATTGAAAACGATCTCCGCGCCGGCCAGCCCTAACGCTCGCGCGCCTTCGGGGAAGTGCCGGTCGTAGCAGATGTAGACTCCAATCCTTGCGAACGCAGTGTCGAAGGCCGGATAACCGAGGTTGCCCGGCTTGAAGTAGAACTTCTCCCAGAACCCCGGCGCGACGTGCGGGATGTGATGCTTGCGGTACTTGCCCAGGTAGCGCCCGTCGGCGTCGATCACCGCCGCCGTGTTGTAGTAGACGCCAACAATCTCCTCCTCGTAGATCGGCACAACGATCACCATTCCAAGCTTGCGGGCCACTTCCTCCATCAGCTTGACGGTTGGTCCGTCCGGGATTCGCTCTACGGCGTCGTACCAGCGCGTCTGCTGTTCGGCGCAGAAGTAAGGCGTCGTGAAGACTTCCTGCATGCAGAGGATCTTCACGCCTTGTTTAGCTGCCTCGTCGATGAAGCCGAGGTTCTTTTCGAGATTAGCCTGTTTGATCTTCTCGACCGGCTGATCGGTCGGGCACGCGTTCGATGTTTGGATCAATCCGCATTTCACTATTCTGGCCATATTGGAACTCCGTAAGTTTGTCCGTCGTCCGTTGCGATCTCGTTTAGTCCGTAATCTCCTTCGTACGGCGGGCTATTAACTCACCGCGCTTGGTGTTAGAGGACGACGTGCCACGGACCACGGACAACTGACCGGCAACTGACCACGGACTAATGTCCAAACTTAACTTCAATGTCAACCCAACTCGTCTGTGGAAGTCCCGCTAGAAGAGCCGGATCAAATCGGTATTGCAATGCGGCTTGCACGGCCCGCTGGTCCAAACCGTAGCCGAGCCGCCGCGTTACATAAGCCCGCACCGCGCGGCCATCGGCCCCCGCGAGCACCCGAACACCGACCGTGCCGTTCACTCCCGCACGTTCGGCGCGCTCGGTCGGAACAGCCGCTACTCGGCGAACAATGGCCACTGGCCGGTTTGTCGCGGCTAGCACCTGCTGACGCATGGTCGCTTCCGCGTCTGCAGCGCCAGTTGATGAATGATAGTTTTCCGCCGGCTGCTCGGCACTCTTCTCTACCGCTTCGGGTTTCGGCGAAGCGGTCACGCGGTTCAGATCGACGATGCCGTATGGCAGCGTGCGCCGCGGTCGCGTCTCCTCGCGCGGCGGAGCGACCGAACGGCGCGGCCGGACCGCCGAGCTGATCGCCCTTGCGGGTCGCCGCTGCGGCTCCTGCAGGCTTTCAATCGAGTTTTGCACTGCGAGCCGGAACCCCTCGCGTCTGATATCATCAACGCCGGGAAAGTCGAGCGTCACCAAAGAAACGCTTAGGTGTTCGACGGCGTTGTCATCTCCCAACTGTCCGAGCGCCCACACACTGTCGTACCTCACGTCGAATGACGCGTCGTCAAGCATGTCGACTAATTCCTCGAAGCCGCCTTCGTCTTGCATCAAACCGAGCCCGACGATTGCCGACGATCGCACGACCGGCGAGCGGTCACCCAAGGCATTAGACAGTGCGAGCACGACTTTGGGGTCGCCGATCATTCCCAGAGCGAAGATTGCCGACGCGCGGACCTCGGCGTTTTTGTCGGAGAGCGCGCCCACCAGCGGCTCGATGGCGCGACGATCTGTGAGCTGGCCCAGCGCGAAAGCCGCAGCCTCGCGCACGCCGGCGTCTTTGTCCAGCAGCGCGCTGATCAGAGATGGGACCGAGTCGCGCGCGCGCATGGCTCCGAGTTGATTGGCCGCGTCGCGCCGCGCTGTCGGATCTTTGCTCTTGAGCGCAACGAGCAGTGCAGCCGGCGCGGACGCCGGCTTGACCGGCACCTGGGCCGCGCCGAATCCGTGCAACGTCCCTCCAACCCCGACGAGCCCGACGATCAACAGAACAACGGCCGAGGTCTTGTTACCGCGTGACTTCATCTTGGCTTTCCCCGACAGGGAATCGTGTTCGGATACGGACCCAATGTCAACGCAAATCTTCTCGCGGCCAGCCCGTGCATCCAGGCGTGGTCACCTCCAATAGACCTCTCGCCGGCGGCGGCGGAAGAGAAACGACAAGCCCATCCCCGCCAGGAAGCCGCCGATGTGAGCCATGTAGGCCACGCCGCCGCCGCGCGTCTGCGCCGTGTGCTGGGTGATCGAGCCGAGTTGGAGGAAGAACTGAAGCACGATCCAGATTCCGAGGAAGATCACCGCAGGCAGCTCGACAATGGTCAGTATGAACCACAGAGTGAGCGCGCGAACTCGATTTCGCGGAAACATAACCAGGTATGCTCCCAGCACGCCCGCGATGGCGCCGGATGCGCCCAGCGTCGGGACCTGCGAGTCCGGGTCGATCAGAATCTGAGAGAACGACGCGATGAATCCGCAGAGCAAATAGAAGACAACGAACTTCACGTGGCCGAAGTTGTCTTCGATGTTGTCGCCGAATATCCAGAGGTAGAGCATATTGCCGCCGATATGCAGGAAGCCTCCGTGCATGAACATCGACGTGAGCAGCGTGAGCTGTATGGGAGACGGGCCCGGGTACTGTGGGAGGTCACCGGGAAGCGTGACCCTGCGGACCAGATCCGTGCTGTTCACTATCTCGTATGGGACTGCCGCATAGGCGAGAGTGAACTGGTCGCCCAGCACCAACTGAATCAAGAAGACCCCGATGTTGATCCCCACGAGTGCGTACACGATGACCGGAGTCGTGCCGCGGCCTCTGTTCTCGTCGCCGATTGGTAGCAACATAAGAGGATTTAGGATCTAGGATGCAGGATTCAGGACGCAAGATACAGGATGCTCGGATAGCGCCGGCGACGTGGTTCTAGATCCTCGCTTTTAGCTCCTGAATCCTGGCTCCTGGCTCCTCCCCCTCACCTTCCGCTCCATTTAAGCTTATTCCGAAGAATCTGAAAATAATCGCGGCCCTTGGCGCAAACCGTGTTGAACGTCTTTGCGCTCTTTTTCAACTCGATCTCGTCGCCCGCCATCAGCGGCAACCCCGTCTGGCCGTCCGACGTAAGCATGACCTCCTGCTCACGCGTGTTCAGCTTGAGCCTCACCTCGACCGAATCGGGCAGCACAAGCGGCCGATTGGTCAGCGTGTGCGGGCAGATGGGGCAAATCGCAATTGCCTGAGTCCCGGGCTCGATGATCGGCCCGCCCGCCGACAGATTGTAAGCCGTCGACCCGGTCGGCGTAGCGACGATCAACCCGTCGGCGCGATAAGTCGTGACGTAGTGGGATCCGACCGAACAATCTATGTCGATGATTCTCGCGAGCGCCGATTTGTTCACGACGACGTCGTTGAGAGCCGAGGCCGCGCCCACTTGATCGCCGTCACGCAAGACTCTCCAGTCCAACATCGTTCGCTTCTCAATCTCGTAGTCTCCGCGCACGACCCGGTCGAGCGCCGGCAGCGTGTCCTCGACGGAGAACTCGGTCAAGTATCCGAGCGATCCCAGGTTGACGCCCAACACAGGAGTCCCGCGTCCGCCGACCAGCCTCGCCGTAGCGATCATGGTCCCGTCGCCTCCGAGCACGATCAGCATATCGCAGTGCTCGACCACCTCGCGGATCGACGCCGAGAAACTGCCCGGAGGAGAGTCCTGCAGGCGGTCGCTCACAAAGAGATTGATCTCCTGGCCGGCGGCCCATTCGGCTATGTGCGCGGCGAGGTCAGCCGCTCGCGGCTCGTTCGGCTTGCTGACTATTCCAAGTCTCGCCGGCGGAGTAAAGGTCAACGATCAGCGCCTCCACAGCAGTCATTCATCGCGGTTCTCGATTCTACACATCCCGAAAACAGAAGGCAAAAGACAAGGGTTGTGGAAATTAGGCGCGCGGTCGGGCATTGCTACGGGCTGGGCTACGGGGCTGGTCGTGCGCGGCCGCGCATCTGCTCTATCAATGCAGCCGCGCGGCTGCAGCCTCCCGCCTTCGCGAAAGCATCCCTGAGGAACTCGGCGCGACGTCTCAGATTGCGGTTGGCCAGAAGTTCGTTCACTGCATCCTCGAAGAAACCGACATCCATTGGAGCGTCTTCAAAGCAGAGGGCGGCGCCCGCGCGCTCGCACTTCTCGGCGATGTCGTCGGACGCACTGCCGCTCGGGAGCAGTATTGAAGGCAGACCGTGTGTGAGCGCGCCGAGCACCGAAGTTGTATGGCCGGTGCCTATCACGGCGGCGGCGCGCGGCAGAACTTTTCCCTGCGGAACGTGGCCCCGCACAAAGAAATTCCCGGGGACATCGCCGGCTTCGCCATCCATTCTGTCGATCGCGGCCGCCAGGCGAAGCGGCTTGTCTCTTAGCGCGTCGCGCAGGCAGGGCCAATAGCTCGGCAAGTCGAAGGACCTGCCCGGTTGCGCGTAGATGAGCGGCTCGCCATCGGCGCCGCACTGATCGAGCCACGCGGACAGGTCCGGATCAGACGACTCCGGCTCCCACGCGCAACTCCCCACGAAGTGCGCCTTGGAAGGCAGCTCGTATTCATTCTGCTCGAGCTCTGGAACGCTCTGAACCATGAACAGGTCTCCCAGCAACGGGTTCATTAGATGGTCGCGGTCTATGGCCGAAAGACCGAGAGCGGACCTCGCTTTGTTGTAATAACCCATCATGTCGCCGTACCGCCATTGCAGCCGCTCCTCTTTTTCGGACTGCGGCTTGTGGTTTAGAGGCCACAGCGGCCACACGTAGGTAGCGAGTCCCAAGACCGCGACAGGGATTCGGCGAGTCTCACTGATTATCAGCGGACCGAGTGAGAGCTGCGTAGTAACCAGCGCGTCGGCGAGGAACCGCTCCAGTGCGTACTCGATGTGCTTGGCCTGGATTGCAACCGACACCGGTTTGAACCAGGTCTTGACCTCAAAGCTGGGTCCATCCTTGGCGCCGCGCGGCACGCGATCAAAACCTTCCGCCAGCAGCGCCTCGCTGAATGCGGGCCCGGTCACAAAGACCGCTTCGTGACCGCGCGACCGCATGTACTTCGCGATCCCGATGAGGGGATACACGAACCCGTGACTGGCAAGCGGACAAAAAAGAAGTTTCATTGAAACGTCACTGCGGAGTGGCCGCCGCTCTGGTGACCACCAGATTCCGATCGCCGTAGATCCGCAGAAAGTCGGCCAGCGCATTCAGTACCGTCGCGGTCGTGAAGTACGCGTTGTGATCGGCGACGAGGACTCCCAAGCCGGCGGCCGAGCCCGTATCCCAGTGCCGCGTCGCCCACGGGCTGAGATCGTCTGCGTTCGGGATTCGCAGCATGGGCCTGGAGCTGAAGCTCCCATCGCCGTTTTGAAAGTTGAGCAACCACGTTGCCCCGCGTTCAACAGCCCTCTGGTGTTCCCGTGCGGCGGCGCCCAGAAGCAGGAGACTTCGCACAGCGAGCGCGGTCTCGAACGCGAGGTTCTTGCCTGTCAACTCCAACCCCCAACAGCCGTCGGCGGACTGTCTCTGCATGATGGCTTCAGCCATTCTCGTTCTGTCGCGCTCGGAGATTGTTTCGCCGGCCACGACGAGGGCCCGGATCGAATAGAAGGTCGCGTACATCTGTCCGTCCCACCAGAAGGCCTCCCAGATCCCGTCACTTCCGCTCACGTCTCTTATGAAGCCGACTGCTCGGCGTATTGATTCGTGAGAGGGCTCGACGCCGAGTTTCAGCAACGTTTCAACCGCGACGGCGGTCACCTCAACGTGACTCATCCCATAAGATTGAAACCCGCTCCGGCCCTCCGGCGGAATCGTGTTGAAGCCGCCATCAGGTTGCTGATAGCCGAGCACGAGTTTGATCAACTCTTGCGTCTCGCTGCCGGGGATGGGACCAGTCTCGGCCAGGAAGCGCGCGACCCACGCCGTTGTGTCCGCGTCCTCCGGTACGTCTCGAAGACAAGGCCATCCTCGCTGCTGTTTTTCGCCTGCCAGCCATTTCCGCATTCTGTCGAGCAACTGGGTCAAACCGCGATTCTTTTTCCCGGCCTGCGCCTCCGCGCCAAGCTTCGCCCAGTCCCCCAAGGCGCACCCAACATAGGCGCTGACCCAAATCGGCAGCGTCTCACCGAACGCCATGAAGTCCTCATACATGCCTCTGCCTTTGATCAGGTAGCGCGAGGCTTCGCTCGCCCCTTCTGAGAGCTGCCTCGGCGCGCGCCACACCGGGTGAGGACACTGTCCGTTGGAACTCGGTTCGTTCCGGGATAACAGCGCATACTGATGGGACGCGGTCTGAAGCAACGTCCGGCGCGAGTTTATTGCCACCTCGCTCCGTACGCCGTGCACTCCCATCATCAGTGAGTCGATTCGTTCCTTCCAGCGCGGACAATCCAGACTCTCTACTTTCCTTTTGGCTTCACGGCAATAATGCACAACCTGGAGGAGATAGTCTTCTGCAATGCCGGAGAGGTAGAGGTACTTGGCGAGCGTCGAGATTCGGCTCTCAGGGGCCAGCGCGTCCAGCTTCTCTTGCAGGTTGAATCTCATGATCGTCGTCGTGATCAGATAGGTGTACCGGCCCGCGGCGAGGTCTTCTTTCCAGTCCTTGAAGTCGTCAAACAACTGTTCGGCGGCGAAGTAGGAATCGAATGAGTCCTCGAGCGGCCGGAGCAGGTCGTCGCGTCCCGACAGGCGGCACAACGAGACGACGATGATCTTCGCCATCGCTGATTTGCGCGAGAGAATTCGGATCCGGTCGCGGCTCAGGTACTGCTGCAGTTTGTTTCTGTGCCCGCCGTCTTCGAGCAGCGTGGCGAGGCTGTACTGGCGATACAACCTGAGAACGTCCTTCCAGGGCGCGGGCCTGCCATCAAACAGCTCTGAGAAGTTCTTCAGCGCGGACAACTGAAACGAGTTGCTCGCCAGCATTGCCGCCGCGCATTGAGCATCCCTCTGATCGACAATCTCGTCGTTGATCAACAAATGGTAGAGCATAAGGACGCCGGTCAACGCCAGCTTGTGCATCTGGTGTTGTGTGAGGTCCGGGAAGGCCTCTGCAAACAGGAATGGGAAGTAGGTGTAGAAGTTGTCGCCCGATTCGGCGTCCTTCAACTCGCGAATGTATCGCGAAAGCTGCGGGTCATCGAGTCCGGGGATTGTCGCTCTGATCTTCTTGAATTCGCTCCAGGCTCTCTTGCCTTCGGCCTTCAGCGGAGTCGAGGATACTTGTCTGATTACTCTTGCCGACATCAGATTCCGTCCGCTTCCGGTGACGCCCGCGGGAATCAATCAAAGGTGACATACGCGGTTGCAAAAGTCGTCGCGAGAGACGTGTTTGTCCATTGCAACTGCTTGCCGGACCGCATTGCCGGCGGATTCGCCGATGAGGGGTCTACGCGAACGCTCTTGATCTCCAGGCCGTCATCGACGTTCATCTCGGTGAAGTCGATATATCCGACTCCTCTGGTTCTCCAGAAGTCGACAAGTTTGAGCACGCGGCCTCCGGAGTTCGAGTCGCCGGTTACAAGTGAAGACATCCGGGCCTCGGCTTCGATGACCCTCGCTCCGATTCCCCACGTGCCGTTGAAGAACTTCGCCGACCTGTCCGCGTGGCGGCCGACGATCGAGAAGTCGTCCGTCCCCAGGAGTACGCGCAGATTGGTCCTCGCGAACTGCTCGTAGTACTTCCACTCCGAGGGCTCGCGCCCGTTGGCTCGTTCCCACAAGAATTCGTGGCCTTGCGAAAACGGTCGCATCAACAGCCGCACGTGCACCTTGTCGTCGCTGCCCAGGGTCACGCTCACGTTGCAGGCCTCGATGTTGACTTCAGGAGGCGACTTCATGAGGAACAACCCCCTCGGGTCGCGCCTGTCGTTTCCGAAGACGATGGCCTGTGAGACTGCGATGGCAATTGCAACGCAGGCCCAGGCCAGAAGCTGCTTGCGCGGAAGGGCGAAACTAATCGGCTTGTCCGATCTCGCCGACGTGATGACGAAAGGCATGAGCGCGAAGGTCAGCAAGAGCAGAATGAGGTGGGGCCAGTGCCGCCGCGGGTTGATTACACCCTCTCCAAAGCCGGAATTCAGCATGACTACGCTGAGCGCGCCCATGATTACGACTCCTGGCGCGATCAACACCGAGCTGACGAGCGCAAGACGCTGCCGGTATGAACCGGTTGGAAAGTCGGCCGAGACCTCTCTGAAATAGAGGCGGAAGAAGCTTATGACCAGCAACGCGCCGAGCACGAGCCAGACACACTTCACGGCTACGACAAACGCGAACGGGAAGCCTAACATTTCGAGGGCCTGGCCTGTCTCCTTGTAGTTTCGCCACCACGGAGGAAACACTCCGGTCACGTTGATGACCATCAGCGACGAGACGCCGCCCAACAAAGCCCAGAACAATCTCCAGCTTCTGCTCTTCACCCCGACCGCGACAACTACGAGCGCGAAGACGGCGGCGAGGAAGTTGAAGACCGGCCCGGAGAGCAGTACCAGCGCTTCCTTCCAGCTCGGGGAGCCGAGCGGGAAGAAGAAGATGCTCCTGCCGCCGTCGGCATCGACCTGCACGAAAGGAAAGTACCCTCCGAGAGAAACAGCGGCGACTCCGTGGCCCAGCTCGTGAAAGAAAGTGAGGGCTTCGTAGATAGAGTACAGCACGAAGGTCATCAGAAGGGCGAGAAGGAGATACTGCCTCTTGCCGGTTCCAAGCTTCATGTCGCCTTTCTCCAGGTTCGTTTCTTAAAGACTTTGAACAATGTGGATTTCAAGAGCCGGTACACGAACAGGAGGAAGAACACGTTCAACAAAAGCCTGCCCAGACTCATAAGGAACGACGCCGCCCCGCTGCTCGCCGTCAGATTCCGCGCGCCGGTGATTATCTCCCAGACCTTGTTTGGCGCCAGCACGAGCAACAACAGCAGAAAGGTGGAAAAGAAGGCGATGGTGACAAGCGAGTAGAAGGCGAGCAGGAACTTGCGCCACGCGCCCTTCACGTCTTTGAAGGTCGGGATGTCCTTGATCACACCGAGGCTCCAGAGTACGACTTCCTTGCCGACCCTCAAGCCCCTTCGTTGGAGATTGACCAGGCCCGTCAGATCAACCAGCAACCAGTAGCCGTCAAACTTCAAAAACGGATTCAACGAAATCAGCACCATCACGTCCACCGAATAAATGACCGCGGCGCAGTACGCGTTACCCGTGAGCAAGTAAACCAGGAAGAGCGGGAGGGTGGTGATAAGTTGAAAGTAAACTCCCCCAACGTCGATTATTGCCCGCTGGCGACCCGATAGCCTCCACGCATTGGAGAGGTTCACGTAGAATGCCGGAAAGATGATGTAGAGCAGAAACCCGATCGCTCCGTGCTCGCACTTGAACGTTCTGCAGGCGGCTGCGTGTCCGATCTCATGAAATATGGCCGTGCAAAGGACCAGACCGTAAGCGATCACGTATTCCGTCGCACCGAAGGACAACACGTCCCTCTGCCGGAACCACTCACCGTAAAATGCGACGTGTGAGAAGACGATGCCGGCAACCGCGAGTAAGGCGATTAGCGGCCGATAGAGCCAGGTGAACCTGTCGGCGAGCCACACTGCCGCGGCGGGCTTGATTAGGGGAATCCTGAAGATGAAATCGAACTTGCTCCTCCCGGCGCGCGTGGCGTCGTCTGGCAGAACGGTGACATCGGTGGGGGGGCCACCGCGCGGCGTCTCCTCGACGAGGCCGTGAGCGACGAGGTACCGCTCGATCACTTCTCGGATCCTGGCTTCGCTCACGATCGCGCCTTCGCGGCGAGACACGTCCCGGGCCACTTGCTCGAGGTCACGCTCGCCATCGAGCATCACCAGAATGTCCTTCAGACTCTCGGACAGGACGTATGATTTGCCGTTGCTGTCTCGCGCTACGAATTGCGGTGTCGTCGCCGAGGAATCAAGCGGCATGAGCTGCAGGCCGGGGCGCATTCTGAACGTTGCGGCCTGCGGGGCAAGGCTCACGCTAGGATCGGAAGTAACCGGGAGGTTCATTGCCGCAGTCATCGATGCTGCCTTTCAAGGGCCGGATCAGCCCAAGCGAGTTTCAATCGCCGGGCGCCTCCCCAAGGCGGAAAAGATACTCCCTTGGGGAGGGCCCGGGCAAACCCTCATCCTTAACCGATGGGAAGGAATCAGGGTTCCCAAGTGGAAGCTTGATACCAACCCTAGCTTGGCGTCGTAGTCGGCGCCGGAGTGACTTCCACCTTGTTCGATGCGCACTGGTTGCACTGTGTCCCGCAGTCCCAACATCCCTGGGCTTCGGTCACGTGAAGAAGCTGCAGTTCCAGCCTCTCTTCCAGTTCGTCTATGCTGAGATTCGCCAGCACATCATCGTTCAATGGCTGAATTCCCAGGTTTTCGGTTTTCTTCTTCATCCTATTCACCTCCAGGTTTGCAGCTCGTTGCACTAAATGATCGGTTAACGGTGTAGCGCGCTGATCGCGCGCTGGCGGGCCCCCGCGCCAAAAGACATCCGCCAGCAGCCGGAAACGCCTTGCAGTCTAGTGGGCCGCCTCTCCGTAGTTCACACCCAGCGGTTGCGGCTGCGTCTCGGTTTCGGGCCCGCTCATCTGCAGAACGTCATCGAGACCTCGGCGAAAGAAAGACTGGCCGGCATACAAAAAATTGTCCTGGAACTCATAGCAAGCCGGAGCGAAGATGCTCTTGTCGGCGCCTATCGGCAGAGAAGCACAGCCTCCGAAGTGGAAGAAGGCGTACTTGCACTGTTTGCACTCGTCGATTGTGGCCGGAGACCGTTGAAGCCAGTCGTCGTTCATCGTGTTCAATACCGGCCCGCCCGGCGAGTACGTGCCGGTCTCGTGGCCGGCGATTCCTACAGTGTCCCAGCAAGTGTAGATCCTCCACAGCGAATCAAAGATGTAGAGCCCAATCGTAGCGGCGCACGGCTCCATTCCATTCGCGTATAAGCCGGGCAGCTTGTCCTTCACATAAGCCCGAAGCTTCGACTGAATCCCCTCGTCGGAGACCATCACTTTCAGCTTGCGTCCATTCCCGCCCTCCGAATCACGGCCCGTGTATTCCGAACCCCGCTGACCGAGAGTCGGCAAGCCGGGCAGGACCGGATTCAACTCCCGTTGCATCTGATGTATCGCCATCAGCGGGTACTGGGGGGTTGACTTGCCCCTGTGGAAGCCGTGGATCGGATACGTGTACACATCGAAGTTTTCGCTCTGCTGAAATCCCTCGTTCTCCAGGTCATCGATCAACTCCTTGACCTGCGAGATGTTGGTGTAGTCAACATGAAAGCGAACGGAGATGCGGACGCCGGTCTTGAGAGCCGACTTCATGTTGGCGATGATCCGGTCGTAGGTACCCTGCCGGTGTCTGGGGCCGATGCGCTTCTTGTTGTGGGCCTCGCGCGGTCCGTCGAGCGTGATCTGAAGAAACCCTATCTTCTCGGGACCAAGCAGGTGAAGGAAGTGATCGAGGTCGACCGCGTTGGTGATGGCGCCAAAGCGATAGTTCTCGTCGAGGCCCTTGCGGACGATGTACTCGACCATAGGCAGGGTCTCGAGCATCAGCGGCTCGCCCCCATACAAGGTGATATATGCCTTCTCGGCGCCCTCCGGGCCGGAACGCTGCTTCAGTATCACGTCCATGCTGGTGAACGCAGCATCGACCATCTTCTCGGTCATCACGTTCTGGAGTATCTTCAGCTTTCCCAACTCGACGCGAGTGTCGGTCTCGAAGCAGTACGGGCAGCGCAGGTTGCACTCGTAGACCGGAACGATCATGAAGTTGGGCCGCGAGTGCTTGATGTTTCTGTTGTGAAGGAATCCGGCCAGCTTCTCGACGTAGCGGAGCTCCTCAGCCGACGACATCTCCGTCAAGTAACCTCTTGATTTCAGCATGTCGATCGTGTCATCCGAGATAGGACCGAGCGTCCTCCCCTCGATCGCCTCCCTAACGATCCCGAGGTCTTTCGTGTGCCACGTGTGAGAGGGGTCGACGCGATCCAGCAGGTACCCGATGGCTTCGGGCGACGCAAGATCGACGGCCCCCGTGTAACCGTGAACCAGATAGAATTCGTCCGTTTCGGGAATGTGAAAGTAGATGACGTAGTTGCTTGTCTTCATTAGCCGCCTCCTGTGATGACCAAACAGGTTTTCAGTTCGAGTCGGTGAGGGGAGATCAGAACCGCTCTCGATCGGTCCAACTCAGCAGTGATCGCGTCGTCACCCGACAGTGCTTACGAATGCTGCTAACAAACAAGAAGTAGCCAAGACGAGATAATCAATATAATTCAGATAGCTATAAGATGGGGCGATTTCTAACACCGACACGCGGTGGCTGTCAAGCGGTAAGTGATATTAGTGTCGATTTTCTTTGGCAATCAAGGTGCGATGAATGACCTGTGAAATATGTGAATGAACTACTGAGAGGAAGACTAGGCGAGCTATAACTCGGTTGGCGCTCCAGACACAGCATGTCGCGCGAAACGGAAGCTCAATGGAAAG
Source organism: Blastocatellia bacterium (assembly GCA_035293105.1). Taxonomy (GTDB): domain Bacteria; phylum Acidobacteriota; class Blastocatellia; order UBA7656; family UBA7656; genus DATDOV01. Next base: position 79,524 of record DATDOV010000057.1, read on the forward strand.
TTCGCTACTTACGCCCTCGGGGCTGTAGCGACTCGCGTGCGGAGAGAGAGTCGGCTCATTCTTGTCGAAGCGCTTCCATTGGGTCGACTCTCGTAGCCCTCAATGCGGGCACGAGAATGGCCACCAAGGACACGGCGGCTACCAAGAGGAGGACCATTCCGAAGACCAGGGGATCATATGGCTCCACGTCGTACAGGATGGCCGACATCAGCCGCGCCGCCAGGAGCGCGAGCGCAGTGCCCGCCCCCATCCCTATCAGTGTAATGACGGCGCCGCGATTTAGCACTCCACGCAACACCGTACCCCTTCCCGCGCCGAGGGCCATCTGAAGCCCGATCTCCTTGGTCCGCTGGGTCACTGAATACGACATCACGCCGTATACACCCATCGCCACCAGCGCCAACGCAATCGCGGCAAATACACCCAACAACCATCCGGTCAATCGTTGCGGGGTAGTCCATTCCAAGATGGCCTGGTCCATAGTCCGCACATCGTAGAGCGGAAGGTCCGGGTCCTGGCGCGACACTACGTCGCGGATTGCGCTTGTGACGCCGGCCGGATCGGAGGCGGTCCTTACGACCAGAAACACCGATCTCTGGGGCACTCGCCCATAGGGGAAATAAACCTCCGGCTCCTCATCATTGTCAGGACCGGCATGCTTCACGTTTGCTACGACGCCCTCCACGCTCCACCATGGCGCGTTAGGATTGTCGAACCTGATTCGCTTCCCAAGCGCGGACTGGTCTTTCCACAGAAGGTCAGCCATGCGTTTGTTCACTATGACCACGAGCTGGGCCGAGTCCTCTTCATCTGATTGAGAAAAGTTTCGTCCCTCGAGAACGGGCAATCCGAACACGTCGAAGAACTGACTGCTGGCGCGGTGGAACTTGAGGATCGGCAGGTCCGACATAGATTGCGCCGGCCTGTCTTCGATGGCGAAAGAGGTCGACGAAGAAGTGTCGGAAAACGGAATCTCGCTTATCACTGCGGCGCCTTTCAACTGCGGAATAGACTTCGTGTTCTCGAGCAATTCACTCACGAAGTTCTTCACGCGACCGGCATCGGGGTACTTTGAAGTCGGTAGCGAGAGTCGCATCGTCAGCAGGCCGCTGGGATCGAAGCCCTGGTCTCCCCCTACGAGCCGGTAGACACTTTTGAGCATCAGCCCCGCCGTCGCCAGCAAGACGAGGGCTAGGGTGATCTCTCCGATTACCAGCAAGCCTCCGAGCCGCCTCGAGCCCCGGTCCGAGACCATCCCGCTATCTCTGACGAGAGTCACAAGGCCCGGCCGCGATGCCCGGAGCGCCGGTGCGAGACCGAAAACCAATGACGCCAGCCCGGCGAGGAGCGCAGTCGCAATCAGTACTCGCCAATCGAGGCTCAAATCGTTTAGTCCCGGAAGAAAGTCTCTGAAGGACGACGGAATCGCCGCGGCGAGCAAGCCGGTGCCCCACCGCCCCAACAGCAGCCCGATTCCGGCTCCCGCAACAGACAACAAGAGGCTCTCGACCAGCAACTGCCTCACGATCCGCCAACGGCTCGCACCAAGCGCATTCCTGATGAGAATCTCCTTCCGTCGCGCGCCGGCTCGCGCCAGGAGCAGATTCGCGACGTCGGCGCACGATATGAGCAGAACCAGTCCGACGGCCGCCAGCAAAAACGGGATCGAAGTCCGCGCGTTCTTCACGAGATAGTCGCTCAGGCGAGTCAGCTTCACTCCAACGTCGCGGTTGGTGCGCGGGTAATCCTTTTCAAGAAGTTCGGCTATGGAGTTCATCTCGGCTTGCGCGGCATCAACGCCCACGTCCGGCTTCAGCCTGCCCATCACCCTTATGTATCGCGTGTCGCGGCTCGTCTTCGACACGTCGGTGCTGAATGGCAACCAGATGTCGGCGCGCGCGAATGGCGGCTGAAACTCTTTCGGCAGCACTCCGATGACATCGTAGCCCTCGCCGTCCAATAACACGCGTCTGCCTATGATGCTGCCGTCGGCGCCGAGAGTGTTCGACCAGAATCCGAAGCTCACTACTATCACGTGGCCGGCTCCCGGCGACTCGTCGGCCCGATCAAAGACCTTGCCCGCCAGAGCGCTCACGCCGAGCATTGGAAAGAAATCCGAGGAGACCCGCGCGCCCTCGATCCTCACCGGCTGGGCCCCGCCCGAGAAGTTCATCCCCGCCCCGGAGATCGCGGACAGGTAATCAAACGAGGAACTCTGCGTGCGGTAATCCAAAAAGTCGGGCAGCGACATCGGGAACGTGCTGAGTTCGTTCGTCCTCCGCTCGGAGTGGAGCAGGACCAGTTTTGAGGCATCCTTGTAGGGAAGCGGTTCAATGAGAATCTTATCAATCACCGTGAATATCGCCGTGCACGCACCGATGCCGAGGCCCAATGTCAGAGCGACCAGAACCGTAAAACCAAGGTTCTTGAAGGCCATTCGTATTGCGCTCTTGCAGTCCTGCAACAAGACTGAGTCCTCCGAGGGGTTCGCAGAACAAATCGGCAAGAGAATATATAACCGAGGCATCGTTGTCTACTCGGAGTGGCGCTTGTCACCGACATTTATCAACATTGCGTTAACCTCCCGCGGAATCACGGTTATAATCCTCAGGCTCCGCACTGCCGTAGTTTCTCGCCGAGCAGTTCGCGGTTGATGACGCGGGTGATAATTGAGACGAATGTCGATGGAGTCTTATTCCGGTAACACCCTGTCCTGGGAAAACGTCGCAGGATGCATCGAGCTTACGTTGCATCGCGAGCCGTGTAACGAAATCGGCTCGGCGACCCTCGACGAACTCGAACGCTTCGCCGCGTCGCTGAAGTCGGTCGCCGGCGACGCGCATGCGATGGTCGTTTACAGCAACTTGAAGTGCGGCTTCAGCGCCGGGGCCGACCTTCGAGAGCTGTACCGGCGTTCGCACGAAGTCGCCGAGGCCGAGCGAGCCAGCGGCTTGCGCGATTTCCTCGAACGCATTCATCGAGTGCTGAACACGATCGACGCGACGCCACTCACCACAATCGCCGCTGTGCACGGGGTGGTCTTCGGCGGCGGCTTCGAGCTGGCTCTAGCGTGTGATTTGATCATCGCCGACAAGACAGCGCGTTTTTGCTTTCCCGAATTGCGGCTGGGATTGATTCCCGGTTTCGGAGGCATCCCGCGGCTCAAGCGCGACTTGGGCAATGGCGTCGTGCGCGACTTGTTGCTCACGGGCCGCAGCATCGGGGCGGCGAAAGCTCAGGCGGTCGGGCTCGTCAGTCAGATTGCAGCAGAGGGCGAGGCTCTGCGAATCGCGCGCGCGACTGCGGCGCAGGTGAAGAAATTCGACCGCGCCACCAGCGCTGCTGCGAAGCAATTCATCAAGCCAATCCCGTACGACGAGATGCGCGCCGAGATCGACATCTTCTGCGACCTGTTCACGCGCCCGGCAGTTGAAGCGGGCCTGCGCAGGTTCGTCGAGAGCAGCGATGCTCAGCCGTATTTGCCCTGATGCGAAACAAAGTAATGTCGCTGAAAACGTACCTCAAGGCTATATCAGAACTCGGCGCGGTAAGTGAGACGGCCCTGTACACTCCTCTCGCTACTCACATAATCTCCGGTCTTCTTCACTACGGACCGAAATCCTACGCGATCAACAAGGCCGGCAAGAAAGGGACGCCTGACGTCCGGATTTTCTCGGGTGAAGACAATTCTGAGTGGATCGTGTGTGAAGTGAAGCTCGATGACGATGACATCAGAAGTGACGGCAAGCGAAACAGAATCTGGAAAGAACAGATCGCAGGGAGAGCCTACATCCGGGCAGAAACCGTTTATGTCTTACTCTGCGCGCCGCGCAGCTTCTACGTCTGCGGAGTGAACGGGGAGGTATTGGACGGCGTTCACGTCGAAGCGGACGATCTGTTCGAAATCAAGTCCGGCGCTCGGTTACCGGCCACCGATTCGAACTTCCGCAAACTGCTTGAAAGGATCACGGTCGAGGCTTCGCTTCAGCGGCCACAATACGAACAGTTTCGGCGCGGCGGACTGCCGGGCGGGTACATTCCATTATCGCCTGGGACAATAGACAACCTGAAAGACACCTTCGACTTTGCGCTTCGAAGCCTGAAGGCCTACTGCGCGCGGTCGTTCGACCGGCTCAAGCAAGAGTACCGCGAGTCGTCGGCCCAACTTGTGAGTTGGGAGAAGAAGCTCGAGGATGTCGGCTCAGACCCGAAATCACGGACGAAAGTCCTCAATCAGATTCGCCGAGTGAAGCGGCGGAACCGCCGCGTTCTACAACTGTTCGATGAGGATTATCCGCAGTTCAAGCACGATCAAACGTACGCCGGGACAGAGAAGGAGGAGCATTTCGAAGACATTTTCATCACGAACACGGCCTATGTTGCCTTCAGCCGGCTCTTCTTCGTCCGAATTTGCGAAGACCTTGGATTAACAACCCGCAAGATCTCTCACGAAGGCCCAAGCCTCTGGCGGCGATTCGTCGAACACATCAAAGACCGCTATGAAGACCTTATCGAGGTCGCCTATAAGGACGTGGCTCACGTCTATTCTCAGTTGTTCGAGGAGACGGTCTTTGACTGGTACGGACGCGGGAATGGGTATCTCAACGACATCCTCGAACGTATTCTGTTTCGACTGAATGCGTTCTCGTTCAAAGGCGTGAGCCGCGACGTGCTCGGCAGCATATATCAGTATTTTCGTCCGAAGGCCGAGCGCAAGCGGCTTGGCGAATACTACACGTCGGAAGAAGTCGTCGATTACATTCTTTCTCAAACCGGGATTGCCGGCGATTCGAAGATAATGACGAAGCGGATCCTCGACCCGGCGTGTGGTTCGTTCACATTCGGTGTACGCTCGCTGATTCCGCTGCTGAGAGCCGGTGCACACCTATCGGCCGAAAACAAGATCGAGCTTGTGCGGCGATGTCTGCTCGGCTATGACATCAATCCGTTTTCGGTGTTCCTGTCGCATTTAAGTTTGCTGTTCGCCACACTGGACGTCTACCTCGAAGCTAAGCAGCAGAGAGCGGACTACACAATTCCCGGCTTCAGTGTTCACAATCGCAACTCTCTCACGTACCTTTTGGAGCTTGATGACTTGCACACCGCAGCGGGAGAGACCGGTCGCTTTGGCGAGGAAAGGGCGGATTATGTAGTTGGCAACCCGCCGTTCGTTCGCAACGAGCGGTTGCCCAAGGAGGACCGTGACGTCCTGGATCAGCTCTTCTCCGCTATCAAAGCCGGCAATACCGATCTTTCGGCTTACTTTCTTTATTGCTCGATGAGGTATTGGCTAAAGGAGGGCGGCGTACTGGGAATGGTCGCGCCTATCGGCACAGCCAACACCGACATGGCGGAGAGGCTTCGCGCGATGTTCCGGGATTTCGCGCTCGACTATACACTTGAGCAGGTGGTCTCGCTCGAATGGATGGCGAAGGAATGCTTCCCGGACGCCGACATCATCCCGATGCTAGTCTTTGCGAGGCGGCGGCGCCCCGACAAGGGGCATAAGATCACCGTCGTGAGCGGGCTCCGAACCAAAGCCGAGCTCCGACGCGCCATCGAAGACAGGAAATTCATGGCGAAACACGCTTCGGAGCTGAACTACAAGAACTGGCTTAGTCTCAGTCCGGCCGGCGACTGGCCGATCGAAGTGAAAGCCATAGACCTTCCGTTGTTGGAGAAGCTCAAGAAGCAACCTCCGCTCGGGACGATCATCAGGGCGTCCTATGCGGTCAAGCTGGGCGCTAACGCGAAGATCATCCGTCCTTATCGAAAAGCTCAGAAGAAAGCCGCTGAGGTCCCCTTTCTAAAAGGACATCACGTTTGCGCTTTCAACCTCCCGGGCATTGACGAGATGACCGACGACGATGAGATGATCGATCTTTCTAAGATGGATCAGGTGAGTGGCGCCAGCGTCTGGCGAGACTTGAGATTCTACCGCGAGAACTCAGACAAGGTTGACGAAACCGGTCTGGGGCGGTACGACTACGCTGGCCGCGATCTGGTAAACAACAACAACCCGAGTGACACTCTGTGCTGCTTCGTTCCGGAGGTCTACGTCACGCTGGTTGCCGGCGTAGCGAACCCGCTTGAGGTGTGCGCGATGAACACAGTTTCAGTTGTAGTCCCCCTCAGATACAGCGCCCATGTGATCACTGGAATCATCAACTCACGAATCTCACGCTACTACGCGTTTCTCCTGTTGCGTTCGGGAATCTTGCTTCGCCGCAGGGCGCACTGGTATCCCCGTACTCTTAAGAACCTCCCGCTGCCCGATCTCAAAGCCGCCCAGGCATCTCGAATACACACTCTGGCGACGGAAGCAGCCACGCTTTCTCACGGGGTTCATTTGAACGAATTGGACGCATACCTTCACTTGATCTCGAAGTGCCAGAGCCTCACCAAGGCAGGATTCCTCGGCGTCCGTTGGTCGGGCGAGGGACTCATGCTCGACCGCGACGATCTGATCGACGCGAAGGTCGACGCCAAGGGGATTGACATTGGTCCTATCCGCGTGACAGGCGAGCCGGCGGCGCTTGAGTTGCTCCGGCTGGCGCTGTTGTCTCTCGACGAGGACGAGGTACCGCTCGAAGAGATTCAAGACGTGCTCCTGCCCGGCGAACCGAATCAACGAGCCCAAATCGCGTCCGAGGTGCTCGGCGTAGGTTCAAAACTCGAGCACGTCAAACAGCGAATGAGCGACATCTGCGAGGAGATCGATGAGATAGTCGCGGCCGGTCTCGGCCTCACGCCGCGCGAGCACGAGGTGATCCGCAAGCGCTGTCAGGAGTTTCCGCTCTCGGTCACTGTCTTACGGCCGCGGTACGTCTGGAGTCCCGATCGGAAGCGCCAGGCGCGGCGTATCTACGAACCCGGAGAGCGCTTCAAATAACGTCCTCCGCGAGGTGATCCATGAAACGAAACGAAATCTCCCGGAGGCTCTTCCTTGGCAATTTGTCCGGCGGACTCGGCGCGGCGTGGCTCGCGTCACGAATGCCCGAGATTCTGGCCGCGCAGGACCACGCGCACCGCGCCGCCATCTCGCGCAAGCCCGTCAAATTCGAGTTCTTCACCGCCGAACAAGCCGCCGAGGTCGAAGCCATCGCCGCCCAGATCATCCCCTCCGATTCGTCGCCCGGCGCTCGCGAGGCCCACGTCATCTACTTCATCGACCGCGCGCTTACAACTTTCGACAAGGACAAGCAGAAACTCTACGCGGACGGACTCAAGAGGCTTCAGCGCGCCCTCAAGAAGTTTGCGCCCAAAGCAGCCAGATTCTCCGAAGCAGCCGATGAGCGGCAGATCGAAACGCTCAAGGCCATCGAGAAGACGCCTTTCTTCCAGACGGTCCGCACTCACACGATCATCGGCTTTCTCGCTAACCCCGATTACGGCGGCAACTTCGAACGGGCCGGGTGGAAGGTGATCGGCTTCGAAGACAACTTCTTCTACCAACCGCCGTTCGGCTACTACGACCGCGACTACAAGGAAGGACAATGAGACCGATATCGGAGGGCAACGATGAAGCAGGAACATCCGAAGTACGAGCCCGCCACCGAGGTCGATTTTGTCGTCATCGGCGCGGGCGCTGCCGGCGGTATCCTCGCCAAGGAACTCTCGACCGCCGGGTTTCGCATCGTCGTCCTTGAACAGGGACCATACCTGCGCGAGGCCGACTTTGAGCACGACGAGTTGAAGTACGTCTTCCACGGCGCGATAACCAACGACTTCAAACGCCAGCCCAACACGTTCCGAAAAACGGAGAAGGAGAAAGCGAAGACGCAACCGGCCATCGCGTACGCGAGGCTCGTCGGCGGCGGAAGCGTTCATTTTACAACCAACTACTGGCGGTTCCATGAGATCGACTTCATCGAGCGCAGCAAGCTGGGTCCGATAGCCGGGACCGGTTTCGCCGATTGGCCGGTCACTTACACCGACCTCGAACCCTATTACACGAAGGCCGAGTGGGACCTCGGAGTTTCGGGCCTCGCAGGAACGAGTCCGTTCGATCCCTGGCGCTCGAAGCCTTATCCGCTGCCGCCTCTTCCCATCAAATCATCCGGCGTGCTGACCGAGCGCGGAGCGCGCAAGCTCGGCTGGCACGCGTTCCCCGCTCCGATGGCGATCATCTCTCAGCCCTATCGCGGCCGCGCCGCCTGCTTGCATTGCGGGTTCTGCGAGCTCTACGGCTGTGAAGTGAAAGCCAAATCGAGCACGCTCGCCACCGTCATTCCGGAAGCCGAGCGCACGGGCCGCTGCGAGATTCGACCCGACAGCTACGTGAGGAAGATCGAGACCGACAAGTCCGGCCGCGCCACCGGCGTCATCTACTTTGACAAAGCCGGCCACGAGATTTTTCAGCGCGCCAAAGCGGTTGTAATTTCGGCGAACGGCGCTGAAACCCCGCGGTTGCTCCTGATGTCGAAGTCCAACCTCTTCCCGCACGGGCTTGCGAACTCCAGCGGGCTGGTCGGGAGATACTTGATGTTCAACGGCGCGGCGCTGGCGGGTGGACTCTTTGAGCACCAGCTCAACGAATACAAGAGCGTCGTCGTGACCCGAGTGATTCACGACTTCTACGACACAGACCCGAAGCGCGGCTTTTATGGCGGTGGCGGGATCGACATGCGGCTCGACCTCTACCCGATCGGATTTGCGATGTTCGGCCTGCCTCCGGACACGCCGCAATGGGGCGCGGGCTTCAAAGCGGCGCTCAAGGAGTATTTCACGCGGTCGGTGTACGTCTTCGGGCACACGACGTCGCTGCCGGTCGCTTCCAACAGCATCTCGCTCGACCCGGCGGTGAAGGACGCGTGGGGTCTTCCGGCGATGCGAGTGACCTACAAGGACCATCTGGACGATATGAAGACGATGAAGTTCTTCCTCGACCGCGGAATGGAGTTACTGGACGCCGCCGACGCGCGAAAAAAGTGGGCCTTCCCGCTGCAGGAATCGACGTTCTCCGCCCATCTACTTGGGACCTGCCGAATGGGAGACGATCCGCGTCGATCGGTCATCAACAAGTCCCACCGGGCGCACGACGTGCCGAATCTGTTCATTTGTGACGGAAGCAGCTTCGTCACTTCGGGCCGCGGACAGCCTACGTGCACCATTCAAGCACTGGCCTACCGCGCGGCCGACCAGATAATCGGAATGGCAAAACGCGGCGAGATCAAGTAGTCCGGGCAAGGTCGTGTAGAGTACCGGCTTCAGCCGCGTCTTTTCGTTGCGTGCTCGCGCACCGGCCTCGTCTTGATCCGTCCCTTCACCTCGCTCGCGGCCCGCTACTTGCGCGTGCAGAGCTACGCACGGTACCCTACGCTTTCCTAGCGATGCACTACGGGATCAGGCGACGATGAGAACTCTCAATGAAACGCTTGACGAGATACTGGGATTGGCGGCCGCTCATTTCAAGGTCTCGCCTGAAGAGCTTTCGCCGGACGATGATTTCTTCAAGAAGCTGGGGATCAACAGTCTGCAAACGCTCGAGCTGCTGACGCGGCTGGAGACCCATTTCAACGTCGAGCTGCCGGACTACGAAATTCAGGGCGTGACCGATTTCCGCACGTTGGCCGAGCGAATCCAGTCGAGGCTGTAGGACTACCGTGAGACGCGCAGCGAGCGGCGAGACGAAAAGGACACCGCTGCCTACGAGTGCTTCCCGATTTCCGGGCTACTGTTTCGGTGGCTGCCCGGTTTTGGTCGCGCTCACTGCGAGCGGAAGCGTCGGATCGTATTCGCTCGAGAGACTGGCCGGGTGCTGGCGGTCATTAGTGTCGCGCTTGACGTTTTCGGAGACGTAGAGAAAGACTTCGTAGGCCGTTACCAATCCGTCGCCGTTCGTGTCCGCGTTGCCCGACAAGCCTTGCAGCAAGTACCACGTGAACACGCCGTGCCCGCCGCCCCACTGCTCTCCCTCCTGTGAATACTCATTGCCGAGCGCTGAAGTGAGCACGAACGTACCGGGCTTCGATCGCCTGATGGCTTCGTTGAAGGCGTAGTTGATCGCCTCGGCCTCGCCCATCACCGCGCGCGTGGTTGTCTGTTTGAATGCCCCGCTGTAGCAGGTATCCGCTAGCAGAACTACCTTCTGGGCGCGGAGGTTTTCCCGGAGCGCCAGCTCGATCTCGCGAATGGAAAGCGCGGTCCCGGCCAGCTTGTCCAGCTTGGTGTTGTACGCGATAAGGTAGATGTTCTCAGGCCGGCCAGGATCGGGCGTCCCGTGCGCCGCGAAGTAGAAAGTAACCTGGTCGTCGCGGCCGGGTCTTCGCGAGAACTCGCGAACCTCCTCGAGAATCCGTTCCCACGTCGCGCCCTGGTTCGTTATGAAAACAATGTTCTCGGTCTTGTAGCCGCCGCCGCCCGGCGTCTGGAGGAACTTCTTGAAGTCTTCCGCGTCGCGGTGCGCGTATTTGAGGCGCGGAATCTTCGGGTCTTCATAATCGGATATTCCGACGATGAACGCCCAGCGCTGGTCGGCCGGGCGGTTCCTGGAGGCCGGCGCGGCCACATCATCCGATTCGCGATAGACCACTCGGCTGATTTGCTCGCTCACGCCCGCGAGGTTTCGGGCGGTCACGGTGATGACGTTGCTGCCCGGCGCGAGTTTGATTGGGTGACTGATCTGGTATGATTTCGGGCCGTCCTTGAGCGTGACATCGGCTGGTTGTTCTCGCCACTTCGCGACGGTCAAACCCCGCGTTCCGCCTTCCGCACTCACGTTGACATTGATGCTGGTCAACCCGCCTACGTCGTTCACAATGCCTTGCAGCACTATTTCGTCTCGGCTGGCGCGTTCGCCGTCCGCCGCCGGATAGGTGAGCTTGATGAAGGGCCCGTTGGTGTCTGACTCGGTCGTTTGCGTGCGCGGGGCTGATGGCTCGGCGCCGGACGGCGCGCGTTCCATCGCCAGCGCAGGTTCGAGATAAGCAACCGCTTCGATAAGATCGTCTTCAACGCAGCTATTGCAGGCGAGTTGCCGGATGCCCTCGATAGCCGCCGTCTCGACGTCGACGAGTTGAACGCTGAGTACGATGTTTCGGCCGAGGCGCGAAAGACTGCCAAGCGCAATTCGCGAGATGTTCAGGATCTTGCCTATGCGTGCCGCAGTGAGAGCATCGGTTTGGCCCGAGTGTTGAAACCTCTGTTCTTGAAGGACGCGATCGACCTTTTGACGTTCGATCAGCCTGATGTTCGGAGCGCCCACGATGCGAGCTCGAATCTGTTCGGAGACGCTTTGGGCGAGGCTGGCGTCGAGTCCAAGCGCGTCCAGATCGAGCATCGCGAGTGTGGTCGGCTGTCGGAACGAGAAGAGCGGGTCGCGCTTGGTCAGGAAGACGAGCTTGCGGCCGCGCAACTCTTGTGAGGTCGGCGCGCCCGCAATGATGCCCTCGGTTTTCCAGATATTGATTCTCCCCGAGTCGAACCCCGAAGCGAGCCAGCGGCCATTGGGGCTGAAGGCTACGGCAGTCAGGTCGTCTTTGCTTGGCGGCTCCAATAGCGCAACCTGTTCGCCGCGCTTGATGTCCCAGATTACGAGGGCGCTTCTCAAGACCGCCTGGTGGGCCGCGGCTAGGTAGTTGTTATCGGCGCTGATCGACAACGACGTCAGTTCGTAAGGGCCGACGTCGAAGGTCTTTTGAAGTCCCCCGGTTGCGACGCTATAGATTCTGATCTCGCCGGTAAGTCCGCGATTGGTCGTAGGACCCACCAGCACGCCGGATCTCTCGGCTACCTTTTCGGCGCCCAGGGTCAGCCAGTCGCCGCTCGGACTTGCCGCGGCCGAGTCGATGACCACGGCCGAGTCCTGCCAACTCCTCAAAACGCGCTTGGCGCTCACGTTCCATTCGACTATCAGCCGGGCTTCGCCGACGGAAATCAGGCTCTCGTCTTTAATGAAGAGTACTTGGGTGACCTTCTTCTTGTGCTCCGCGTGCATCCCTATTCTGCTAGCGGTCTCGACGCTCCACAGAATCACCTGTTTGTCGTCTCCGCCCGAAGCGAGCATGTCGCCGCTCGGGTTGAATGCGACGGACAACACTGCGCCGTTGTGTCCGGCGAGCACCCGCGACGAGCCGTCCTGCATATTCCACAGGCGGACAGTCCGATCGTCGCTTGCAGAAGCGAGAAAGCGGCCATCGCGACGAAAGACCAGCGCATTAACCTGGCGCGAATGACCCTCAAGGCGGCGGACCACCTGCTTCGAGGCGAGGTCTCGGATGATGATCGAGCCGTCTTTGCCCGCCGATGCAAGGCGATCGACCTGTGGATCGAAAGCGAGCGCGCGGATCTTCCCTTGAGTGCCATCGACCTGATCGTACTTCGACGGCCGGAACAAATCGGTCTGGGTTCCGGCGCGCACGATCGATGCAACACTGAGCAGGCCCAGGCCGATAATGCACTTGGCGGCACTTCCCATCAGGTTTACTCCGACCTCTATCTGTCCGACACACGTGGAACAAAACTCGCCCCGGGGCCCAGTCTTCGCCGGAACTCTCGTGCCCCGTCAAACTCCGTCGAAAACCGGCCCCGAACACCTTGCGAACTCCCGGAAAAAACAGGAGCGAGCCAGCCTTTAGAAGACAAACGAAAGGCCGATGCGAGTATCTACGAGGTTGGCGCCACCGCTTTCGCCTGAAAACGTGGCGAACCCCCGAATGTAACCAACGTTGAGGTCGAAGGCCACATTCCGCTTGAAGTAGTACTTAAAGCCGGCATGCGGCCGGACGAACCCGACCTTCAGATCGTCGCTGCCAAAGATGCCGCCGCCTTCCACGCCCATATACGGCACGCTCTTGGCCCCTGCCGCCCCGAAATTATACCTCCAGTACCCGTTGGGACCGGCGAGAGTAGTCGTGTCGGTCCCCGCCCCGCCCTGGACGAGGAGGATCACTCCGACTCCGACTTCGTGATTCCTCGTGGCGAAGTAGCCGAGGTTGGCCACTACGGTTCCTTGCTTGATGTCCTCCTCCCCGAACCCTATGAGGAAGGAGCCGAGAAGTTGCACCGACTTGTCTCCCTTCTCCTGTTGCGCATATGTCGGCGTAGAGAACAGACACATGCAAGCAAACACGACCGCCGCGCTTGACACCAGCTTGATGATTCTCGATTTCATCTGTTGATTCTCCTTTTTTGGGTTATCGAGTCGCCGCATCCAACGTCCTATTCCGGTCGGCCTTCGTCAGCGGGCCGACCATCCGACAGTGAAGTCCCACCCTGCCGGCAACTAAAACCCCTGTGCTCGATGTTTCCCGAATCAAGCCCCCATTCCAAATGGGCCCGATTCGTGGAGGACGCGGATGCGTCTCCTCATGAGGCTATTGACGAAAGTCGCGTATGAAGTAATGCAAGAAACTTGCGGCCGCTTGCATCCAGCAGCATCTTGCATCCAGCAGCATCAGGCCGGGATTAAAATACTCAACTTCAGCCGGATTGTGAAGAGGGTGTCGCGCTTTTTTTTTCGTGCAGTGGACTAGGGTGTTCTCATTCCTTGCTCTCGAACGACACGCTCACCTGCGAGCCCTTTCCCGAGGCGGTGGCGGTGACGACTGCCTTTCTATCCTTTGCCGCGTTGTTGGCGGTCGCGATTCCGTAGGAGACTCTGCCGTCCCCGCGCACGAAGCTCGTTGTCACCTTGAGGCCGGCCACCTTGAGCTCGGCCTCGAAATAGTTGATCACCTGTTCCACAGAGTCCTCGGTGGTGAACCCAAAGCTCCCCGCGTCACCCTTGCTGCCTTTCATCGAGAAGTTACCCTCGACATCGGCGCCGGGATAATTCGGCAGCCAATCCGGCAGTTCCTCCGGGGCGCCGCCGCCGAACTTCGCCGTTCCCTCTTCGGACTTTATCTCAAGCGATCCCGACGACCCGTCGCCGTCCGTCTTGATGCTGACTGAGCCTTTGCCCTTCTCCTCAAATGAGATCTCCCCGCCTTGCGCTTCATCGAGGTTGATTGTGACGGTACTGCCGTCCTTTTTGTTTCTGAAAGTGATAAGGCCCTTCTCCTCATCGACTGAGACGACTTCGACCTCCGGATTCCCCGCGGCAATGAGGTTGGCCATCGTTTGCGCCGGATGATCGACGGCTTCCTGGACCTTGTTCACCCCCCAGTAGACGAAGCCAACGACGACGATGATGCCAATCAGGACGAGCGTGCCGCAGCCCCCTAGCACCCACCACAGGGCATTGGATTTCTTTGGCGGCGGCGCCATCGGAGCGGTCGGCGGTGCGTAGTTCGACATTGCTTCTTCTCCTTACTCCCGGACATTGGCCCACAAGTGCGGTCTGGATTCTACCGCTTCGCGGGGCACGCGACAATGGTTTGGGTTGGCGGCTTTGGCGGGCCGCGATTACTCACGCTTCAACGGTCGCCCCATCAGCTCGTTTGCGGCCTCGATTGCGGGCTTCCCTTCGTAGAGCAGCGCGTAAGTGCTCGCCGTGATCGGCATCTCGATGGCCAAACGCTTGCTGAGTTCGTAGATTGCGCGCGTAGTCTTTACGCCTTCGGCTACTTCCCGCATCTCGGAGAGTATGTCGGCGAGCTTGCGGCCACGGCCCAACTCGATACCGACCCGCCGATTGCGCGACAGCTCACCGGTGCACGTGAGCACGAGGTCTCCCAAGCCGGCCAGCCCTGCCATCGTTTCGGCGCGACCGCCTTGCGCGAGCGCGAACCGAGTGATCTCCGCCAGCCCGCGCGTGATTATCGCCGCGACCGAGTTCGTGCCAAGTCCCAACCCGCGCACGACGCCCGACGCGATCGCGACGACGTTCTTGACCGCCCCCCCGAGCTCGACGCCCACAACATCATCGTTGGTGTAGACGCGGAAAGAATGCGAGCTGAGCTCGCGCTGGATCGTTTCGGCCGCCCGCGCGTCCCGGCTTGCAGCGACCACCGCAGTCGGATCGCCCTTCGCAACTTCAAGTGCGAAGCTCGGGCCCGACAGCGCCACGACGCGCGGCTCGAATGCCGGGCGCAGAACGTCTGTCATCACTTCCGACATTCGCATGAGCGTGCCGTTCTCAACGCCTTTTGTCGCACTGACCAGGATCGTCTCGGGCTTGAGCAGATCTCGCATTCGTTCGACCATCTCGCGCATCGCGTGCGATGGGACGACGATCAGCGCGAAGTCGACGCGGTCCAGCGCGATTTCGAGCGAGCCAGTGCCAAGGATGTTCTTGGGCAGCTCGAACTGAGTGAGGTAGATCGGATTCCTGCGAGAGTCTCGGATGCCGGCGGCGATCTCTTCCTCGCGAGCCCACAACCGAACCTCGGCCTGGTTTCGCGCCGCCACAAGCGCCAGCGCTGTGCCCCAGCTTCCAGCGCCTATGACCGCGACTCGGGTCGGATCTCCAGAGGATGATTGCTGAGGCATCAGCTTTCGCTCCCGCTCGCCGGTCGCACTCCCATCTTGTTTTCCGTACCGTGGAGGAGCCGGCTTATGTTCTCGTGGTGCTTGGCGACGATTAGGCCGGAACCGGCCACCGCGATGACGACCATGCCATGAACGTGAGGATTCGGCATGAGCAGCCCGTAATAGAGCGTCGTCCAGAGCGGTACCGAAGCCGCCGCAGTGATCGATGCCAGTGACACATAGCGGGTGAACAAAACGACCACGGCCCACAGCACGATTGCCGACAGCACCGAGTATGGCGCGATCGCCAGATACGCGCCGAAGCCAGTCGCTGCTCCCTTGCCGCCGCGAAAGCCGAGGAAGATCGGGAAAACATGTCCGGCGATGGCGGCGATCACCGCGGCGCCAAGCCAGAAGTGATCGTCGCCGGCGATTTGCCGCATCAATACAACGGCGGCGATCCCCTTCGCGACGTCCAGGGCATAAGTCAGCACACCCGCGACGGGGCCCGCGCGGCGAGTCACATTGGTGGCGCCGGTCGCGCCCGAACCGATCTTGCGTACGTCCTCGCCCTTGGTGAACACGTACTTCACAAGCAGGAATCCGAAGGGAATCGCCCCGACCAGATAGGCGAGAAGTACAAATGCGATCTTCGGGAGCATTCTTCGAGGTCTCCGTGGCTTGCTTGAAAAGCCCGACCAATATAGCAAAGGCCCAATGCTCGCACAAACTTTCAACGCCGGGGTCAAAACGACTTCATCGAATAGGGGCCGGCAGCGCTTGAGTCAGAAAGTCGCGGCCCGGATGTCAGGTTTCTCCGACTTGTGTGTCAAAAAAGTTTCCGCATAGCGAACCTTACAAAACCATACGATTCGAGTTCAAACTAAATACCACAACTATGTCGGTTACGACCCGGCTCGCCGGTGTCGCTGGGGTCCCTCGAACCGGGTATGTGGTTTGCTGATTTATTTCGGCCCTGTTGACTGGCTGAACTCCTGTAGTACAATGCACGGGCTTTTTGGCTTCACCCCAAATTCGGAATGAAAAGATCAAGGAAACTGAAATCCTACTTTCGCGAATTCAATTTTCTCGCAAAGGGACTTCTGTCGAGTGATCATCCGGTGCTCGCTCACCTTATCCCGATCCGCCGCTGCAACTTGTCGTGCAAGTACTGCAACGAGTATGACGATTACTCCGCTCCGATACCCGTGGAAGTTATGTATCGGCGGTTGGACTTGCTTGCGGGTCTGGGCGCCACGGCGGCCACGCTCAGTGGAGGCGAGCCTCTGATGCATCCGGAGTTGGAGAAGATAATCACGAGGGTCCGCAAGCACGGAATGCTGTCCGGGCTCATCTCCAACGGCTACCTGATGACCAGGGAGCGAATCAAGAAGCTCAACGACGCCGGCCTCGAGTACCTACAGATCAGCATCGACAACATCGAGCCCGACGACGTGTCCAAGAAGAGCTTGAAGGTCCTGGACAAGAAACTCCAGTGGCTGGCCGAGCTCGCCGAATTCAAAGTCAACATCAACTCGGTGATTGGCGGCGGTATCAAGACCCCGCAAGACGCGGTGGTCATTGGCCGTCGGGCTAAGGAACTCGGATTCTCGAGCTCGCTCGGAATCATCCACGACGGGCTCGGGACCATGAAGCCGTTGATGGGTGTCGAACGCGATGTCTATTTCGAGATGCGGGAATTGGGTAGAAAGAGCTACAGCAGGGTCACCGGCTTCAGGAGTAATCTCGTGGACGGCAGGCGTAACGAGTGGCGGTGCCGAGCAGGCGGGCGGTACCTCTACATCTGCGAAGACGGACTCGTTCATTACTGCTCGCAGCAGCGCGGCTATCCGGGGATTCCGCTCGATCAATACACTAAAGAGGACCTCAGAAGGGAGTACCTAACCAAGAAGGCATGCGCGGAGTACTGCACCATATCGTGCGTGCAACAGGTAGCAGCCTTTGACAATTGGAGGGACCCGCAAACGCTCGGGGTCAAGGGAGCGGTGCGGCGCGAGACGATTCAAGCGCTTGATCGCCTTTATCAGATCGAGCCGACTGGTGACTAGGCGAGTTCAGAGTTCACGCTTCAGCGTGCCTGCAGCCTAAAGGCTGAACTCTAAACCACATTGTTGTTGTTAATCTCGACTGTAGATGATAACGTGCGGCGTTCCGGCAACGTTCATCAAGCAGCGGCGAACTTATATCAGGTTAGGGCGGGCTGATTTTTTCCCGCCTACCGTCAGGAGAACAGAATGTACAAGCCAGTGAAGTACGCCGAGAAGGCGATGACTTACGTAGCAGCGGGAGCGTGGGGGGTATTCGAGAGGCTCAATCGCATTAAGCCTAACCCCTCATTCCAACCTAAGTGGTCCGATGTGCCGCTCGCGAAGTCATACCAGAAGACCAAGCCGCCCCTCGGCTGGCCGCGCACCACCGATTCGCTCTGCCCGCGCTGCGTCCCCGAAATCCGCCAGCAGATC
>DATDOV010000058.1:0-21003 GCA_035293105.1 Blastocatellia bacterium
ACAGCTTGAAATCTGTACACTTCATTCTTACACTCTGTCTGGTTCACTTGAACTCCCTTTCCTGCGCTAAGTTTCTTCATAACAACTGATACGCTCGGAAAGGGAGTTCCCATTCATCTATTTGTGAGAAATCCGGGCTAACCCCCCGGATCGCGATGCTCGACGGCCTAATCCAGATCGCGATTCCCAATTCGATCAAGTCGCGTAACTACAAGTCCCTTGTTCGTGGGAACCGCAAGCAGGTCGTTGGACAAAACCGGGCCTGCGACAATCTCAAATCCCGCCGCTAGACGAAAGTAGTTTACCGGGCTGCCGTCCGAACACGACAGTATGGCGACGTAATCACCGCGGAGCTGCGCGACCAAAGCGATTGCCGAATCGAGCATCGGTTCGCCGGCAATTCGTCCCGGAAACCGCCGCTTCCAAAGACGGTCGCCCGTAGCGGGCGACAGCGCGTAGACAAAGTTGTCGAGAGAAGCCACCAGCAGACGGCCCTCAGTCAGGGCGGGTGAGGTTTCGATTCCTGCCCCCGCGCGAGATCGCCATCGAAGTCTCCGAGTTTTCAGGTCGACTGAGTAGACATAGCCATCGCCGGACCCGAAATAGATCGCCCGGCTGTCCGAGGTGGGCGCCCCGACAATGCTCCCCGAAGTTTGGTACTTCCATACCATCTCGCCGCGCTGAGGCTCGACGCACCGAAGAGCGCCGTCGTCGCTGCCAAAACAGACCTCGCGGGGGGTGGACATCGCACGGCCTCTTACGACACCCTGCGTCTCGACTCGCCACTGCACTTCACCGCTATCAGGGGCCAGAGCGTAGAATCTGCCGTCGGAACTCCCTGCATACATCCGGTGGTTGCCCAGTTCAACGGGCGATGAGAAACTGCGACTGTACCGGTGCGTCCAGATAGTCAGACCGGTCTGCTTGTCCAGCGCCCGGAGCGTCGCGCCCGGCTCGCCCTGGGCTCCGATGGCATCATTGGTCGCGACGTAGAGAACTCCGTCGCCGCTGACTGGCGCCGAACTGATGATGCCGCCCAACTCGGTAGACCAGACTAATGACCCGCCTTCTCGGTCGAGGCATACAACGCGACCCCGTGCGAGCGGCAGATATATATGAGTCGCGTCGATCGCAACGCCGACACCAATCGCATTGTCCGTGAGGTATTGCCACCCAAACCTGAATAGGCCCTGATCAGAATTCGTGATCCGCTGTTCGAGCGCGACCTCCTCCTCTTCCAACGACGCCGGCCCTTTGGCTCCTATCCCGCCGCCCGTCCACAATCCGACCGTCAACAGCGTGGCCAACACCAACAGGGAAGGCCGCGTCTGGACGGCCCCGCTGCCAAGAATTACGCAATATAGCGAATTGGAAAGCGATTTGATGCGTTGAACAGCAGAACAGATAGTCGTATTTGTCATATTAACAATAACAATTATTTGACAAGCACATACAAGCCGCCAACCGTTTCTTGATCACGTGCGACAAGAAAATCTTGAATCATGAATCCGGCGTCAAGTGCCGCGAGGAACGCCCGGCGCGTGATAGAGCGCCACGCCGCGCCGAGCTCGCGGTCGCGTTCTTTCAACAGGTTTATGTTGTAGGGAATCCCTATGAAGCAGCGGTCCGCTTGCACTCCACCGTCGAGATCTCCAAGCCGCGGTTGGTCACCATCAGCCAGAACGAGATGCGGTCCCCGGAGTGTAGCAGCAACGTCATGGCTGCCGCGTCGGGCGCCACCGCGGAGGCGCTGCCTCACGTTCTCGCTCTCAAGGAGCCACCGCACCCAAAGCCGGTCCGTACCGAATCCCTGATGGAGCGGACTCGAGGTTGCCTCTCCGTAGAAATTGACTATGTAGCGATCGGAGATCACTCCTAGTTTTCCGACATTGAGATGAGCGTTCAGGCTCTGGAGCGGGTCGAATGTCCAAGTGATTTCGTCGAGGCCACTCTCTAGCGCGCGCTCTCGCTGGGCGAGCTTCAGATGGAATCCGACCTGAAGGTTCCGGCAGTCCGGCATCACGGCAAGCATGTGGGAGTGAATAGAGCTGCGGCCGCCTTCGTGAGCAGGAAAGCCGTAGGCGAAGCCGATCATTCTCGTCCCCTCGTAGGCGCACAGCACCATACCACCGGCGTGCTGCGCCGCGACCAAGTGCGCCATCGGGATGGCATCGAGGTCGTTGAAACCCCAAACTTCCTTCTGCATCTCCTCGATGACGTGGTACTCGGCTTCCCGGCTCGCCTCGCTAATATGAAACCGCCTTGCTTGCGCCTGCCACTCGTACATGAATTCCCCAGTTCATCCAGGGCTAGAGTGTAACGGCAGCCATGGACCTTGCCAAGCAAGACAACAAATGGTCGACGGCTGAAATTGAGGATATAATGAGCGGGATTCGCAATCGGGAGAGGCGCTATTCCACGACCTGGGCCCGGTGACTTGCCGTCGAATGCGTGTGGAGATCGTGCTCGGACCTCATTCCAGATACAAAATCATCGCAAAACTCGGCGCCGGCGGAATGGGCGACGTATACAAGGCTGAGGACCTTACGCTGCTCAGGACGGTTGCGATCAAAGTGATGAAACGGCAGCGCAGCCATTCGGCGAGTGAAGAGATTCGATTCCTGCGCGAGGCCCGTCTAGCATCGCAAATCAACAACCCCCACATCGTAACAGTTCACGAGATAGGCGAGACGGCCGAGCAGTCTTACATCGTCATGGAATACATACCGGGCCGAAGTCTCCGCGAGCTGATCGACGCGCGGGCGCTGACGCCCCGTATGATTGTTGATATCTCGATTCAGATTTGCGACGCGCTCAGCGCCGCGCACGCGCATGGCGTAATCCATCGCGATATCAAGCCTGAGAACATAATCCTCAATGACCGCGGCCTGGTTAAGCTGCTCGATTTCGGCCTGGCCAAACCTATACGCGAGATGAATCTCGATCTCGAACATCCGAGCGCACCGGCGAGCCTCACAGAGGCGGGCGCCGTGATCGGCACAGTTAAGTACATGTCGCCCGAACAGTTGAAGGACGGACCGCTCGATGAGCGGACAGACATCTTCTCGTTCGGCGTCGTCCTCTATGAAATGCTCACGGGGCGCCTTCCGTTTTCGGGATCCAACTCCTTCGACCTTGCCGCGTCAATCCTCAAGGACGAGCCCAAGTACATCGCCTCGCTGCCTTCCGGAACGCCGCGCGGCCTAGCCGACCTTGCGGTCAAGGCCCTGGAGAAAGACGCCAAGAATCGCCCTTCGTCTGTCACCGATTTGATGGAGCAGCTCGAGGAAATCATGCACCGGCTCGGGCGGCAGCTCGGCGATTCCGACGAACTAACGCTCAAGTTCCCGCCTCTGGCTGACGATCTCTCCGATAGGCTCACTCGGACCGGCGAATCACGTCCGGCATACGGCGGCGCACCCAGGTCTGCACACACGATCCTAGTGTTGCCGCTCGAGGCCGTCGGCGGTCAGGACGAGAGTTCATTCATCGGCGTCGGGCTTGCTTACGCGATAACGACCGACCTGGCGAAGATCCCGGGCCTGTCGGTATTGTCGAAGTCGGCAGGGGCGGGACGGGTGGGAGACAGCGGAAAAGGAGCGCATGAGCTGGCGCGCGAGTTGGGCGCGACGATCGTCCTCGAAGGGGAGGTGATGCGCTCCGGCGGAATGCTTGGCGTTATGGCCCGGCTGACCGATGCCGAGAGCGGCCGCGTGATCTGGGGCGACCAGTATCGCGGAGACGAGGAAGACCTTTTCAGCATGCAAGACGCCGTCTGCGAAGGCGTCGCCGCGGCGCTGAAGGTCGGCATCTCTACGGAGGTGCGCGACATATTAGCCCGGTCCGGTACAACGAACATCGAGGCGTTCGAACTCTACTCGAAGGGCCGGGTCCATCTCGAACGGCGCGACGTTCGGGAGAACATCGACGCAGCG
Organism: Blastocatellia bacterium; assembly: GCA_035293105.1. Classification (GTDB taxonomy): domain Bacteria; phylum Acidobacteriota; class Blastocatellia; order UBA7656; family UBA7656; genus DATDOV01. The sequence continues at coordinate 3,936 of DATDOV010000058.1, forward strand.
ATTCAGATGTTCGATGCAGCGCTGAGACTGGATAACGACTTCGCATTGGCTCAAGCGGGATTGGGCGAAGCGTACTGGCTCAAGTACCAGGACACGCGCGAAGCCGAGTGGGTGGAGCGCGCCATTACGGCAAGCGACAGAGCTCTGGTTCTCGACCCCCTGCAGGCGCAGGTTCGGATATCACTGGGCATCGTGTATAACGGGACGGGCAGGATAGACCGGGCCATCGAAGAATTCGACCGCGCGACCGAGCTTCAGCCGCTCAACGACGATGCTCATAGATGGCTGGGACGATGCTTCATGCAGAAGGGCGACCTGGCGGCCGCCACTGCCTACTTTGAGAAGGCGATCGAGATCCGTCCCGGCTGCTGGGACAACTACAATCTTCTGGGGATCTGTTACTACACCTTCGGCAGGTATCAGGATGCGGCCGAGCAATTTCGCCGGGTAGTCTCGATTCAACCGGACAACTACAGAGGCTACGACACTCTGGGCGTCATGTACCTGCTTCTTGGCCGGTACGAGGACGCGATCAGCATGCACGAGCGGGCGATCGGGATATACGAGAACGACAGGTCCTACTCGAACCTCGGGACTTGCTATTTCTACCTCGGCCGCTATGAAGACGCGATAACCGCCTATCGCGCGGGCATAGATCTAAACCCGCGGAATGACAACCTGCATCGGAACCTGAGCGACGCCTACTCGCGGGTCGGAAGGCACGCAGAGGCGGAGGAGCAATTGAAGCTGGCGGTAGACCTCTTGCGCGAGAACCTGAGCATCAATGCGACCAACGCTGAAATGCTCGGCCGGCTTGCCGTTTATCAGGCGAAGCTCCAAAACAGCCGCGACGCGCACGACGCCGCCGAGCGCGCGATCGCGCTCGAACCGCACAATACAACTATTAAGTATCAGCGGGCAGTCGTGAACGCGCTGAGCGGGCGGCACGCGGAGGCGGTCGCCTACCTCAGCGACGCGCTGAGTCACGGCTACAGCCGGGCGGATGCGCAGCGCGATCCCGACCTCGAAGTGCTTCGCGAGTTAAACGAGTACAAAGTTCTTTTCGCTCCGCCTAAGTGCGAGAGCGGTCTTTAGAAGGGCCGTCAATCAAGGGCCGATCTCGACTCCCGGATCAAGCTCACCCAGGAGTTCACCGCCGGGACCCGTAACTCTGATCCGATACTTGTAGAGTGCGATTGCTCCTGTCGCGAGCTTGCTCGACTTATCGCAGTCCTTCTTCCCCGGATCCAGACCGGAGAAGACGAATCGGTTGTCCGCGTCGGAGTTATCGCCGAACGGATTCTTGATCGCAGGATCACCGGTGTTCTGGAAGTTGTCCAGCGTTACCGTCGCCCCTTTTGCCCGGCAGTTGTACACAATGCACCACTTGACCTTATCCTGATTCCTCTTGAGCTTCACTGGATCCGGAACCGGAAGCGCGATCTTGCACTTGCCGGGATTCGCGGGGTCGTCGGTAATGGTGATTGTTACGTCCTTTTCAATCAGAGCCGCACTCTCATTGGCATTCTTGCTTAGGCTGTTGTTGCCGTTCGCGCTGAGGCCGTCCTTAGACTTGCAAGCGAAGGCCAGGGCGACCGTGAGGATTCCCAGCGCAAGTGATCTCTTCATAACCGAATTCTCCTTTGTGTGGAACATTCTAAGATCGCCGCCGGCAACTTCCGACCGGCCCGGCGGTGCGAAGTTTCCGAGAAGTGTTCTGATGGTGGAGAACCGTTTCGGTTCGTTCCTCAGAATCTGGGCGGCCTAAATCGGGATCGGAGTCGGAGCGTGCCCATTAGCCGGCGTTGGAGTTTGCGCTCCGGCCGAACCCCCGAAGATGCGACCGGATTCTATGCCAACCTTCACTTGCTGTCCACAAGAAAATGACGAGAGTCGATACCGGAAACGAAAGCTCGCAACAAGGACCGGTCACGGTCTCCACTCGAGGCTGCCAAGAAACTCGCGCACTGCGGCGTTGAATGCCTCCGGCTGGTCGAGATTCGACAGGTGACCCGCGTTGTCGATCAATCGCAAGCCGGAGCGCCGAATCCCGGAGCGCAGCACTTCTGCTTCTTCGATAGGCGTGAGTTCATCGACCGCGCCGGCGATCAGCAGCACAGGGCACGCGAGGCGCGGCAGGACCGGTGTCGAGTCCATGCGCTGCGCCATACCGCGTTGCGCCGCGGCGATTCCCCGAGGCGAATTGCCTTCGATCATCAAACGCACGCGCGCTACAACCTCACGACGTGTGCCGACTCGTGACGCCGGATAAAACGCCGCGACCATATCATCAGCAATGGCCTTGACGCCTTCCCGCTCGGCCTTCTCTGCGGACTTCATTCGGCGGCCGCGTCCCTCCGAGGTGTCGATCCCCGCGCGCGTGTTCGCCAATACCATCGCACGCACTGACTCCGGATAGTTGCGCTGGAAGGCAAGCGAAATGTAGCCGCCCATCGACAGGCCAACCAGCACCGCACTCTCGATCGAAAGCGCCGACATCAGCCCGTGAACATCGGCTGCCATTTGGTCCATCGAGTACGACCCTTCCGGTGCGTCGGACTTGCCGAAGCCGCGCAAGTCCAGCGTGATCGTACGGAAGTCCGCACTGAGCGTCGCGACCTGCTCGTCCCACATGCTTTGGTTGAGAGGGAAGGCGTGAATGAAGACAATCGGGAGTCCGTCTCCCTCGTCCCGGTAGTCAATGTTGATTCCGTTGATCTCAGTCTTCATGGGCAGGCGTGATGTTACCAGACCGGCGCGGCGTTCACACTCGAATGGCGGCTAAGCGCGGGATCGGGATCAGATGATTATCAACACTTGCGCTTTGTAAGATAATCGCAAGAAGTCCGCATAAGCTCTTGCGCCTTGCGAGTAACGACATTAGTTGGAGCATGCGAAGCCTGGAACTGCTTGACCGACGACGAATCATAAGAACTCAGGGTGATACCATGCCGACTCGCATGGAAGCGTGTCGCCCGGCCCTTAGGATCACGACAAACGAAGTGAGGTGGGACTCGCTCCGACCGGCGGCATGAGTTATTAACCCGATAGCAGGAGGAATGAATGAATCGATTTGCGAACAGGAGAATAGCTAATCTCTCCTCGGTTGTTTCCGTCGTAGCCCTCATGGTCGTTGGATACGCAGTTGACGAAAGGACGGACTCAGCGCTCGCCGCGGGTGGGCCATCTTACTTCAGCGCGAGGCGGGTGCAGGATTCGAAGGCCGCTGGAAAGAAGGCAGACACTGACAGCTCAAGCCACGGCAGCGGCGACCAATCCAAGTCAACGTCTGACGCGCCGGAGGTCCAATTGAAGAGCATTGAACTCGACAAGCGCCTCGCTGAGTCGCTGACTTATGAAGATACCGAGAGCGGCTCCGAGGAGTTTCACGCGACCGCATACTCCCTCAAGGGTCGCACGGCGTCGGGCGAGTTCACACGCCCCGGGATCATCGCAGCAGACCCTCGCGTGCTGCCAATCGGAACGGTCGTGCACATAAGGGCGGGAAAATATACAGGGACTTATACGGTGAAAGACACGGGCGGAATGATCAAGGGCCGCCGCGTGGATATCTATGTCCCGTCCTACGAGGAAGCGATGTTATTCGGCCGCCAGCGAGTAGCGCTGCGGATCGTCAGCCGCGTCCGGCGAGTTGCCGATTCGCCCAAGTATCCCGTAAGGGCCAAGGCAAGGGCTTGAGTCGTGCAAACAAACGGGGCCGCAGTTACGTGTCGAGCGTGGCTGCGGGTTTTTCTTTTGGCGGATCATCTCAACGAGCTGTCAAGCGACCCGCGCCGGCCGGTCGCGACCGAGAAGTAGCGAACCAACGCTCCCCGGTACCGGTCGAGCTTCGCGATAGTCGCACTCGATGGAGACGACCCCTGCTCGCTGAGCAAAACAAACCCAATCCGGAAGCTCTTTGGGGAGTTTGCAACGTCGGGCTCGCGTGGCCCCTCGCGAGCAATTATCTTCGCGACCGAAGTCGTCTTCTTGCGGGCGGCGATCGTGATGCCTGACTGAGGCGACTTGTCGCGCAGTAGTTGGGTGAGACCGTCGTCGTCCACTGCCAGATACGAAATCTCGCTGACCTCGTCGGCGCCGCGTAGGCCCATCAAGTACTGGTCAAGCTCGGTGAAGTAATTGACCGCCGATTCCGAGGTCGTGAACGAGCCGTTGCCATTGTCACGCCAGGCGTTCCCTTCCATCAGCGACGACAAGCTGCCTTGCGAATTCGTCCGCGTATCGACGAGGAAGCTCCAGTGTGAATTCTGCCGCCCCAACAGGTCGTCTCTCGTGCGGCGGCCGTCCTCGAAATGAACGTAGGCCAGCCACCGGTGTCCCTGCTCGTGACAGACTATGCCGACCGCCGAGATGAGCCCCGCAGCGTTGGCCTGCGGATCATCCGGCCAGTCACTTTCGATATTCCCCATCGTCGCAAGCGAAGACAATCGTGCGGCGCTTCCATACAAACGACCCCGGTCAAACAGCGGCAGCCCGATCCCCTTGATGTCGTTTCGAACGTTGAAAAAATGAGCGAACCCTTCTCCGTTGTCGAAGTCGAAATCAGTCCAGATGTAAACCGTGTCAAAGATGTCCCCGTGCGCAGAATAGAACGCCCGCAGGACGGCCGGCACGTCGAGCCGCTTCTCTTTCGCGAAGAATTCGTAGAAAGTCCCGTTGAAGTGATCATCGGAGGGCATCGAGAAATCCACAGAGAAGGGCGCCGGGAATGGGCCTTCGAACCCGCCCGGCGAAAGTCCCACAAGGACGGTCCGCGCTTTGACCTTCTCATAGATGAAGCCGATCCGTCCGTCATCGTAGAGCACAACCTGGAACGTCGAGGTCCCCGAGCGTCCGAACTGCGGAACCGTGTTCCACGTGATGATGTGGCGGTCGTTGGTGCGGGTGTAGTAGATACTCCCTTTTTCGCTAGCGTCGAGGTCCGCCCACAGCGGCGCAATGCGCGCCGAGTCCGTCGTAAGCGCTGATGCAGACGGCCGTGGGCTCGTGTCACCCTTTTCAAACGTTATGTACCCGTTCGTCCCGACAAAGATCGCATCCCGCGGCTGTCCGTAGAATGGGAATTCTGCGCCTTGCAACGGTACGCGTTCGTATCCGTCATCCTCGTTTCCAGGCATGCCATCGACGCCGACAAAGTTGCTCAACCTCGACCCGAAGTCCGCGTTGAACTCGAGATTCCCGCCGGCGACCGCGTATCCCTCCACGCTCGGGGTGAATACGAGAGATCGTTTCGCCAGATCGAACTTGTTAGGCGGGATCACGAGCGTGCCGTTGTCCTCGATGGCCGCTATGTCCCCGACATCGGTGACTCGAGGCTGGGCGTTGGTGATGGCGTTGCGCGCTCTGACCAAGCTCCTAAAGTGGTCTTCCCGGGCATTCGCGTCGCCTCGGGGTTCATAACCGCAATAGGATTTCGGCGGCGACCAACTGGCGCGGCTAGATTGCAAGCCGACCGCCGGTTGTGTTGGCGACGTCGGAATCGCCTCCATGCCCGGCGCTGAAAGTTGCAGGCTCACGAGAATCGCTAGTAACCAACGCATGCAGGTCCCCGTACCGTTGGCCGTCACGAAGGAAACCCTGGCGACGACACGACCATCTCGGCTTGCGAAAGGTGCCTGCCCTCGTGGAGGCCGATGAAAGCAAGCCATTGATAGATGTTGAGCGGGCCGAATGCCGGATGTGGAAATCGCGCTTCCGAAAGATCGAGCGCTTCGATCCGCGGCCGCAGCGCTGGCAACTTCTCCCGCGAACGTCGAAGCCCTCCAATCGACTCTGCGACCGATCTGCCGCGCGGCCGAACCCTCTCGGGCGCGGTGAACTTTTCGTTCCTCGCGCGCGCGGTCAATTCGTCAAGTGAAAAGGGCTTCATTTGGAATCTTGCGCCGGGCTGCGCGGTCGCCGCTTCGATCTCGGAGATCACGTGGCTTATGCGAACGACCAGGGATGCTTCGGTCATGCCGAGGTGTTCGATCAGGTCGGCGACGGACCACTTCTCCGGTGACGGACGGAACTTTGCCTGCTCGTCACTCAAGCCCTCCACCCGCTCGTAGATTCGGCTCCGAGTTCCCTCTATCGCCTCCAAGATCTCCGCGACACTGTTGTAGATCACCACGCCCCTCGGGATTGCAGCTTATCACGTCGGCGTGCTCTCTCAGAAGTCGTGGTGTAGGTAGAGCGTAGAGCGAGAACGGCGTGGGCACGCGGCATAGCCTTCGAGCGTCGCCTCTCGGCCGCGCGCGTATGACAAATGCTCAGGTCCCGGCTACGGAATAAATCTCTGCGGAATTATGTTCTTGACAAACACGAGAGGTTGGAATAAAAGTCCCGGTAAGTTACGCATCCCCGTTTGCGTGCGAGCGTGGCGGCCCTCGCGAGGCCAAGATATAATCTCTGACACACGAAGATACTTGTAGCATCTTCATTGTTAGGTCTTTGGGTTCGATGGGTTGTTAGCGAAACGGGAGAGGCTCAGAGTATCGAAGACGTGAGTCCCAAACCGCGAGCCTTTCTGTTTGAACATGGAGTAACGAAAGTGCACGAGACACGGGAAAGCACACACGGGGGAATCCCTCTCAATCCTGAACTGAAAAGCCCCCGCGCGCAGGAGTTCGAAAACAAACTGACCGCGCTCATCGTCGGCCAGGAGCGAGCCGTGCGCCGGATCGCGGGACTGTTTCAGATTTTCCTAGCCGGAATGCAGAATCCCGGCAGGCCGATCGGCACGATGCTGTTTCTGGGACCAACCGGCTCGGGCAAAACCCGCGTCATTGAAGCCGCCGCCGAAGTGCTCTTCTCAGACACCAACGCAGTCGTGAAAGTCGATTGCGCCGAGTTCCAGCACTCGCACGAGATCGCCAAGCTCATCGGATCGCCGCCCGGCTACCTCGGCCATCGCGAGACCGCGCCGATGCTCACGCAGGAAAACCTCGACAAGTATCACACCGAGCGCGACAAGCTCACCTTCGTGCTGTTCGACGAGATCGAGAAGGCGTCGGACGCGCTCTGGCAGTTGTTGCTTGGAATCCTCGACAAAGCCACACTCACTCTGGGCGACAATCGAAAAGTCGACTTCTCGCGCTGCATGATCTTCCTGACGTCGAACCTGGGCGCAAAGGAGATGAGCGAGCTGATAACCGGTTCGATTGGGTTTGCGCCGGCGCGCGGCAGAGGGATGATCGGCGATGAGGTTGACCACAAGATCTACCGCGCCGCGTCCGAAGCGGCCAAGCGGAAGTTCTCGCCCGAATTCATGAATCGAATCGACAAGGTCGTCGTCTTCCGAAGCTTGAGGGAGTACCACCTCAAGCAAATCCTCGAGCTCGAGCTCGGGCAGGTGCAGACCCGCATCATGCGTGGAGTAGGCGAGAAGTTCGTCTTCAGGTGCACCGACCCGGCGAAGAAGTTCCTGCTGGATGAAGGAATCGATTTCAAATACGGGGCCCGCCACCTGAAGCGGGCAATTGAGCGATTCCTCGTGTATCCGATATCGAACCTGGTTGCCACTCAACAGGTCGCGACGGGAGATCTGGTCGTGATCGACTTCGATCCGGCGGCGTCGAAACTCACCTTCACCAAGGAAGAGGGCGGCGCTCTGATCGATCCCTATCGCGATCAGTATGGCGAGATGTTCGCAGTCGAGGAAGCCGAAAAGGCCGCCGCCGCCGAAGCGAGCGACAACGGATTGACGACAGCTCCACTTAAAGCCATCGAGAATTGAGAGTCGATGTTATTACCGATACTTCAGACCTCACTGCTGGCCCTGTCATTCATGACGGCGGGTCAGAGTCCCAAGGTCGATATCGGTCTCTTTTCCTTATTCAAACCGGAAGCCGTCAACGTTCGGATCGCATCGGGCGAAGGAGCGCTGCTCGACAGCTCGGTTCCAGGCGTCGCGCGCCATATCGCGCCTGGCGATGTCGTGCGAATTCGCGTGACGGGCAACCGCCTCAACATCACCGTCGTCGATTCCTCAGGCAACGCCGCACAGTCGGTCAACGCCTCTGTAGTGCGGCTTGTCCCGCAAGGCTCCGCGTCTCTCGAGTTGGCCATACCCGGCAAAATCCGGCGTGAGGTGCGCGGCGAGTTGTCAGTCTTTCCCGCGCGAAACACCGCTCGCCCCCGACTCACGATAGCGCTGTCGACCGGGCGCGAGTCCGCAGTTGCGTCTGTGGTCGCAGCGGAACTGGCGGGCAGCAAACCAACTGAAGCCATCAAAGCACTCGCGGTAACCGCGCGGACCTATATGCTCTTTCACTCCGGCCGGCATGCTGATGAGGGATTCGACTTCTGCGACACTACTCATTGCCAGCTCTATCGCGGTGAGTCGGACCTCTCCGCTCAGACTGCGTCGCCGGCAGTCGCTACGGCGGTTGCCGCAACAGGCGGTGAGTACTTGAGCCTCTCCGGAAAACCCATCGAAGGCTTTTACACCGCGGTCTGCGGCGGCTTGTCGGCGACCCCAGAGATGGTGTGGGGCGGAAAGACCACCAGCGGATACAACTACAGGCGAATCGCATGCCAGTGGTGTGAAGCGTCGCGCTTCTTCAAGTGGGAGCGCTCCGCGAGCGTAGCTTCGGTGCTCGCGGCGATCAGCGTTGCGACGGGTTATCGCCTGTCACCAGAGGCCCGCATCGACGCTCAAACGGGCGGCTCCGGGAACTTCGTCGCCCGCGTCGTCATATCGGACCTTCGCCGAACCGAGCTGTCTGCCGATGAGTTCCGCAGCGCGATCGGCCGCCGATTGGGATGGAACACCGTGTTGAGTCCCAGCTTTACGATCGAGAAGCGTGGCCGCGTGTTCGTCTTTGGCGGCAGAGGATTTGGCAGTCAGGTGGGACTATGCGAGGCGGGCGCCTCGGCTCAAGCCGCAGCCGGGCGCGGGTATCGCGACATACTGAAGTTCTACTATCCCGGCGCGGAGATCGCGACAGAGGACAAGACGAGAGAATAAAGATCGACGTGCAAGACGCGAAGGATGGAGGAACCGATCTCGAACCACCGGCGCCGTCGGCCGGCGAATCCTGTCGCGAAAGCCGCAGCCGGATTGTTGAGTTGAACGAGCGCCCTTCGTTCAAGCCTGCTCCCGCGCCGCTGTGTGTATTTTCGGCTTTCGTTCCAATTGCCGCCTCCTTCGCGAGCGTCATCGCGGGCGTCAAGGATAGGCTCGCGGATCTTGGAGCGTGGCTTATTGCGTTTGGCGCGATCGGCTTGTTTGGGATCGCCCTGCTCGACTCGGCGCTCGTGCCGCTCCCCGCCGGGCCCGACCTCGTCATGATCACGTTGAGTTGGAAACGGCCCTCGCTCATGCCGCTGTACGCGCTTGCGGCGACGGTAGGCTCGACGATTGGATGTGCGTTCCTGTACCTGCTTGCTCGCCGCGCAGGTTCGAGCGCGCTGCGGCGGGTCAGCCCGGAGCGGCGGGAGCGAATCGAGAACCTTCTTGGCCGGTACGATATGCTCGCGGTGATGGTGCCGGCCGTTCTGCCTCCGCCTTTTCCGTTCAAGGCTTTCGTATTATCGGCGGGCGTTTTTCGACTGAAACTCTCTCGATTCGTGACCGCGATCTTGGTCGGGCGAGCGGCGCGGTTCTTGATCGAAGGATGGCTCGCAGTCAGGTTTGGCGAGGAAGCATTTCAGATAATCAAGCGGCACAGTCTCGGGGTTTTCATTGGAGTTGCGGGCATCATTCTCGTGTGGATTGCGGCCGTGTTTTTTCGCCGCCGCGCACGCCAATCAGCGGCGTCACGCTCAGACGAACTCTAACCGCTGCTGCGATACCAAGCGGTGATACGTTCAGTCGACAGACACAAAGACGCTTCGGGAATTGGAACTTTCCCGCCCCAAGCCGCGTGTGGTAGCATAGACAACTTGTGAGGAGCTACTTGGCCATACATGAATAAGCTAGCTTTGATAATCGCGCTGCCCCTGTTAGTCCTTCCAGGGGGGGCGCAGTCGCGCAACTGCCTGCGCATCACGCCCGTTGACGAATTGACCCGCAGCGCCAGCTTCATCGCACGCGTCAAGGTGTTCAAAGCCGGCAAAGCCAACTATCGAGGCTCGTACAGCCAGCTCGCCGTCGTGCGACCGTCCGATGTGATCGTCGGCGACTTCACGCTAAAAGAGGTCAACGTGCTCGCGCGGTCGAATGTGCAATGCGCGGAAGACAACTACACTGCAGGCCAGGAGATGCTCGTCTTTCTCGAACCCGAAGGAAGCCTCTATCACACGGTGAACTTTCAGTTCGGCCAGTTTCTGATCGACGGCGAGATCGTCAAAGGGTGGCGCGACAAGGCGAACAAACCGATCGACAAACCATACGGCGAGGTTCGAAAAGAGATCGAAGACTACTACAACGCGGTTCACAATCCACAACCGCCCCCGCAGCCGCAGCCAACGCCGCCGCCCGCGAAGCCGCCAACACCGCAGAAGGCGTTCTGACGCGGAGAACCGCGCTCCAATGGACGCGACGATCCCATTCCGAGGTTTCGTCGGTCTCGGCTTGAGTCTCTCCCTGACCTTGCCCATTAATTTCAGTTCATTCTCCCAACAACGACGAGTGAATTCGTCACTACGAAGAAGCGCCTCGCTATTCCGGCAGCTTCCGCGGGCATCAACCCAGGAAACACGGCTCGAGCGGGGATTCCGAACGCCCCGGCCTTGCACGCGTCTCCCATCGCTTCATCGCGCCTTCCCGCTCGTATACAATTCACGTGGCCGTACCAACCATGCCGACAGCGGATCAAAACGCCGTGTGCGCTGAAGTCGATCGCCTCGCCGATGAGATGGTCGCGTTTGTTCAGTCGATCGTCCGCATACCGAGCGTCAATCCGCCCGGAGAACACTACGCCGAGTGCGCCGACGCGATTGGCGGACTCATGCAGCAGTTCGGCTACGAAGTTAGATTCGTTACTGCCACCGATGGCCCGGAGCATACCGCGCAATTCCCTCGAGTCAATGTGATCGGACAACTGAGCGGGCATGGTCCGGGGCGGACATTGCACTTTAACGGACACGTCGACGTCGTTCCCCCAGGCGGCGGCTGGACTCTCGACCCGTTCGCGGCGGTGATCAAAGAAGGCCGGATCTACGGGCGGGGCGCGACCGACCAGAAAGCCGGGATTGCTGCTTCGCTGTTCGCCATCGAAGCAATCAAGCGGGTGAGCCTGAAGCTGAACGGCGCCGTGGTCCAAAGCGCGACCGTCGACGAAGAGAGCGGCGGGTTGGCCGGCGTGGATTATCTGGTTGAGCGCGGCTGCGTCAAACGTGCGTCGACCGACTACGTCATCATCACCGAGCCGCTGGGTTTCAACCGCGTTTGTCTGGGCCATCGCGGCGTCTACTGGTTCGAGGTCGAAACGCGAGGCCGCATCGCGCACGGCAGCATGCCGTTCCTCGGCGCCAGCGCGATAGACCGCCAGGCTCGATTCATCAGCCGGATCGAATCACATCTCAAGCCAAAGCACGCCGAGCGGATTAGCGCGATGCCCATCGAGCCTCGCGACGCAAGGCGAGCGTCGATCAACATCAACTCGATCGCCGGAGGCCAGTCGGTCGACGAACCGCAGACGCCCTGCGTCGCCGACGCGTGCAGGGCGATCTTCGACCGGCGCTTTATCATCGAAGAGGATTTTTCGGACGTGCGCGGCGAGATCGTCGAGGTGCTCGAAGAGATGCGCGCGGGCGACGACGACTTCGATTACGAGCTGAAGGACCTGATGATCGTCCACCCGACGATGACCGAGCCCGACGCGCCTGTGGTAAGGGCAACCGCAAGCAGCATCCGCGAAGTCACGGGATGGGACGCGGCGCTGATCGCCAGCCCGGGCACTTACGATCAGAAGCACTTCGCGCGGCTGGCCGGCATTGAGCAATGCATTGCGTACGGGCCCGGGATACTGGCGCTCGCGCATCAGCCCGACGAATACTGCGAGATCGAACATCTGATCGCGTCGTGCAAGGTTATGGCGCTGACGGCGTTGAGACCGCTTGAATGAGGGTGTTCAGAGTACCGACTTCAGTCGGGTCTTTGTCTCGCCTCTGTGCTGAGCCCTGCGAAACGACCCGACTGAAGTCGGTACTCTGAACGCCCTCTGCCGAGGCTACGGTGAAAACGTCACTGCTACGCGACCACGGAGGCACAGTGAAACGAAGACAGTTTGTTGGGAGTGCGGGTCTTCTTCTGGGCGGGGCCCTGACCGCGCGCGGCCGTTCTCAGGGCAGCGATGCCATAGCCATTGGCGGGGCGATCACCGACGTTGCGGGGGTGAAGGTCGGTCACTTCACTGACTCGCGCCGTCCGACTGGGTGCACAGTTGTCCTGGTCGAAGAAGGCGCGACGGGCGGCGTCGACGTTCGAGGCGCTGCGCCGGGCACGCGCGATACCGAGTTGCTCAATCCAATCAACACGGTCGAGCAGGTCCATGCGATCATGCTTTCGGGCGGGAGCGCATTCGGGCTCGAGACCGCGGCGGGGGTTATGCGATATCTCGAAGAGAAGCGCGTAGGCTACAGCGTCGGCGCAGCGCGGGTGCCGATTGTGCCGGCGGCGATCTTGTTCGATCTCGGCGTGGGCGATCAGAAGATTCGGCCCGATGCGGAGGCGGGCTATAAGGCGTGCCAGGCGGCGACCACGAACCGCCCAGCCGAAGGCAACGTCGGAGCCGGTGCAGGAGCAACCGTCGGAAAGCTCTTTGGGATGATTCGCGCAATGAAGAGCGGGCTCGGTACGTCCTCGATCAAAGTCGGCGGCTTCACCGTCGGTGCAATCGTCGCGGTCAACGCGGTAGGCGACGTGATCGATCCTCACACGGGCGCGGTCATTGCCGGAGCCCGGACCCCGGACGGCAAGCGGTTGCTCAACAGCGCGCAGTCGATACTACGGGGCGAGTTGGCTGCGGGTCTTCGAGCGGCTTACGAGGTGGGAGCCGCGACCACGCTCGGCGTAATCGCGACAGATGCGATATTGACGAAGGCTCAAGTGAGCAAGGTGGCTCAGATGGCTCACGACGGGCTGGCGCGAGCGATCAACCCGGTTCATACGCCGGTTGATGGGGACACGATCTTCGCGCTGGCGACGGGGAAGTCGGGCAAAGCGGGTAACGTGATGCTGATCGGGGCGGTCGCGGCTGAGGTGATGGCTGCGGCAGTGTTGCGCGCGGTTCGCGCGGCGAAGGGACTGGCGGGACTTCCGAGTGCGGGAGAACTGTAGCCCCGTCCAAACCCGCGGGGAATGAGACCACTTTATCCATGCTCGCCGATGCACTGGCCCACGGTCGACTTCTATCGTTTCCGGGTGCGGGAGCTTCGTTGGCCGAGGGTGCCGATGACTAATCGTTACCTACGGGAGCCAGCTTGCCTAGTTGCTTACCAAGTCGGTTGTGCTTGTATAAATGGCAGTTATCCACAGGCTAGGGTATATTCTCAACCTTGGATTTTGACGAGAGCAGGAAAAGTATGAAGCCCTTTTGTTATGCGATTCTCGTAGTCGGACTCTGTGCCGGCACCGCCCTTGGACAAACCTCCACACAGAAACAACAGCCGAATCGGACCGACCCCACTTCATCTAATCCCGCCGCTTCACTCTCAGTGCAGGAATATCGGGGAATCTTGGAACATGAGAGGAAGTTATTAGAAGATCAATCAGAAAAATACTATGCCCGAATTGACAAGCTGATCGACCGGACTCTTTGGGTATTGGGAATAATCGGCACTGCTATCACATTACTCTTGGCGGTGGCATCATATCTGTTCGTGTCACAGTTTGGAAAGACGAGAAAAGAACTCAAAACCTTCGTTGACGAACATTTTGAAAAGCAAGTGGCCTCCCTCATTACTACTGATATGAACTCACTAAAAGGCTTCGTTGAATCAGAAGTCATTGTCTTGAGAACCTCTATTGAAAATGTCAGAGCGGGAGTCGAGAGCCTCCAAGCTTTCCAGAATCAGTCGGTGGTCTGGGTACTCTCAAAAACTGAGAAGGAAGTCCAAGAGGAGTTGGATGCGCTGCACTCTACTGGACTAAGGAAGATTCAAACGGTTACTCCAACAAAAGTAGAGGAATTGGAATTGGGCGAGCCAGACTTGGTCATCTTTTCATACGACGGAAGTGAAGAGGGACGAAAAAGGCTGGAACGAATAGTCGCGATATTGAAGGAACAATCTCCCCCAGTTCCCTTGTTAATCTATACGTACAATCCAAATGGTAACGATGTTAGGTTGACAGACACGGAAAGAGATATCTTAAAGGACTTTCGGTGGTGGCAACCTGTCAACTTCCCCGTTACCTTGATAGCCCAGGCACAAGTCCTCGTTCGGGCTAAGCCCATATTGTCGAGAATGTGAAATGGCGATTTGTGAAACACAACTTTGGGAACTGATAAGGAGCATCGAGCCTACTCAGACGCAAAAAGACGGTGCGGCAAGAAGCCAAAAGTATCTACGAGAAATTCTGAACACGGGACAGATGGCCGCGCGTATCGATAGAAGCGACCTGAGCGGCAGCTACGCGCGGGACACGGCGATATACCCCTTAGACGATGTGGACATAATCTTTGTCATCAATCCGGCCGCGTGGCGGACCCCCCTCAATGCATTCCTAGGCTCCTCAACATATCCCACACCAACGTCGGTCTTAGATTCTTTCGCAAACGCAATCCGGTATCGATACCCAATCAGCTCCGTCGTTGGTCAACGGAGATCCGTCCGGCTTCAACTATTCCATCTTGATATTGACGTGGTGCCGGCAATTCAGGACAGTACTAACGCCCAGTTCATTCGCATACCAGACTCCTCAGCTAATCAATGGATCCTTAGCTCACCGCTCAAGCATGCCGAGAACGCAACCGCCGTGAACAAGTTTCAGGACGGAAAGTTCAAACCGTTGGTCAAATTATTGAAGTACTGGAATTACAACCTACCGAGTACCGCTAAATTTAAATCGTTTGCGATTGAAACTATGGCTGTAAGAGTTTTCAACAACTTTAAGTTCGGCTCACTACAAGAGGGTCTGAGATACTTCTTTGATTTCATCGCAGCGGCATCCGGGAATCAAACTGTATTCACTTGGAAAGACAAGTATGAGATATCGCTCGGATGGTTGTCCGGCACGATTCCAGATGCAGCCGGAACAGGTACTAACATCATTGCGGGTATAGACGATGAACTTCGGAAGCGGTTTGTGGAAAACGCGATACGAAGCCGCAACAAAATCGTTGAATCATTCAACGCATTGTCGATAGAGACTGCCTGCCGCAGAGTAACGGAAGCTCTCAGAATGTAAGCCGCTCTTCCTTTCCTCCACTCGTGGGTTCTTGAACCCTGTAAAGGGGGTGTGCACAACTCATTGGCTGGCAGTGTCCTCTTGATGCCTGGATTCGTATAGTTCTTTAGGAGAAGGCCTACCCTTAACGTTGCCGCCAAAGACGACAGTGGGAGCCATCTCAAACTCACCCTGCTTTGATAATGGTAGCATCCTAAGCCGAAGAACGAATACAACTTCACTTGCCGGGTTATAGGCTAGAATCTTGTCGTGAATCTCCTGCCCGAGGAAATCGGGATTGTTAATAGAGAAGTACTTGAAGCCATCAAACTCGAAACTCTGCTCTCCTTGAGAACCGATGCTGATTTTCGCTTCATTAAGGTCTATGAATATCGCACCCCTGCCCATCCTCAAAAACTCTTGGTAAGCAAATTCGGCATAGGTTTCCCAGTCTTGGAGAATGAGCGCGTCGATGAACTCTTTGCTGTTTATGTCAGGCATCGTAAAGAAACCTCCTTGTGACAACTCGGCTTGACCGATTGTACACATCTGCCAGGCCTACGAAAAGATCGAATTCTATTGATTAAGCCCGCCAACAATGGACAATCTTCCGCTCGTTTGTAATCGGCTTTTCAGTGAGCGGGCTTTCAACAAGAAGGCGAGAAAGCGAGACACGCGACCGTTTGGCACGCTCGATTAGCGCTGATACTGATCATCGGTAAGGCGTGCAAGGGTCGTTTTCTGATATCGGATTTGCCCGCCGACGATGTGTGTCGGCCGACTTCTCTGGATCGGGCGGGTCAATGAAATCATTTACTCCGCGGTCAAAGGGAGAAGGTCCTCTGACCAAATCAGAGATGGTGAAGTTCGGTCGGACGGTCGGACCTTGACCCAACACCTCGCTGATGAGATTGTTTAGACTCGATTACTTCGTACTTCACAGGCCGATAACGCCGACAAAGATTACGCGGAGGATCAAGTGATTCTCGCGGAAGGCGCAATTGTTGACATAGTCCAGGTGGAGCGCGTTGCGGACTACAAACTGAAACTCCACTTCAGCGACGGGTTTGAACGAGTGATCGACTTCGAGCCCTTTCTTCGTGAGTCGCGAAACCCGATGATACGGGCATACCTTGACCCGAAGCAGTTCGCAAACTTCAGGCTGGAGCACGGCGATCTGTTGTGGGATGACTACGGCCTTTGCTTCCCGATAGCGGACCTGTACGAAAACCGGATTTGACTCGCGACACGCATCACCAGCCAGTCCGTTCTCAAGCGCACCTATCTTTCGATTCCCCTGCACTCGATTCCCCTTGCGTTCTCTCAACTCCGACGGTCAGAATCCGCGTGAGTTCGTGTAATCCACGAGTTCTTCCCGTATGAACATCTACCTGATCGTCCTCGTCGCCTACTCACTCCTGATGATCGCGCTCGGAGCCCTGGTCTCCCGAGGCGTGCGAGGCTCGAGCGACTTTTTCGTAGCCGGTCGCGGCCTTGGGGCAGGCTATCTCGCCGTCACTCTTATCGCGGCCAACATCGGCGCCGGCTCGACCGTGGGCGCGGCTGGACTCGGGTACCGCGACGGCTTGTCCGCGTGGTGGTGGGTAGGCTCGGCCGGAATCGGCTCGATGATTCTGGCGCTCACCGTCGGCCCGAAAATCTGGAGCGTCGCCCGCGAGCACAACCTTCTAACCGTCGGGGATTACCTCGATCATCGCTACAATCGCAACGTTCGCATGACCGGCGCGGCGTTTTTGTGGCTCGGGTCTATCGTGATTCTGTCAGGCCAGT